>NZ_JBOCCY010000023.1:0-59989 GCF_050586445.1 Bacillus coreaensis
AAGCTAGTAAGATCCCTGAAAGATGATCAGGTTGATAGGTCAGAGGTGGAAGCGCGGTGACGTGTGGAGCTGACTGATACTAATCGATCGAGGACTTAACCAAGATGCGGAAACGGCTTGGTCAGGGACGACAGGCATAAGATGAAGACCGTAAGAGGTCCTGACCTCTGAAGGGCTTTAGCTTATGACCCCGAGTCCCTAGCCGTTGGAGCTCGTTTTCCGCGAAGTAGATACTCATTCTTTTGACTTTGACACTTTATCTAGTTTTGAAGGAACAACCTTCAAAATTAAAAAGTCTGGTGGCGATAGCGAAAAGGTCACACCCGTTCCCATACCGAACACGGAAGTTAAGCTTTTCAGCGCCAATGGTAGTTGAGGGTTTCCCTCTGTGAGAGTAGGACGTCGCCAGGCTTGTCCCTATTGGGACTATTATTTTGTCTAAAATATATAGTTCGGCCCCTTGGTCAAGCGGTTAAGACACCGCCCTTTCACGGCGGTAACACGGGTTCGAATCCCGTAGGGGTCACCAAGTTTTTTCACTTTGTGAAAAAAACATTTCATTTCGGAGGATTAGCTCAGCTGGGAGAGCACCTGCCTTACAAGCAGGGGGTCGGCGGTTCGATCCCGTCATCCTCCATCAAGACTATTTTTCACAAAACTGAAAAATAGTCTTCCTAATAAGCCGGCGTAGCTCAATTGGTAGAGCACGAACGATTAAGCTTCTTCGAAATGCATCAGCATACCGATCGAGCTGCTACTTGGACAGGCTTCCTGAGATCGGGATGACTTTCTGGAGAACTAAACTAAGTAAATTTACACTCTTAATAAGCCGGCGTAGCTCAATTGGTAGAGCAACTGACTTGTAATCAGTAGGTTGGGGGTTCAAGTCCTCTCACCGGCACCACTTTATACCGAGCCATTAGCTCAGTCGGTAGAGCATCTGACTTTTAATCAGAGGGTCGAAGGTTCGAGTCCTTCATGGCTCACCATTTTTCTTAAATAATGTAGGCTATTATTATGCGGGTGTGGCGGAATTGGCAGACGCACTAGACTTAGGATCTAGCGCCGCAAGGCGTGGGGGTTCGACTCCCTTCACCCGCACCAAAGTTTTTTGCGTTAGCAAAATAACTTACCATATGCGGAAGTAGTTCAGTGGTAGAATACAACCTTGCCAAGGTTGGGGTCGCGGGTTCGAATCCCGTCTTCCGCTCCAAGAACTTCTTTTGCCGGGGTGGCGGAACTGGCAGACGCACAGGACTTAAAATCCTGCGGTAGGTGACTACCGTACCGGTTCGATTCCGGTCCTCGGCACCAAGGATTTTTACGAAGTAAAATATCCTTCCATAGATTGTAAAGCAAAATAGCTGTCCTTAACACACTAATATAATTAACATTATAATACATGCGCCCGTAGCTCAATTGGATAGAGCGTCTGACTACGGATCAGAAGGTTATGGGTTCGACTCCTTTCGGGCGCGCCAAATTAGTTATAATCGGGGAGTAGCTCAGCTTGGTAGAGCACTTGGTTTGGGACCAAGGGGTCGCAGGTTCGAATCCTGTCTTCCCGACCATCTAACTTTATTATGGGGCCTTAGCTCAGCTGGGAGAGCGCCTGCCTTGCACGCAGGAGGTCAGCGGTTCGATCCCGCTAGGCTCCACCAATATTTTTTACAGATCGTAGTGTAGTGAAAATAATCTTCAATAATTTTTTTGGCGGTGTAGCTCAGCTGGCTAGAGCGTACGGTTCATACCCGTGAGGTCGGGGGTTCGATCCCCTCCGCCGCTACCAAAGATACGGAGGTATACCCAAGTCTGGCTGAAGGGATCGGTCTTGAAAACCGACAGGCGGGTCAAACCGCGCGGGGGTTCGAATCCCTCTACCTCCTCCATTTTTTTAAAATAATATTGTCGCGGGGTGGAGCAGTCTGGTAGCTCGTCGGGCTCATAACCCGAAGGTCGCAGGTTCAAATCCTGTCCCCGCAATTAAGTTGCTTCAAGGGAACTTGAAAAGACTTTGGTCCCGTGGTGTAGCGGTTAACATGCCTGCCTGTCACGCAGGAGATCGCCGGTTCGATCCCGGTCGGGACCGCCATTTTAAGTAAATATGGCTCAGTAGCTCAGTCGGTAGAGCAAAGGACTGAAAATCCTTGTGTCGGCGGTTCGATTCCGTCCTGAGCCACCATTAATTTTATTGCACATTTAATTCCAATCTGGAGGGGTAGCGAAGTGGCTAAACGCGGCGGACTGTAAATCCGCTCCCTTGGGTTCGGCGGTTCGAATCCGTCCCCCTCCACCATCATGGCGGTTGTGGCGAAGTGGTTAACGCATCGGATTGTGGTTCCGACATTCGTGGGTTCGATTCCCATCAGTCGCCCCATCTTAATAAAATTTGTATTTCTTTTATACCTTGTAGTCGACGATATTTCATAAATTTCCTGAAGTGAAATTTCCAAAATATCCTCTTGGTGTGCGGATTCTTGCAGAGAATTCGGGGAAGAATTACATGAAGTTTAATCAATGGGCTATAGCCAAGCGGTAAGGCAACGGACTTTGACTCCGTCATGCGTTGGTTCGAATCCAGCTAGCCCAGTCATGGCAGCATAGCCAAGTGGTAAGGCAGAGGTCTGCAAAACCTTTATCCCCGGTTCAAATCCGGGTGTTGCCTCCAATTTAATATTTGCGGGTGTAGTTTAATGGTAAAACCTCAGCCTTCCAAGCTGATGTCGTGAGTTCGATTCTCATCACCCGCTCCAAATAAGGGGCCTATAGCTCAGCTGGTTAGAGCGCACGCCTGATAAGCGTGAGGTCGATGGTTCGAGTCCATTTAGGCCCACCAGATTTTTTACGATAGCAGAATAATATTTCAATGTTCCGCAGTAGCTCAGTGGTAGAGCAATCGGCTGTTAACCGATCGGTCGTAGGTTCGAGTCCTACCTGCGGAGCCATTTTTATGTCTATGGGGAAGTACTCAAGAGGCTGAAGAGGCGCCCCTGCTAAGGGTGTAGGTCGGGTAACCGGCGCGAGGGTTCAAATCCCTCCTTCTCCGCCAGTCTATATATGCGCCTTTAGCTCAGCTGGATAGAGCATACGCCTTCTAAGCGTACGGTCAGAGGTTCGAATCCTCTAAGGCGCGTAATATAACAAAGTAAAAAACGCTTATTGAGCGTTTTTTTTTTGTGTTTTTTTTATCTTTAAATAAAATATTTACTTTATGACTTTTCAGCAAACCTTGAAGAATAGCAGGTGGGTGGATGGTTTGGACTCACTTCCATAAAGGGGGTTTGTTGAGTAAGATAAAAATAATTCAGTTGAATAGAAAGAGGTGAATGTTTTGATTAAATATAAAAGTCTACATCATGTAAGTCTTACTGTTTCAGATTTGGAAAGAGCAAAAGATTTCTATGGGAAAGTTTTATGTTTAAAAGAAATACCACGGCCAGACTTTGATTTTTCAGGTGCATGGTTTGAAATAGAGGGACAGCAACTCCACTTGATCGTCGATCCTTTTTCACAGACGATTCGGCAGGATAAAAGCTTATCCAGCAGAGAAGGTCACTTTGCCCTGAGAGTCGAGAACTACTATGACACACTTACGTGGTTAAAACAGAATAAAGTGGAACTCCTTGAAAAACCATACGGAAAAAGTGGTTTTGCACAAATTTTCTGTGCTGATCCAGATGGTAATTTAGTTGAACTAAATGTTAATCAAAAAGAATTATAAAAGCATCCCTTTGTAGAATGGAGCTTCAGGAATAATCAGTTTACACATTATAAATAATATGAGTATGAAAACTTTAATTCTAATGATTTTCACAGTTTTTTTACTAATGTTACCTAATGAAGTGCAAGCCGAAGAGATGATTTCAGTGAAATTAAGAAATTATATCGGAGACACCTCTAAATTACCATTTCACATAAAAGGAGCTTATTCAACATTAGATCCAGCATTGATGATAACGGAAGGGGTTGAATATACACTATCATTTAAGGGTGGGGAAATGTTTCTCACTTGTGGTGAGTCAACAACGGAAATAGCTAGCCCGTTCATTTTATATCCTGATTCTTATGATGAAAAGCATCTAATCTACATTAATGGCAGGCCTTATATGGGTGCGGTAGAATTTAATATAGAAGGAAAAAACATTAGACCAGTTAATCAAATACTATTAGAGGATTACTTACAGGGTGTTGTTCCATTTGAAGTGTTTCCCGAATGGAATATAGAGGCCTTAAAAGCACAAACGTTAGCTGCTCGTACTTATACCATCACCCATAAGACTCCCAAACTAGACGACACCATTCAATATCAAGTCTACGGAGGGTATAATCAATTCAATAAAACAAAAAGAGCTGTAAATGATACGAAAGGAGAAATCATTACTTTTCAAGAAAAACCTATAAGTGCTTTTTATTCTGCGAGTAATGGTGGAATAACGGAAAGTAATAAAAATGTATGGGGTGGCAATGCAAGTCCGTATTTCCCAGTCAAACAAGATCCATATGACCCCGTTCAACCTTGGGAGTTTACATTACATAAAACACAAATAGATTTGGATGAAATCAGATCGAAGGGTTGGAATGAATTAAAGGAGAAAGATGGAAAAATTAGCGTATCTATTAAAAAATGGCTTAATAGAAATGGATATGAAGGTGACATAAAAATTTTAAGTATTCCTTTTTTTGCTATCGATAAGGTTAAAAACGAATCACAAAGGTCGATGATAGGCTCGATTCAAATCGAATTTATGAGAAGGTTGATTGATGGAACCATTATTTTTGAAAAAGTCTCATTGGATCATGTTGAATTAAAAAAAATTCGACCAATGATAGGTGGAGGTCATTTTAGAAGTTATTTAGTAAGTTCGTTTGAAATGAATCCAACTTCTTACAAAGTAAGTGGCAAAGGTCATGGTCATGGAGTTGGTATGAGTCAATGGGGTGCAAACGAAATGGCAGAGAAGGGAAAATCCTACAAAGATATTTTAGGGCACTATTATCCAGGAACACAAGTTAAAGTCATTAAAACCTTCCCAGATAATTAAAATGATGATATCTTTCAGGTATCATCATTTTTTTGCCTTAAGAATAATAATTAATCAAACTTGGCTGTAGAGAAATATTAATATTTCTAATTTGAGGAGCTGAACTTAATGGGAAAAGTTACACCATTCTTAATGTTTCAAGATGGCAAAGCAGAAGAAGCTATGAATTATTACATATCTATTATTGAGGAATCAGAAATTACAAGTATTGTTCGCTATGGAGCGAATGAATCTGGAGATGAAGGAACGGTAATGCAGGCTACTTTTTCTTTAAAAGGGCAAGAATTTATGTGTATAGATAGTAATTTAAAGCATCAGTTTACATTTACTCCATCCTTCTCAATTTTTGTTACATGTGATACTGAAGAAGAAATAAACAACGTTTATCACAAACTGATCGAGGGTGGACAAGCACTTATGCCAATTGGTGATTATGGTTTTAGTCAAAGGTTTGGTTGGCTAAATGATCGCTTTGGGGTATCATGGCAACTAAATCTTCCATTGTGAAACTAATTTTTATATAGGGAGAGAACAACATGGCAATTGGTAAACTGAATCCTAAGGTTGATGATTATTTAAGTAAGACTAAAAAATGGAAGGAAGAATCTGAGAGGTTGAGACATATTGTTCTTGACTGTGATCTGACCGAAGAATTTAAATGGATGCATCCTTGTTACACGTTTAATAACAAAAATGTCGTATTAATTCATGGATTTAAAGAATATTGTGCGCTTCTGTTTCACAAAGGTTCCTTATTAAAAGATCCCCATGGAATTCTTGTCCAACAAACCGAGAATGTACAGGCAGCGCGCCAGATTCGGTTCACCAGTCTTCAAGAAATAGTGGAACTAGAACCCGTTTTGAAAGCGTATATCCATGCAGCTATTGAAGTTGAAAAAGCGGGTTTGGAAGTGGATTTAAAAAAGCATACAGAATTCATCATTCCTGAAGAACTTCAAAATAAATTCGAAGAAACACCAGACTTGAAAACTGCATTTGAGGCATTGACACCGGGACGACAAAGAGCATACATTCTTTATTTTTCTCAACCCAAACAATCAAAAACTCGAGTGTCAAGGATTGAAAATTGTATGGAGAAAATTTTCAGTGGAAAGGGCTTAAAGGATTGCACTTGTGGACTATCTCAAAAAATGCCCTCCTGTGACGGCTCGCACAAAAATATACGATAAGATCATATTAATTAATGTTTATTTTTAGCTGCAGGTAATGGTTATAATGAAATGGATGAAAATAAAGGAAGGACGTACATAGCTATGGATTTTGAAACAGTGATGCAGGAACTTGAAGCTCTTGGTAAGGAACGAACGAAAAAAATGTATATTTCCAATGGTGCACACGAGCCCCTGTTTGGCGTGGCTACAGGTGCTATGAAACCAATTGCAAAGAAAATAAAAATAAATCAAGAACTAGCTGATGAGCTATATGCCACAGGTAACTACGATGCAATGTACTTTGCAGGCATTATTGCAGACCCGAAAGCTATGACTGAATCTGATTTTGATCGTTGGATGGACGGAGCGTATTTTTATATGCTGTCTGATTACGTGGTGGCAGTCACTTTATCAGAGTCAGATATTGCACAAGAAGTGGCGGATAAATGGATTGCAAGTGGTGACGAGTTGAGAATGTCAGCTGGGTGGAGTTGCTACTGCTGGCTTTTAGGAAATCGCAAAGACAAGGAATTTTCCGAAAGTAAGATTTCCAATATGCTTGATATGATAAAAAATACGATTCATAATTCGCCAGAACGAACTAAATCCGCTATGAATAATTTTGTATACACCGTAGGGATTTCCTATTTGCCGCAACATGAAAAGGCGGTTGAGACCTCAAAGGAAATAGGAATCGTAGAAGTTAAACGGGACAATAAAAAAAGCAGTTTACTAAACGCATACGAAAGTATTCAAAAAGAAATGGATAGAGGGAAGCTTGGTTTCAAACGCAAGTATGTAAGATGTTAAAAATCGTTTTGATGTATAAATGCCTTTTATAGACATTCCTATTTAGACGTATTTAGGTTTTTTAGTTTGCTTTTCTCGTAACCTGCAGGATACTGAGGATATGTTCTTGCAAATACTTATAAAAAATGTTAAACTTTAGAAGAATTATTTTTGTTCGGTGTAAAGGATAGTATAAGATTAACTTTTCGTCTTGATGATCACTGAGTCCAAGGATAGTAACACATTGTGTGTAAAGCACACAGCAGGAGGAAACAAAATGGAACAAGGTAAAGTAAAATGGTTTAACGCAGAAAAAGGTTTCGGATTTATTGAGCGTGAAGCCGGAGAAGACGTATTCGTTCATTTCTCAGCTATCCAAGGCGAAGGTTTTAAATCTTTAGACGAAGGTCAAGCAGTTACTTTTGACGTTGAGCAAGGTCAACGTGGAGCTCAAGCAGCTAACGTGCGTAAAGCTTAATAATAAAAACAAACTAAGCAGGCTCTTTTTAGAGTCTGTTTTTTTCTTTTTATATACAAGGATCCCCACTCACTGAGTGAGTGGGGCACAATGTAAGCAAGTAAATCAAATGGTAGATAAAGTGTATCACATCATAACGAATTCACCTAATTATGTTTGTGTTAATTATAGCTTTCAATTCCGCTAAAGTTCACCAATTTGTCGGAGACGGTGATAATCTTTATTAGAGTAAAGTGGACCTTTTGATGGGCTTAATACATACGAAGAATCTATTGTAGCTATCTTTGGAAAAATACACCTATTAATAATATTTAGAAAATACTATTGACATTTTGTTAATAGAATATTAAATTAAGTTTTATACTTTATTAAAGTAAATGAATAAAATACGTTCTCTTATCAAGAGTGGCAGAGGGACTGGCCCGATGACGCCCAGCAACCGTTCCATATGGAATTGGTGCTAAATCCTGCAAAACAAGAAATTGTTTTGAGAGATAAGAGAGGAGTAGTCCTTATTTTGTGATGAAACCTCTCTTTTCTGGAGAGGTTTTTTATATTTTATAAAAACTCTCCTAAGAGCAACGTTGGTAAGAAGACAAAAAACAAAAAGGGGAGAAAGAATCATGAAGAAGAACTTTTTAAGAAGTGCATTTGTATCAGCGATCGCTGCAACACTTTTGCTTACAGGCTGTGCAACAGGGGGAGAAACAAAGGAAGCAACAGGATCGAACACACCGATTGAAGGTGTACCTGACCGCTTTGCAAATGGGGACCAACCGAAAATCAAAGTTATTCGTAAAATTGGTGGAGACGATCACACAGCTCAATTCTTAGCTGGTGCAAAACAAGAAGGTGAAGCATTAGGATTCCAAGTGGATGTATTTACTGCAAATGGAGATACAGCGAAATTTCATGATGCGCTTAACCAAGCGTTAACTCAAGATTATGATGGATTTATTATTTCTCACGGTGACGATGATGCTACCGTGAATGACATACAGAAAATTGTTGACGCAGGAAAGAGTGTAGTCGCATTTGACTCGAATGCAAATTTAACTAGTGTTGATGGTGTCACTCTAGTATCACAGGATGATGAAGCATTAGCTACTCTATCATTGGACCAATTAGTAAAAGAAACAAAAGGTGAAGCCAATATTGCTTACCTATGGGTGGACGGATTCCCACCTATGGTTAGACGAAATAAGGTTTATGAAGAGGTTTTAGCAAATAATCCTGGAATAAAAGAAGTGGAGCGCTTTGGGGTAGCAGCAGCTGACACTAGTGTTCAAACCCAAAATGCCGTTGCCGCAATGTTAAATAAATACCCTAAGGGTGAACTTGATGCGATTTTTGCAACATGGGATGCTTTTGCTATCGGTGCAGCTCGTGCGTTAAAAGAAGCTGGCAGAGAAGAAGTGAAAATCTATGGAATCGATGTTTCAAATGCTGATTTGCAGGAAATTCAAAGAGAAGGCAGTGCTTGGAGATATACCGCAGCTGTTGATCCTAAGTTGATAGGTTCAGTAAATATGAGAATACTCGCAAAGAAATTAGCAGGAGAGGAAACACCACAAACGTATGATTTGGAAGCTTCACTAATCTCTCAAGAAGACCTTCAAAAATCAAAAGATCCTGTTAATATGGTCAATCTAACTGAAATCATTGAAGGATGGGGCCAATCATCAGAATTTGAGGAAGACTGGATGAAGACACTAAAGGAACATTATAAGAAGTAAGGGACTTGTAGATAGACACTCTCTTTTTAAAAAGAAAAAGAGAGTGTTTCTTTGAAAGGACAGTGACATCATGACCACTTTAAAGATGAAGAATGTCTCAATTGAATTTCCGGGTGTTAAAGCATTAAATGAGGTGGATTTTTCAGTTGAAAGCGGGAGAACTCATGCCTTAATCGGAGCCAATGGTGCTGGGAAATCAACGTTGATGAAGGTTCTTGCAGGGGCATATGGCCACTATACTGGTGAAATCACAATGAATGGACAACCTATGACCATTCGTTCTCCAAAAAGTGCCATGGATTCTGGAATTCAAATTGTATATCAGGAAGTGGATACAGCTCTGATCCCCAACTTAACGGTTGCTGAAAATATCATGTTAATGGATACGGTCCATAACATGGGAAAGAAGCAATGGGTCAATTGGAAAAGCCTGCATTCGAAAGCGGCCGCCATCCTAGTAGAAATGAATTTGACTCTTCCTACTAAAAAACTAGTAAGTGAATTGACATTGGCAGAAAAACAAATGGTTTTGATCGCTAGAGCAGTGTCGAAAGAATGTAAATTTCTCATTTTGGATGAGCCGACAGCACCTCTTAGTCATACAGAAACAAATGAATTATTTCGTATAGTAAAAGAATTAAAGAGACGTGATGTTGGAATTATTTTTATATCGCACCGACTACCAGAGATTTTTGAGATTTGTGATGACATTACGATTATGAGAAATGGGGAAGTAGTCGAGAGACAGAGAATTTCGGATACCACCCAAAACAAAGTAGTGGAGCATATGCTTGGTCAAAAACTCGGTGAACAGTTTCCTGATAAATTCATGACCATTGGAGACACATTCCTTGAAGTAAAAGGACTTACAGTTAGAGATAAGATTAAAGATTTCAGCATGAATGTCAGAGCAGGAGAGATTGTGGGAATCGCCGGGCTTGTAGGTGCCGGTAAGACCGAGTTCTGTAAAGCCCTGTTCGGGGCTGAAGGCGAATTAATAGCAGGAGAAGTCAAGGTGAACGGAAAAAGGGTTAGCGTTAAAAATCCATATGAAGCGGTTAAGAATGGACTTGCCTTGGTCCCTGAAGAGCGCCGAAAAGAAGGTATTCTTGTATATGAATCGGTTGAATCAAATTTAACTGTAGCGAATTTACGACGTTTTTCAAAGGAATTTAATTTCTTGGATCGTAAAAAAGAAAAGTTAGTTGCAAAAGCAATGATCAACCGTCTGGGAATAAAGACACCGTCAGAAGAAACAAAGGTTCAAAATCTTTCTGGTGGTAATCAACAAAAGGTTGCCATTGGAAAGTGGCTGGTAGCCGAGGCTGATGTCTATATTTTTGATGAGCCAACTAAAGGTGTAGACGTTGGCGCAAAAAAGGATATTTTTAACCTAATTGCTGAGCTTGCAAGCCGTGGAAAGGCCATTATTTATGCATCATCTGAAGCTTCTGAGATCATGGGAATTACGAATCGGGTTTATGTTCTTTATGATGGAAAGTCAGTGAAGGAACTAGAAACAAACTCAACAAATGAAGAAGAACTATTATTCTATTCAACAGGGGGTAGGTAAGATGGAGACAAACATAACAGCAAAGAAACAGACCCCGGTAAAAACGTCATTTGATCTTTTCCAGTTTTTTTATAAATATGGAACGATTATTACGATCATTGCACTCATTATCATATTTTCATTGGCCAATCCAGCCTTTATCCAGGGAAATAATATTGTAAATATTCTGCGTTCCATTTCAATTGTAACCATCATTGCAATCGGAATTACCATCAGTTTAACGGTTGATGGCTTCGATCTTTCCGTTGGATCGGTGGCCTCCTTATCAAATGCAATCGTTATTTCCATGTTTGTCTGGTTTTCACAAAATACCTTTGTAGCCATTATCTCGGCAATTGCTGCTGCATTAATTGTAGGGATATTGAATTCCATTATGATTGTAAAAATGCGGATTCCTGATATGTTAATGACGCTTGCAACCATGTTCATTATTCAAGGAACGGCATTGACCTATACAAAGGGAGCGACTGTTTCACAAAACATGGTGTTGCCTGATGGAACCATGGCAGAAGGTCTGATTAGTCCGTTTTTTTCGAAAATCGGCCAGGTACCGTGGATTATTTTGATCATGGTCGTTGTCGTTGTAGTGGTTCATATCTTTTTAACGTACACGAAACACGGAAGATACATGTATGTGATCGGGGGAAATAAAGAAGCAGCAAGACTATCAGGAATACCGGTAAATAAATACAAAGTTGCAGCCTACCTGCTATCGGCGCTTTTTGCCGCGATTGGAGGAATTGTCTTAGCTTCACGGGTTATGACATCTGAAATCAACTCAGGTGCCCCTTACTTAATGGATTCTGTAGCAGCTGCTTTTATCGGTTTTTCCGTTTTAGGTGCCGGTAAGCCAAATGCATTCGGAACCTTCGTAGGTGCTGTGTTGATCGGGATTTTAGCAAACGGCCTTGTGATGATGTCTGTCCCTTACTACGCAATGGACATTGTAAAGGGAACGGTCTTAGCATTTGCATTGGCAATCACATATTATAAACAAAAATAATAGTTAAAGAGGCCTATTCAATGTGAATGGGCCTATTTTTATTTTTAAAATGAAAAATCATGGTTTCACATGTCTAGAATTGCATTAATTTACATCTATTAACCCGAATATTGCTGATAATGGTGACCGTATAGTGGCTGTGGATATTGCCGAATATATCGGGATTGTTCATGAAGTTGATTTATATGTTGATAATGGCTATGATCCGTTGATCTATTACAATCCTTGTATGGACCTATATATGTGGATGGTTTAACTGCTGAAATGGCTTGTTTCCACTGATTTTCGTCAACACAATAGGTATGCGACATGATTTTTGCAGGGGTAAATTTCAAAATATCAGAACCTAAAATAACTTCTGGAGTCGGTGCATTAAAAATAGCCAAAAGATGGGTGTTGTCAACTAAAGCTATTTCATAATGCCACCATCCCTGTGGAACATTTGCCACTTGTCCAGGTGTAATGGTGTAATTCAGTATTTGTTTTGTAAATGGATTTAGAATTGATACAGTAGCAGAACCAGAAATACAGTATACAAGTTCGGCTGCATTTTGGTGATAGTGCGGTTCTACAACATTATTCGTACTGAGGAAAATATCTAAGAGAGATACATTTTCAAGTGTATTCAACTGTTTTATACTTAATATATTAATATAGTTTTTATTATCTTTAATGAACAAGGGACTTTTATTGATATCAAAAGTAAACTGAGTTGTTGGTGATGTATAATCCATATATGAAACCATAAATCTTTTTCACCTCTGTTATTTTAACATAGACTTCTAGGCATGTTATGCACGAGAAGTTTGTTAGGTGTACACTTTTGTAGGGTGAATTCAAAATGTAAAATCACAAATAAAATTTTTTCCTCCTAACTAGTAAAAAAATTTACTTGTTAGGGTGGAGGTTGAATCGTATAATATGGGTATGGATAATTGGAGGTAATTGACAATGGCAACAATTAAAGATATTGCAGAACAGGCGGGTTTTTCGATTTCAACTGTTTCCCGTGTGTTGAATAATGATGAGAGCCTTTCTGTACCAGATGAAACACGTGAGAAAATATATGACGTAGCTGAGAAGCTTAATTATAGAAGAAAAACGGTTCGGCAGTTAGTAAATAATATCGCCTTTTTGTATTGGCTGACAGATCAAGAAGAGCTTGAAGATGTTTACTTTAAAACGATGAGGCTTGAAATAGAAAAGTGGGCAAAAAAGACTAATGTGGAGCTTACCACGTACAAAATCGCAGATGGAATAGCCAAAATCCCTGATACTATCAAGGGTTTTATAGCAGTGGGTTCTTTTACAGAGAAAGAATTAAATCGTCTCAGAAGCATTACCCCAAATGGTGTTTTCATTGATACGACACCAGACGCAGTTCACTATGATTCCGTTAGACCTGACCTTTCTGAAATGACAAAAAGAGCAGTGGATTTCTTTATTGACAAGGGGCATAGCAGGATCGGCTTCATCGGAGGAACGTATCATAATCCTAATACAGGGCTTGAAGAAATGGATATTCGAGAAAGAACATTTCGTGCCTATATGGATGAGAAGGGTCATTTGAATGATCGTTATGTATTCTGCCGGAGAGGCTTTTCCGTGGATAACGGGTATAACCTTATGAAGAATGCCATTGATACATTGGGAGATGAATTACCTACTGCTTTTTACATAGCGGCAGATCCGATAGCGGTTGGTTGTTTACAGGCCTTAAATGAGTATGGAATTGCAATACCAGGACGAGTCAATCTCATTAGCATAAATAATATTAGTATTGCAAAGTATGTTTCTCCACCTCTTACGACTTTTCATATTGACTTAATGGAGTTATGTAAAAATGCCGTACAGTTATTGCTTGAAAGAGTGGTAGAAAAGCGCAAAATTGTTAAAACATTATACCTTGGTTCTGAATTAGTGATTAGAAAAAGCACGGAATAAGAATGGATTATTAGTAAAATATGAATATTTTTTCTAGTAAAAGCGTTCTTGTTATAAGAGCGTAATGAAAAAGGAGCTTTGTGTGTTCACTATGTACACATAAAGCTCCTTTTTTATTGAGACTTTTCTCTTGTTTTATCCAAATAGTAAGCAGTGATCCAAGAGGTAATCGGTATAATTAAGGCTACTCCTATTCCGGCACAAAGGATGTTGATCATTTCAGAACTGAATATTTTTGAGTTGACAATGTCTCCTAGTGAGTAAGATAGGTCTTTAAACCAAATTAGCATGGCCAAGTATCCGCCAAAGAAGGCGAAAAATAATGTGTTTGTATTGGTTCCGAGTATATCTCTACCAATGCTGATTCCGAATGAGAATAAATCCATCCTACTCACCTGCTGATTATGATTGTAGAGCTCACGCATAGGAGAAGCAATGGAAATGGCCACATCGATAATGGCTCCTATCGTACTCATAATGATCATGGCCGCCCCAATCTTTACAAAGTCGACTCCTAAATACAAAGAGAACATGCTAAGTTCTTCCGTTTCTTCTTCTCCAAATCCTTGAATCATTGATTTTTCAGTAACAATCACAATGAAAAATAGCAAAATAGCCAAGGTGATAATGGTAGAAACAAAAGCAGTGATGGTTTTATTATTTACATCATTGATAAAAAAGAGATTAATACAACTAATGATTGTACAGGCAATTAAGGTAAGAATAATTGGGTTTGCACTTGGATCAGTCATGATAAGGATGGTCAAAAGAAGGACAGCAAAGTTTAAAAATAAAGCAATAAAAGACTTTGCTCCTTTTTTTCCTCCTATCACTACCATTAGAATAAATAAAATCGCTGCTAGACAGAATAAAGCATTCATGATTTTGCCCTCTTTCGGTTTACAAAAAAGATAGAAATATATAGACCGATCGGAATCGTTAATACAATTCCAATCCCACCAGCAAGGGCCCTAGCTAATTCTAGGGAAAGATTCATGGAAAGGGTGTATCCTAGTGGAGAACCATTTTTCATATACAAAATGAGCATCGGGATAGATCCACTTATATACGCGAAGAACAATATATTGGTCATCGTTCCCATCACATCTTTTCCGATTTCCATTCCAGAAGCTTTAAGCGCTTTTATTGATATATGGTTATTTTTTTCGTACAACCCAAAGATAGAAGAAGACATAGTAATGGCTACATCCATTACAGCACCTAGAGATCCAACTAATATTCCCGCCATAAATACCGTTTGAGGAGGACGAGTTAGAAACTGCATTTCTTCGTAACGAAGGCCTTCTTCAGAAGTTAGCCACAGGACTAGATAAGCTATGAATAGAGAAACAAAGGTTGTTACAAGGGTGGCTATTACTGCTGCATAGGTTTTTTCATTAAAACCATTAACGAGTAATAAAGAGATGGCAGTAAATAAAATCGCACTGATACAGCAAGCGACTAACAAGCTGATGACTGATGTTTTTACATACATATCTAAGGCATATGAGAGGATAATGGCATTGACTGCTAAGCTGACAATTGAAAACAACCCTTGCTTTTTTCCAACAATAAGCAAAGTAAAGATAAAAATCCATGCTACGATCAGCACGTATTTATCGCGTTTTACATTTTTTATGCTTCCCGTTAATACTCCATCTTCATTGGTATTCGTATCGATCCAAACAAACAGTTCATTTCCAACCTGATATTCTTGGTCATAAGCTCCTGAAGTGGAATATTGGTTGGTTAAATGGATCAGCTCTCCCTTTTTCTTTCCATTTTTTAATACGGCTACCACTTGTTGTGTGAAGAGTTGATCTTTATTATTATGTATGTCATTTACTTTGGTGGTATCTCCTAGTTTGGTCTCGATGACCTTCGCTATCGGGCGTTCATAGAATGAGTAATTGTTATTCACAAAAATAACAGAGGCTACAAAACAAAGAGCTATTTGTACGTACATCACGATTTGTTTGTAAGTTATTTTGTTCAACTGGTTAAGTATTAGATTCAAGAATAAACCTCCATGTATCGGAATGGACTCAGTGTAAAACAATGCGCTAAAAATAACAAGAATGTTGATGATAGATAATTTATAGAGTTTTAAGATGAAGGTATGAATAATTCACATTAGAGGTATTAAAATGGAAAAGCACCATACCCCAGCGGAGTAAAGTGCAAAAATGAGACATCTATAACCCTTTAGTAAACAATTGATCTGCGCCGAGTTCTTCATAATCTCTCTCGACATAACTGGTTTTAAGTTTATTAAAATAGCTTTGGCCTTTTATTTTTAGTTCGTCTAGATCGATCCCCGGCAACAAGCGATTCTTCATCACGATTTGCCCATTAATAATAGATAAGACGATATCTCTCCCAGTTGCTGACATACACATGGTAATGAAAGGGTCATCAATGGGGCCGAAATGAAAGCCGGAAAGGTCAACGGCGATCAGATCAGCCTTCGCTCCGGGAGCAAGGCGACCAAGATCTGATCGCCCAAGGAATTCAGCGCTGCCAATCGTCGCTGCGTGGAAAATATCACTAAACTTCGAGTGATACACTTCGCCATATCTCAATCGAGAAACCATTGATGCGGTCCGGATGTTTATAAACATATCTGGCGGAAAGGTGTCTGTACCGATTGCCAGCGGAATGCCTCGTTCTTTATAGGATGCAAAGGAATCAAGAGCACCTCCATGCCTGCCCATAATCAGCGGACAGTGAATAATCGTGGTTTTTGTCTCTTGTAAAAGAGCCAAATCTGAACCATACACATTCACATCACCTGTAAATTCCGAGGTGAAAATCCCATGGGGAATCGCCGTATTTTTATCTAAAAATCCAAGCTCATATAAGTAACGAATCGGCGTTTTACCCATCTGAGTAGTAATATAATTATACTCAAACTTCCCTTGAGCAGCGTGTAAACGTACTGGACAGCCTAGCTCGCGGCTAAATGCTTTCGTTTGCCGAAGGACTTCTTGAGTTTGCGTTTCGATTCGTTCGGGAGCCAGCATTCCGCGAATAAGCCCATCCGCAGCTCCATCAAATGTCTGAACAAACTTGACAGCACGCTCAAGACCAGCCAATCCTGCGTCCTCGTCGTATATGACCGAAATATCCCCAGTCTCATGTACTACTCGCATTCCTGCTTGGTAGCTAGGCCCGAGATATACACGTAAACCAAGACTTTTGGCATGATCTGCCGCGGCCACAAGCTCTTCATAAGTTTCAGCCCAACGCTTATATAATACAGAAGTAATAGGCATAGCCGTTGTAATTCCGTTTAAAATAAGCTGAGTGTATGCATATAACGATTTAAAAGCCTCCTCCTCTTTTGATAAAAATTCCTTTGGTCCTCGATCAAAATATTTTTTTGACCAAAGCATGTTTGCAGCCCGGTCCTTTCGTTGCTCGAGGTGTATGGAATCATGATCAATATCTCCTAGTGCATTCAAGTCAATAAATCCAGGACACACAATGGCTTCTCCCATATCTAAAGTTTGGTCAACCTCTTCATTATAGAAAGGACCTACATAAAGAATCGTATCTTTTTCAAACACAACTTCTGCATTTTCAAGTAATTGATGTTTCTTGCCATCATATCCAATTACATAATGAGATTTCACCTTAGTTTTCATATAAAATCATTCTC
The DNA here is from genome assembly GCF_050586445.1 of Bacillus coreaensis. NCBI lineage: Bacteria > Bacillati > Bacillota > Bacilli > Caryophanales > Bacillaceae > Bacillus > Bacillus coreaensis. The sequence continues at coordinate 17,399 of NZ_JBOCCY010000023.1, forward strand.
CTTTTATACAAGGTGACAAGCAACCTGATGGGATGTGGTTGTTTGTTTAAGTTCGGGTTCTGTACTCTGGCATTTTTCTGTTGCAAAAGGGCAGCGCGTATGAAAACGACATCCGTCTGGCGGGTCAATGGGTGAAGGGAGGTCTCCTTCTAGGACAACTCTCTCTGTCATGTTTTTTGAAGAGAGAGAAGGGACAGCAGATAGAAGGGCTTTCGTGTATGGGTGCTTTGGATTTTTAAAAATAGATTCTTTATCACCAATTTCAACGATTTTTCCTAAATACATGACCATTACACGATCCGAGATGTGCTTTACCACACCGAGGTCATGTGAGATGAATAGATACGTAAGCTTATGCTTTTTTTGAAGAGATTTTAATAGATTTAATACTTGAGCTTGAACCGAAACATCCAGGGCAGAAACTGCTTCATCGCAAATAATTAAACGAGGTTGAACCGCTAGTGCACGGGCAATCCCAATGCGCTGTCTTTGTCCACCGCTAAATTCATGAGGATAGCGATCCTTTGCTTGTTCGTTGAGACCGACACTTTCAAGGAGCTTGATGACTCTTTCCTTTGTATCCTTAATTCCTTGAATAATCATAACTTCCTCTAAGATCTTGCCAATCTTTTGTCGAGGATTTAACGAAGCGAATGGATCCTGGAATATTATCTGGAGATTTTTCCGCATCTTCCGCAATTCCGCAGAGTTTATCTTCAAGAGATCCTTTCCTAAAAATTCAATCTTACCGCTCTTTGCTTCGACTAAGCGGAGGATCGAGCGCCCAATTGTTGATTTGCCACATCCAGATTCTCCGACAATGCTTAGCGTTTCCCCTTCCATGATGGAGAAGCTAATATCGTCAACCGCCTTTACATAGTTTACCGTTCTGCCCATCACTCCTCCTTTAATTGGGTAGTATTGCTTTAAATTTTCTACATTCAGTAATGTTTCCAACTTACACGCCCTCCTTTATTATGGACCCTGTGTCGGTCCAGTTCTCCTCAAACATCCAACAGCGAACAGAATGGCCATCCGAAAAATGCTTGAAATTGGGTGCTTTTTGATAACAAATGTCTGAAGCATGATTACATCTAAGAGCAAATGCACAGCCATCTGGCATATCATATGGACTGGGGATATTCCCTTCAATCGTTTCAAGTACCTCAGTCTCCAGTTCTAAATGAGGAATTGATTTTAGTAGGCCTATAGTATAGGGATGCTTAGCATTTTCAAAAAGATCGTCCACCTCAAGGGTTTCAACAATTTTCCCAGCGTACATGACTGCCACTCGGTCACATGTATTAGCAATGACACCGATGTCATGGGTGATTAAAAGCATGCTCATCTCCATCTCTGTTTGTAGTTTTTTTATTAAATCGAGAATTTGCGCTTGAATGGTTACATCGAGAGCCGTTGTGGGCTCATCAGCAATTAGTAATTCTGGCTGACAAGCAAGGGACATTGCGATCATCACCCGTTGGCGCATCCCACCGCTTAATTCGTGAGGTTCTTGTTTCGCCCGTTTTTCTGGAGATGGGATTCCGACCATTTTTAGCATTTCAACTGCCTTCTCCCAGGACTCTTTCCTACCTATCCTATGATGTGTGCGGAAAACCTCAGCAATTTGTTCACCAATGGAATAGACAGGATTTAAGGAAGTCATAGGTTCCTGAAAAATCATAGAAATATAATTTCCCCTTATCTGTTCCATTTCTTGTTCGCTTAGCTTGGTTAAATCTTTGCCCTTAAACCAAATTTCTCCTTCCATCATCATTCCTGGAGTATCATCTAAAAGACGCATAACAGACATAGAGGTCACGCTTTTTCCGCTTCCAGATTCACCAACTAAACCGACTGTCTCTCCTTTGTGAACGGTAAAGGTAACACCGTCAACTGATTTACTAATGCCTCGTTCCGTCCTAAAGAAGGTTTTTAGATTTTGAATTTCAAGTATTTTTTCATTATCCATTTGTTCACCACTCCTTTTTTTATGCAAATCCTTACACAGCATCTATCCGCTTATTAAACTTCCTATATAAAATATCAACAACTAAGTTAACGAACACAAAAAGAAGGGAAGCAACAAGGACACCTCCTTGGACGACGGGAATATCGCGCATTTTAATCGCATCGACAACCATACGTCCTAGTCCATTAATCGCAAAGACTGACTCAATAATGACAGCACCACTTAGCAATGATCCAAACTGAAGTCCTGTTACAGTTATAATCGGAATAAGCGCATTTTTAAGTGCATGCTTGTATACGACAATCACCTTTTTTAGCCCTTTTGCTTTCGCAGTGCGGATGTAGTCTTGCCGAATGACATCAAGCATACTGGAGCGCGTCATTCTCGCTACTATAGCTGCACCCATTAAACCAAGGGCGATAGAAGGGAGCACCATTTGACTGATCGATCCCCATCCAGAAGTTGGGAAGATCCCTAGTTTTACAGAGAAAACATAAACGAACACCATGCCCATCCAAAAACTTGGAAAAGAAACCCCAAGCAGAGAAACCACCATTAATATCCGATCAGACCAAGAATTCTGTTTCGTTGCAGAAATGATACCTGCAATCATCCCTAATACAATGGTGACAAAGGTTGCAGCTAAGGATAATACAATCGTGGTCGGCAGCCGAGCCATGATTTCTTCGGTAACAGACCGGTTTGAACGATAGGACTCACCTAAATCTCCGTGCACCACATTGCTAACATAACGGAAATACTGAACAAGGAATGGGTCGTTTAAACCTAGGTCTTCTCGAACTCGTTCAACCACTTCAGGAGAAGCACTTTCCCCTGCCATCATTGTGGCAGGATCACCTGGAACCAGATGCATGATGAAAAAAATGATAAAAATGACTCCGAGAATAATCGGGATTGTCTGAACGATACGTCTAGCAATATAGGTAAGCATAAAGTTTCCTCCTTATTTTTAACTTCTTGAAATGCCATACCTTTCAACTACTTTTCAATCGAGGATCAAGGGCATCACGTAGTCCATCACCAAATAAATTAAAGCCGAGGACAAGTAAAGAAACAGCAAGTCCTGGAAAGATAAACAAATAGGGTGCAGTGAAAAAGTAAGCACGTGCATTGCTTAACATCGCACCCCACTCTGGAGAAGGTGGTTGAGCACCCAGTCCGAGGAAGGACAAACCTGCAGTTGAAAGAATAACACTTGCTAGATTTAGAGTGGTTTGAACAATGATAGGAGAAAGAATATTTGGGAAAATATGTTTGAAAATAATTCGTAAATGTCCAGCCCCCGCCGTTTTAATTGCTTCAATGTACTCTGAATTTTTAACCGATAAGACACTACCTCGTACAATTGAGATGAACACGGGAATTTGGAAGATCCCAACAGCAATTGTTACATTAATAAGACTAGGTCCAAGCGCGCTGACAACTGCAAGAGCAAGGAGAATCCCTGGAAAGGCCAGAAGGATATCGGTTAATCTCATAATCAATGTGTCAACCCACCGACCTACATATCCTGCAATCAATCCAAGGGCTGTTCCGATAGATGCACCAAAAACAAGTGAAGCAAAACCAACCATAAGGGTAATCCTTGTTCCAGTAATGAGTCTGCTGAGTACATCACGGCCTTTATCATCCGTACCTAGCCAATGGTCAAAAGAAGGAGATTGTAGGTTTTTTTTTAAATCTAGTTCGTAAGGATCATAAGGTGTAAGCACCTCGGCAAACAGGGCAATGAGAATGAAAGTAAAGACAATTCCAACTCCTACAACGGCCATCTGATTTTTGCGGAAATTATAAAGGAATGATTTTACCCTCGTGCCTTTCTTCGTCTTTTTTTTGTTCACCACTACTGACGGAATCTCAACAATTTCGTGTTTCATAATTAAATACCCCCCTTTATTAAATTAGAAGTCCTTTAAAAAAAACTAATAAAAATTGCAAAGTAAGTAAATATTATACGGGTTTATCGTAAAAATTTTAAAAACAATAGTAAAAATATTTTAAAAATTCTTTTTTTAATAGTTTTATAATGAAATTAAGCAAGGCAGGACCACAAAATAAGAGGGGGAAGCAAAGATGAAAAAAGGATTAATTTTTTGCATGATGATGATGATGATGGTTTTAGTAGCATGTAATGGAGGAGAAGAAGCTAAACCAGCAGATGCAAACACAGAAGGTAATCCTGGAGGAACTCTAGTGGTTGCAAGGCAAACGGATGCGGAAAGTCTTGATCCGCAATTTACTTCTTCCATTTCAACAGTAAGTATTGTTCACCATCACGTGTATGAAAACCTCGTTCAGCATAATGAGGACATGGAAATTGAACCAATGCTTGCAGAGAGCTGGAAACAAATCGACGATATTACATGGGAATTCTATTTAAGAGATGATGTTACTTTTCATGATGGAACGCCGTTTAATGCCGAGGCTGTAAAAAAGACTATTGACCGTTCTCAAGACCCAGAGGTCGCTTCTCCAAGAGCTATTATGTTCAGCTCAGTAAAAGAAGTGGAAGTGGTCGATGAATTTACTGTACGCTTTCATTTAAAAGAACAGTTTGCACCACTGTTATCAAATTTAGCTAGCCATGAAGGTGCAATCCAAAGTCCAAAGGCAATTGATGAGTTAGGAAAAGACTTAGGACAGCAGCCAGTTGGGACAGGTCCATATAAGTTTGTCAGCTGGACTCCGGGAGATGAGATTGTATTTGAAAAGAATCCTGATTACTGGGGAGATCCTGGCAAGACAGATAAAATTGTTTGGAAAATTGTTCCTGAGGACTCAACGCGTCTAGCGATGCTAGAAACAGGCGAAGCACAAGTCGCTGAACCGATTCCATCTGCAGACATGGAACGAATCAAGGAGTCGTCAACCATGAATCTTTATACAAGTGAGGCATTAGGAACAGAGTGGGTTGGATTTAATACATCGGCTAAGCCGCTAGACGATGTGCGTGTAAGACAAGCGATCAGTCATGCCATCGAGCGCAGCTCATTAATTGACGGGGTTTACAGTGGGGTAGGAACTTTGGCAACATCTACCTTAGGAAAAAAGGTTTTTGGATTTTCGAATGATCTGCCAAGCTATGAATATGATCTAGAAGAAGCAAAAAGGCTTATGAAGGAAGCAGGGTATGAAGATGGTTTGGAGATTACTATAACAACAACAGAAACAAGAGAACGACAAAATTTAGCCGAAGTTTTACAATCCCAGCTAAAAGGTATAGGAATTGATGTAAAGATTAATTTAATGGAAGCAGCATCCTATTACGAAGCTGCCGCAAATGGTCAAATTGAAATGTTCATCGGTTCATGGAGAAATGCAACTGGAGATGGCGATTATAATCAATTCAACCTTTTTCACAGCAGCTCCATTGGACCGACTGGCAACTACTTTTACTTTAATAATCCGGAGGTTGACGCTCTAATCGAAAAAGGGCGTGCTGTAATGGATCCTACTGAGCGTAAAGAAGTGTATCATCAGCTTCAAACGATTGAACTAGAAGACGCCTTATATGTTCCAATCCGAAATATTGAAAACCTGGCAGCAACAAGTAAAGATGTTGGTGGAGTAGTCATGACCCCATCCGGTTATTTAAAATTAATGGATGTAACGATTCGATAATGAATTAATAAGGCTGTTTTCGTAAAGATTCCAAAAAGAAACAAAGTTTAAGAAAAGAGCCATTAATCATGAAAACCTATTGAGAGTTTCAATAGGTTTTCATGATTATCATAGGTAGAGGGTGGAGTTGGAAATGTCATATTGGATAAAAAATGTTCGTCTAGAGACGGGCTATATAAAGGAAGATGGTAGAATTTCGTCGACAAAAACAGAGTGTTTTCATGTCAACATACAAGATGGAGTTTATAAAGAAATTATTCCAGCGGATCATGAAATCAAGGGTCAAATGGACGCGAAAGGGCAATTAATGCTGCCATCCTTTGGGCAAATGCATGTTCATATTGATAAAACATATTTTAGTGGACCGTGGAAAGCGGTACTGCCGGTGAGGGATCGCTTTGCTAGGATAGATGAAGAAAAACGGCTTTTATCGCAGCTACTTCCCACCGCACAAGAGCGTGCAGAAAACATGCTCCAACACTTTTTAGAAAATGGTTCAACTAGAGTTAGAACGCATTGTAATATCGACCAAGTTATTCAATTGGAGAATTTGGCTATAACGCGGGCTGCAGTGGAAAAGTTTAACGGCAAATTGGCTGCTGAAATTGTAGCATTTCCGCAGCATGGACTACTAAGGAGTAATTGTGAAGCGCTTATGCGTCAAGCAATGAGGCAAGGGGCAACAATCGTTGGTGGAGTAGACCCAGGAACCTTTGATGAGGATATTGAGAAATCTTTGTATACGACAATGAACATTGCCGTAGAAAATGATGCAAGGATTGACCTCCATCTGCATGAACTAGGATCACTAGGGATTTTTACGATCAAGCATTTGGCAAAGTTAGTAGAAGAAGCTGGCTTTGAAAATAGGGTAACGATAAGTCATGCTTATTGTCTCGGTCAGGTTTGTGAGTCGGAAGCGATGGAAATAGCGGACTTACTTTATTCATTAGGCATTGATATTACTTCATCTGTCCCAATGCAGGCAACCATCCCAATTCCCCTTTTGCAGGACAGAGGGGTAAAAGTAGAGTTAGGTACCGATAATCTTTCCGATCACTGGTCTCCATTTGGAACCGGGGAAGCACTTTCATTGGTGCGTAAAGCTTGTGAGCGCTTTAAATTAGTCGATGAACGTTCCATTGCGCAAGCATTGGGCTATATAACAGACGGAATTATTCCATTGAGTGAACGTGGAGAAAGGCTCTGGCCACAAGTAGGTGACAAGGCAGACGCTGTAATAGTACAGGCATTGTGTTCAGCTGAAGCGGTAGCCCGCATGGCCAAGTGCTCAACAGTTATATTTAACGGCGAAGTGGTTGCTTGTGATAAAGAAATAGTCATTCAATAATTAAGGGAGAGGAGGATCTTAATGAACAAACAAACGTATTGGCTAATAAATGTAATTCTTGAAACAGGATATATCTATGAAGGGGAGCGAATTGTTGCTACGAAAACGGACCTACACCATCTGTTGATCAAGGATGGTAAAATCACGAAAATCTTGTCAGAGAATGAACCTATCACAGATGATTTGCCGAAAGTAGATGCGAACAAGCGGTTGGCACTTCCACCATTTGCCGAAAGCCATTTTCATTTAGATAAATCCTATATTGGCGGTCCTTGGAAGGCGATCAATCCGACGAAAAATTTAATTGAGAGGTTAGATGATGAAGCGAAGATCTTACCGTTACAGCTTCCAATGGTAAAATCAAAGGCGAAGCTGTTAATTGATAGAATTACCAAGGCTGGTTCTACGCATATACGCACGCATGTTAACATAGATCCATATGTCGGTCTGAAACATTTGGAGAGTGTACGGGAAGCATTAGAAGAGTATAGTGACCAGCTTACGTATGAAATTGTAGCGTTTCCGCAGCACGGTTTGCTAAGAACGAATGTTGCGAGCATGATGAGACAAGCAATGAAGGAAGGAGCAACACATGTAGGAGGCGTAGATCCTGGAGGTGTGGATGGCTATGTCGAGCGCTCGTTAGAAACCATGGTGGACATTGCGGTTGAAGCAGGTGCGGATATCGATCTTCATCTTCATGATTTAGATTATCTTGGTATATATACAATGAAGAAGTTATGCAATTTGATCGAAGAGGCTGGCTGGAAAAATTGCGTTGCTATCAGTCATGGGTTTGCACTTGTTGGAATACCTGAAAGTGAAGCGGCGGAGATGGCTGACCGATTTGTTGAACTAGGGGTAAGTATGAAATCAACAGCGGCGATGCAAAGAATGCTCCCATTCCCTCTTTTAAAGAGAAAAGGCGTCGGTGTGGCACTTGGATGCGACAGTATGTTTGATTCATGGGGATCTTTTGGCAATGCCGATATTCTTGAACGGGTGAGTAGGCTCGCGGAATATTATCGCTGGAGTGACGAGCGCTCACTAGCTGAAACTTTAGCATACATTACACAAGGTTTGATTCCATTAAATGAAAAGGGAGAACAAATGTGGCCAAAGTCAGGCGATGATGCCAATATGGTACTTGTGGACGCGTCTTGTTCAGCGGAATTAATAGCGAGAAGATGCCCTGTAGCCTTTACAGTGCATCGCGGCAAGATGATAGACTGTCAAAAGAGTTCAATTGAGTCCTCAATTTTGGTGTAACTATCATTGTAAAACCCTGTCTGAACATTTCAGACAGGGTTTTACATGGAAGTCTAGTTAATTCATGTTGAACTCACGATTAGGATTTGTCTTTATTTTTTTGAAAAGCATAAAGCCTAATGTTAGTACAGATGAAATAATAAATGCCGCAGCGATTCCCGCTAGAGGCTGAGTGATTGAGTAAATCATATAGCCGAATACAATCCCTAAAAGCGGACATACAGCTATGAATAATGCAGGTCGGTCATGTTGAAATATCAGCATGAATATTTGCGGAAGAAGGGATACTTGAATCACTCCACCTAGGTAATAGAGTTCAAGAAAGGTGGGCTGATAGAAAAAATTCAAAAGAATTGTAATGAAAATAAGCGATCCTCCCACAATCAATCCAAAGTGAAATTGTTTTCTTTTCGGTAATTGATATTCCTCGAAGATATTTTTTTTAACGAGAGTTAATACTGCTTGAAGCTCTGAGCTTAGTGCTGCTGATAAGGAGGAGCCGATCCCTAAGAACAATAAAAATAGTAAAACAGGTGTAGCTGATTGAATGGTCATTAAAGGGATATCAGAGTATGAATTAAAGCTTCCCTGATGGATCATCAAGAAAAAAATACATACGATTGAGATTGGTATCACGCACCATAGAAATGATGTTAATAAAAATGTCCGCCTCACTTTGACTACCTTGAATTGATATAGTCTTTGCCATAATGCGGGATTTAAGAAAATATAGCCGCATCCTATGAGAATTGCGATTGCAATAAAGAAAAAGGATCCATCTCGAATCATCACAAGGAGATAAGGATGATACAAAAGAATCCCCTTGTACACTGGCTGAATTCCTTGTTGAATTAATAGATAAACTGGAACTAAGATTGCAACCGCAAAAAAGAAAGAAATTTGCCATTGCGCCAATCGGTTGACTGCCGAGCCCCCACGAGCAGTTACAAAAAAAATGAATAGAAAGTAACTCACAATAAACAAGACCTGAAAAGAGTGATCTATAGTGAAAGGAAGTAAGCTTTTAATAACGATCACTTGCAGCTGGATCCCTTGAACCGATAACAGCAAGATCAGGGAAATGAAAACTGTATAGTCAAATGTTTGAAGATTTTGCTGTAAGAAATCGGCAATCGTATGGCAGCCTGCAGACTGATTTCGAATTTTTTTCCCCATATAGCCAAATAGGAAGATCCCCAAAAAAAGTGTGATTGAAAAGATCAATCCAGTGATCAAACCGTAAGATAGCATGGCTTCTGGACTTGCGACGATTGTTGGGGCAGCTATCAGTCTTGTAATAAGCACGACAATACCTAACCCTATGCCAACCTGGCTTTTTCTTTTAATTTTTAATCGCATCAACTTGCTATTTCCTGCTCACGATATTCTTTAGGCGTGATTTTTACTACTTTTCTGAACATGGTACTAAAATAATGCTGGCTGGAAAAGCCTACTTTTTCAGCGATTTGGGATATAGGTAACTTTAGATTGGAAACAAGATAATCTTTAGACATCTCAATTCGGTAATTGGTTAAATATTCATTAAAATTTACCCCAACTTCTTCGTGAAACCTCCTGCTAATATAGGTTGGATTACAGTGAACATGTTCCGCAACTGAAGTTAAGGTGATTCGACTTGAGAATTGATCATGAATGAACAGCAGAACGTCATGAATGAGTGGGGAATAGTCAGAAACTAAATTATATTTGCCTAGAATATTGCTAAGTTCGCTTTCTATAATTGGTTTTGTTAAATAATCGATCGCACCAAGGCGAAGAGACTGTTTCGCATAGCCAAAGGATTGAAAAGCTGTAACAATCACAATGTCTATCTTTTCATTATTTTTTTTTAGTTCCTCCCCTAGCTCAAGTCCTGTTTTTCCAGGCAGTTTTATATCTAAAAAGGCTAAATGTATTTTTTCTTCTTTACTGACTGTTAAAGCTTGAATCATATCGTTTGCTTTGTTAATCCTCCAGTTAGGAAATTTGCTTAAAAGCATCATCTCAAGCTGTTCAAGCATTAAAGGTTCATCATCAACTAATAAAATATTCATGCAAGTAACCCCTCCAAATCTTCCTTTGTCTTAATGGGCCAAACGATTTTCACTTCTGTTAAGTTGCCGATTTCAGATGAAATCGTTAATTTGGTTTCATTTCCAAAGAAAAATTTCATGCGTTGTCTTGTATTTTCAAGTCCATGTCCATTGTCCGCCTCAGGTTCCTCAATTCGTTCTTCAATTGAGCCATTATCCATCACTTTCAATACAATTTGGTCCTTCTCTCGGTTAAGAGTAATTTGTAATGAAGCATCTCCCATTTGTTTTTCAAGTCCATGCTTAAAAGCATTTTCAACAAGTGTTTGTAAAACAAAAGGCGGGATATAATAATGCGATAGCTCATGATCAATCTCTGTTTTAAGTATCAACCGATCACGGAATCTCAACTTTTGAATTTCAATAAAGTACATTGTGTACTGCCATTCTTTTTGAATGGTAATCATTGACTCATTGTTTTGATATTTAGATTTTAGGTAAAGGGAAAAAACTTCAATTGCTCTTACTAATTCTTCCGTCCTTTTTAATCGCGCCAAACTTAAGATGACGTTTAACGTATTAAAAAAGAAATGTGGCTGAATTTGTTGGTTGAGCTGATTATAAAGGGCGAGGCGAAGCTCACTTTCAAGCTTAATTTCTTTATTTGCATGTTCGAGTGCATCAATCCGTTCCTCGAATAAATAAATAAACAGGAGGGCAACAGCACCGATAATGGGCAAAATTACGAAAAAGCTAATTAATAATATAAAATGATTGTAAGTAACCATGTTTTTTAATCCCTTCTATAACAATAGCCCTTGTACCTATATATTTTCGCGCATATTTTGAAAGAAGAGTATAAAAACGTGAGGTTTCCTTACATTAATTTTGATACAACGCTTTCATGAATGTTATGATTCCCTGTGTTAATCACTACTGGTAATATGAATTACAACACATTATTTATAGAAAGTTGGAACAAATATGAAGAACAGAAGTGTGATTTTTTTTGATATCGACGGAACCTTACTTACCCATAACAAAGAGTTACCTTCCTCAACAAAAGAAGCGATTTTCACATTAAAAGAGCTGGGTCATGAGGTAGCGATTGCTACAGGAAGAGCTCCTTTTATGTTTGAAGATTTGAGACAAGAGTTGGATATCCATACATACGTAAGCTATAACGGTCAGTATGTTGTATTAAATGGAAACGTCTTACATACGAATCCTTTACATATTGAGTCACTTGAAAAATTAACCGCTGCTGCTCTTGTGAATGATCATCCCGTTGTGTTTATGGACCATGAAGATATGAGAGCCAATGTACCAGAGCATGACTATATTAAACAGAGCATCGATACGTTAAAAATCGACCGTTTCCCTACGCATGATCCTCACTATTACAAAGGTCGTGACTTGTATCAAACCCTACTTTTCTGTACCGATGGGGAGGAAAAGCAATACGCAGAGCAATATGATGCGTTTGATTTTGTCCGGTGGCATCCTGTTTCCTTAGATATCGTGCCAAAGGGTGGATCAAAAGCAAGGGGGATCCAAAAAATCGTAGATGCGCTCGGATTTCCAGCTGAAAGCCAATATGCTTTTGGTGATGGACTTAATGATTTGGAAATGCTCTCCACAGTGAAAAACAGCGTAGCTATGGGGAATGGAGAGGAACAAGTAAAAGAAGTGGCTAGGTTCGTTACCAAGTCAGTTGAAGAAGATGGTATCCTCCACGGACTTAAAATGGTGGGTCTATTATAGAAGTAGAAGGGATGGGATCTGTGTAGATTCTATCTCTTTTTTTTTATAAATTTCATACTTATATCACAATTGAACGGTAAACTTAGTCACGGTATTAAATATGACATTGTTCAAAAAGGAGATCTATAAGTGGAAACGGTTATCAACACTACAACTAAATCAGATGCACAACAAAAATCATCTCTATATAGAGCTGTGTGGAGATGGCATTTTTATGCTGGAATTATTGTTGCGCCTTTTTTAATCATCCTTGCCGTTACGGGTTCTATCTATTTATTTAAGCCACAGATCGAACAGGTGATATATCAAGATTTATTCGAGGTTACGCAACAGGGTGAAAAAATTCCGGCATCGCAACAAATAGAAGAAGTAAAGAGGCTATATCCTGATGCAGTGATATCTAAATATCGGCCGGGAGAAAATGCTACACGTTCGAGCGAGGTAGGTCTCACAGTAAATGATCAATCATTAACCGTCTTTGTTGATCCGTATACGGGAAAATCCATAGGTGAATTAAATAGTGAGGATCGCATCATGGATAAAATAGAGGAATTTCACGGCGAATTAATGATGGGAACCATTGGAGATAGAATAGTAGAATTAGCTGCATGCTGGACCATCGTATTGATGGTTACAGGCCTTTATTTATGGCTTCCTAGGAAGAAGATGAATATGTCAGGTGTCCTTTATATGAGATGGAATAAAGGAAGAAGTACTTTAGCTAGAGACCTACATGTTGTTCCTGCTTTTTGGATAACCGCAGGGATGCTATTTCTGGTTATGACGGGGCTCCCTTGGTCCGGTTTTTGGGGAACTCAGTTTCAAACGATTGCTACCAACTCTGGGGCAGGATATCCACCTTCCGTTTGGGTAGGAAATGCACCTGTTTCAACCGTTACGAAAGATATTGCGGAGGTTCCTTGGGCAGCTGAAACATTAGATGTACCGGTTTCAGAAGTACAAGGTTTCATCCCCGTATCGATCGATGAAGTGGTTCAGATTGCAAACCGTGAAGGGGTACACCCTAGTTATACGGTCTTTCTTCCAAAAGAACCAACGGGAGTGTACACTTTATCCGCTTTTCCGCCAAGAGCTGAAGACGAGATCACGATGCATATTGATCAATATACGGGTGCTGTCTTAACAGACTATCGATTTGATCATTATGGTTTAATTGGACAAGTTGTTGCACTAGGGATTACCTTGCATAAAGGAACCCAATTTGGGTTAATCAATCAGTTGGCAAGTCTTCTTATTTGCTTAGGAATTATCCTTGTTGCCGTTAGTGGATTTTATTTATGGTTGAAGCGGAAGCCGAAAAAAAGTATGGGCGCACCAAAATCGACTAGCATCAAAAATATGAAGTTATTTTTAGTTGTTTTAATAGGTTTGGGTATTCTGTTTCCTTTGGTTGGATTGTCCCTCATCGTCATTTTTCTGATGGATGTGCTATTGATTAAAAGAATCCCATTTTTGAAGAGGTTTTTACATGTGTAACAAGGGAGATATAGCTATGAAAAAAGTGTTATTGATTGTAATCATCGGTTTGTTCCTTGGAGGATGTTCTCTTAAAGAGGAGGCGGCTGAATTATACTTGCAAGAACAACCCCTTTACGCAGAAGTTATTCTACCTGAAACGATAACAAGTGGGGAGCAAGTGCCAATCAAGGTCATTCTTACTCAAGATGGGAAAAAAATAGAAGAGGTAGATTCTGTGGAATTTGAAATGTGGAAACACGATGACACCATCCATGCTACGGTTGAACAACCGGGTAAACTAGAAGAGGGAATATATGGAATAAACAAAACATTTGAGAGTGACGGGCTTTATTATATAAAAATTCATGCAAGTAAGGGTGAGGCAATCATCATGCCACAGGTTCAAGTGGTTGTTGGCGAACTTTCTAAGAGTGAGTTAGAATTCTTACAAAAAGATCTTCCAGAAAAAGAGGAAGGCCATGAGCACCATCATTAATATAAGATTCCCGCATCTAAGATGACAAGGGTTCGATCTTATCTGTTGGGGAATCAGGTTACGCAACCGAGCGGTTAAATAGACGAAAAAATTCCGCTTAATTAGCAAATACGACTAAAAATGGCATAAATAGACGGAGGAATTCCGCCTATTGACTCAAAAAACGTAAAAAAGGGGAGATTTTCTTTGCATAAGCGGAAAATCTCCCCTTATTTTACCACTAAACGAGCTCCGTTCTGCATCTAGCCGGAAAACCTCCGCTTATTGGTTACTCGATTAAGGACAAGACATCCTATTTAACTCAAAAATCCAAGAAAACCTCATTGGATGCATGACGGTAATAATTTTATATAAATTAGGTTTTTATATTTTCTGTTTCTATGTTCCAAAATACGACGATATGCTAAATTGGGTATAAGAAGTTTCTGAAAGGGTTTTCTTGCATGAGGAGGTGGGAAATGTTTTTTTCATTACGTAATCGATTATTTTTGGTTTTTACCTGTTTGTTGACCATTCCATTTGTCGTCTTCTCCTTCTTAGTTCCAAGTTGGTTTTCTTCTGTGATTGAAGAACAGACCCAGGATTTAACTGTGGAGATGATGGATCAATATTCGTTGTATATCCAATCGATTACCACTCAGGCGGAGGATTTAGGAAAACAAATACTCGTTAATCCAACGACATTGCAGTGGATGAAGACAGATAAAGTATCATCGGATGTGACAAAAAATCAAAGATTATTAATTAGGAATCAAATGAAGAGTCTTCTTGCTTCAATGACGGTTAATAACTCAAATGGAATGTCCATCGGGGTCATGCTCAATGATGGCACTGGTGCATGGGGAAACAACCCCCTTTTAAAGCAAGAAAATTGGTATAAGGAGTATATAAGGGGTGGAAACTCATTTGTCGCGTCCCATATAGATCCCTATCAACCTACTCCAGGGAATATTAATAGTTATATATCTCCATTGATAGATATGAATACGCTCGCGTCCTATGGCATCATAAAGGTGAATTTTCCAACTGACTTGCTTGAGACGGCTTTAAATAAAAATAAGATCGGACAAAAGGGACATGCCTATTTGTTAAACAAACGAGGTGAGAATGTTTTAACAGGGGAGATTTCTACACCGAAACAGGTACTTTCGACTAGCCTATCAAAAATCAATAAAAGTAAAGAGAATAATGGATTGATAGAAGTAAAGGAGAACAATGAAACGTACTTCGTGTTTTATCAGAAATTATCTGTTGGTGGTTGGATTTTACTTAGCGAAGTAACGGAGTCGGACTTATTTTCAAAGGCAAATGATTTGCGCCATCGCATGCTTACGATCTCTGGAGTCGTATTCTTACTTACTATATTGGCCTCGTACATGCTTTCCTCCAATATTGTCAGTCCATTAGGAAAGTTGGCAAAAGCAATGGGTTTTATCGAAAGAGGAGATTTTGCCGGTGCTAAGCGGTTTATGCCAACGATTAAATCTCAAAATAATGAAGTTGGTTATCTAGTAAATGTATTCGGACATACAGTCGATCAACTAAAAACTAGAATTGAGACCGAATATGAGGCAAATATTCGGAGGAAGGATGCAGAATACAAAGCCTTGTTGCTACAGATTAATCCTCATTTTATGAATAATACACTTGAAATTATTGGTGGCTTGGCAGCTCAAGGGAAAAATAGAGAAGTGATGAATGTTAGCGTTTATTTAGGACGAATGATGAGGTACTCTTTGAACACTCAAAATGATGTGGTCACTTTAGGGGAAGAAATGAGCTATATTCGCAGTTATACCAATATATTAAAGATGAGATATATGGACACCATTTCAATTACGATTGAAGAAGATAGCCTTGCCAAGCACCTACCAATCATTAAATTTATTCTCCAACCACTAGTAGAAAATGCCGTGAAATATAGCTTTAGTGAGAAAAGTTATGCGGATATCTTCATTCAAACAAAAATGCTTGATGACCAATTATTATTAATGGTTGAAGATAAAGGTGTGGGGATGACGGATGAAATGTTAGTCGATCTACTTCATCAGGAAGGTGCACTGGAATCAACAGATGTCCTACAAAGTAAAGGAACAAGCATTGGTCTTAGAAATGTACTCGGGCGTTTAAAGCTTTATTACGGGGAGGACTTTTCTTACCATATTGATTCTACCAAAGGGGAAGGGACAAAAATCCAGCTGTGTATTAAGTATAGTGGAGGTGACCCGAGATGTTGAAGGTACTCATCACGGATGACGAAAAGCAAGTGCGTATGGGGCTTCGGATGAAGATTGATTGGGAAGAAGAAGGCTTTGAAATCATTGGAGAGGCATCTAATGGAAAAGAAGCATTAGAATGGTTACGAACGATGAAGACAGACCTTGTCATCACTGATATGAGAATGCCTATTATGGATGGTCTTGAATTTGCTCAACGCTGCTTTGAAGAATTTCCACAGGTGAAAGTGATCGTACTGTCTGGCTACTCTGATTTTGAATATGTCAGAGGTTCCATGCAGAAGGGAGTAAAAGATTATTTATTAAAACCTGTTGCTCCAGATGAACTAGAAGAAACATTACGGAAAATTCGTAAAGAAACGGAAGAAGAGAAGAAAAAGCAGGCGGAAGCAGCCCAATTGAGACACCTCGCCATGACCCGCCTCCAAGAAGTACAAGAACAATATTTGCTTTATTTAGTAAAGGAAGAGTGGACGGAGTCATCTATGGTAAAAGAAAGACTTCGACAACTCCATTTGGAAGACATGGCAAGTGAAAGCAGAGAGTTTCGTTTTATAACAGTCGAAATCAGGGATAAAAACGAGCAAGCGCATCGTTTAAAAGAATTATGGCTCCCGTTTCAAATGATGTGTAAAGAATTCGCTCATGGTGAAAAGGGATTGTATACGTTTTATGATCCTAGTTATGCGAATATGATTCATTTTATACAGGTGGTAGACAAAGAACATGATCCGTTAGCTAATCTGGTCAAAGATATTCAGAAGAATGTACAAAATCTCCTTCATTTAGAGACAGTGATTGGCTTGGGCAGTGTGGTAGGGGGCGTAGCTAACCTGAAAAATGGCTATATTTCTAGTTTATTAGCTTGGAGCAAGAGCCAATTAGGTTCTCATTCTCAAATTTGTGATGCGTCCCATTTGCAAGAAGACGATTTTGAATTTTCAACAGATATGGAAAGGAAATTGATCAATGCGGTCGAAACGGCCAATGTCGGATTGTTTAAGGAAAATGTAGAGACTCTTTTAGGAAGAAACGAAGCTCAGTCGATTATGGCTTTTTCCTTCCTCGCCAACCGGGTACTATTTTTATTAGGATCAGCTGCTCGTAAATATGATATGGAAACAAGGGACGTTCAGAACATGATGTGGAGTTGCCAGCAATGTATTTGGGAATTGAATTCCTTCTCTAAAGTGATTGACCAGCTGACAGAGTTAGGCCAACTGATTATTGAAAAAGTAAGAACGGCTCGATTTTCTAATGGGAAATTGATTATTGAGAGTGTCCGTCAGTACTTGGATCAGCATTATGCCAATGAAATCTCTCTTACCTTTCTATCAGAAATGTTTCATATTAATAGCGCCCATTTGTCAGAAACCTTTAAACATCAAGTGGGACAAAACTTCAGCGATTATCTTCTGAATGTAAGAATGGAAAAAGCAAAGGAATTCTTGAAGGACAAGCAGCTTAAGATTATTGATGTGGCCAATTTGGTTGGTTATTCGAACTCTGGTTACTTTAGTACGGTTTTTAAAAAGCATTTTCAGCAAACACCTGTGGATTTTCGTCAGTCATACGAAAAACTAGGAAGGATATGAACAGATGGAAAAACGGGTGGCTTTAATTCTATCTTTCTTTATAATTCTTTGTCTGTTGGTCATTGTTCTTTTCCTTTTTCAACCAGATAGTAAAGAAGAGGCAGAGACACAACCAGAGGCTGTGCAAAAAACCGTGCTTACGTTTTGGAGAAACAGAGGAAATGATGCTGAAAATAAAGCTTATGAAGAGTTAGTTTCATCATTTGAAAAGGCAAATCCGAATATCAAAATTCAGATGAAAACCATTCCTTACAGCGATTATGAAGTGAGACTTCGGACAGAAATTGCAACGGGCACACCTCCGGATATAATGGCTATTGATAGTCCGACGCTTGCTCTTTATGCTAATGCAGGATCACTATTATCCATTGATAGCTACATGAAGAGTGAGGGAAGTATTGAGGATTTCCCAACGTCCACTTTAAGAGGGCTAAGTTATAATGACCAAATCTATCTTGCTCCCATTGCAGAGTCGAGCATTGCTCTCTTTTATAATAAGCATGTTCTGAAAGAGGCAGGGATTCCTTTCCCATCATCTAATCCAAATGAACCATTAACTTGGGACGAAGTGATTGAGATTGCCAAAAAGGTAACTAATCCGGAAAAAGGGATCATGGGCATTGATCCTGGCCAAGGATTTGGAGAAGGAGAAGCACCTGCCTACTTTAAAATGCCTTTCTTGTGGCAGTTTGGAGCCGATGTGTTGAGTCCTGATGCAACAACAGCAAGTGGATATTTGGATTCAGAGAAGGCAATAGAGGCTCTACAATTATTCCAGGATTTCTATCACAAGCAAGGGGTTGCTTCAGTAGAAATGGGCACCAATGACTTTATTAATGGAAAGCTCGCGATGACCGTATTAGGATCGTGGACACTTAAGGACTTTGAAAGAAATGCAGATTTTACTCTTGGGGAGGATTTTGGAGTAGCTCCATTACCGAAGGGAGTGTATCAGGTGTCTCCTAATGGAGGGTGGGCATTAGGAATCTCGTCTCAGTCCAAATATCCGAACGAAGCATGGAAATTTATTAAGTACGTAACTGGATATGAGGGAATGAAGAAATATGTCACGATTACAAGCGATCTGCCGGCCAGGTACTCCGTAGTAAAAGATATTCCGGAACTGAATCAGTATCCATTAAATATTTTTATCGAGCAAACGCTTAGGCACTCGCAAAACCGTCCAGTCACTCCAGCCTATCCTGTCGTAAGCAATGCCATTCGAGTTTTATTTGAAGACATCGGTATCGGAGGGAAGGATGTTCATACCTCGGCCAAAGAGGCTGTCGACAAGATTAATGCAGGAATACAGGAAATTCAGAAACCATAAAGGATGGATCCTCTAGCTAAATGGCTAGGGGATTTTTACTTTTGAAAACGATTCCATATGCCGAAAATTTTAAACATACAATTCCGAAGAACTCAAAATATCGTCTTTCCTCCTCCTGTTATAGTTAAACCAAGAAAGACAGCTAGTAGAAAACTAGATTGGAGGTTACGAAAATGCAGGAATTAATAAAAGCTGAAGCAGGCAAAGATGCTGCGATCCCGAATCAGGCGGAAAAAAGGGTGACGAACCTAAGCAAAAAATTACGTTATATCCGAGAAAACTATTTTCTCTATTTGTTAATTGCGCCCGCTATTATTCTCACTATCGTTTTTAAATATATTCCTATGTACGGTGCAATTATTGCCTTTAAGGATTTTAGTACGATCAAAGGAATACTTGGGAGCGAATGGGTCGGCTTGGAAAACTTTACAAAGTTTTTGTCCTCACCAAACTTCGGAACGATTTTTATGAGCACACTGAAACTCAGCTTTTACGGCCTAATCCTTGGGTTCCCAATACCTATCATTCTTGCACTTATGTTGAATCAAGTACGACGGGCAGCTATTAAAAAAAATGTTCAGCTTGTCCTGTACGCACCTAATTTTATCTCTGTCGTTGTTATTGTGGGGATGCTTTTTATCTTTTTATCACCAACGGGTCCTATCAATCAGGTGGTCACGATGCTGACAGGGGAGCCGATTGGGTTCTTATCTGACCCAGATTATTTTAGAAGTATCTATATCCTATCTGGAATCTGGCAAGCAGCCGGCTGGTCATCCATTATTTATGTAGCGGCTCTAGCGAATGTGGATCCTGAATTGCATAATGCCGCTACTCTAGATGGAGCCAATATTATACAAAGAATGATTCATATCGACTTGCCAACCTTAAAACCATTGATGGCTGTGACGTTCATCTTAGGTGCAGGGGGAATCATGGCGATTGGATTTGAAAAAGCGTATTTGATGCAAACATCGATGAACCTACCAACTTCTGAAATTCTTCCAACCTATGTTTACAAAGTGGGTTTACAAGCAGGTGATTATGCTTACTCAGCAGCAGTTGGGCTATTTAACTCAGTTATTAACGTGATCCTTCTAGTCGTCGTGAACTATATCGTGAAGAAGTTGAACGAGGGAGAAGGTCTATATTGATCAGAAAGGAGTTAGACCAATGAATATCAAGTATACGCGGATGGACCGGATGATATTATCTTTAAACAATATCTTTCTCTTTCTAGCAGTGTTAGTCGTATTGGTTCCTTTAGTGTATGTGGTATTAGCCTCATTTATGGATCCAACCGTTCTATTAAATAAAGGCATCTCTTTTAATCTCTCGGATTGGAGCTTGAAAGGTTATAAGCTTATTCTTGGAAATGATGCCATGCTAAAAGGCTTTATCAATTCGGTACTGTATTCGGTTGGCTTTGCGGTTGTTACCGTTGTGGTGTCACTGTTTGCAGCCTATCCACTTTCCGTTAACGGATTTGTCGGAAAAAACTTCTTTATGACGATGTTTGTCATCACGATGTTTTTTAGCGGTGGATTGATACCAACCTACCTGCTTGTAAAAGACTTAGGGATGTTAAATACGATTTGGGCGATCATTCTTCCAGGTGCCATCAATGTGTGGAATATCATTCTTGCAAGAACGTATTTCAAGGCTATTCCATACGAGCTGCATGAAGCAGCAAAGGTAGATGGGGCTTCGGATTTACTTATCTTCTTTAAAATTGTATTGCCACTATCTAAACCGATTATTTTCGTTTTAGCCATGTATGCATTCGTCGGACAGTGGAATTCGTACTTTGATGCAATGATTTATCTGGATGATCCAAACCTTCATCCATTGCAGCTTGTATTACGTTCGATTCTGATTCAAAACTCAACAGATCCTGGAATGATTAGCGATCAGTTGGCGATGGCTGAGCTGAAAAAGCTGTCAGAAATGATTAAATACTCATCGATTGTCATTTCGAGTTTACCTCTTATCGTGATGTATCCATTCTTCCAAAAGTACTTTGAAAAAGGTGTTAT
Organism: Bacillus coreaensis; assembly: GCF_050586445.1. Taxonomy (NCBI): domain Bacteria; kingdom Bacillati; phylum Bacillota; class Bacilli; order Caryophanales; family Bacillaceae; genus Bacillus; species Bacillus coreaensis. The sequence continues at coordinate 38,603 of NZ_JBOCCY010000023.1, forward strand.
GGTCGGTTCATTAAAATAATGAGCCGCTAACTATAAAGAATAATGAAAATGCTTACAAATATTTTTAGGAGGGTCAATTTTATGAAAAAAGGAAAAAAGATTGCTGCCGCTACCTTAGCTACCTTATTACTCGCTTCTGGTTGTAGTAATAAAGGCAGTGAAACCGCATCAAAAGAGTATAACTTAGAAGATGTAAGCTTCCCACTTGAAGAAAAGGTCACACTAAGCTTTATGACGCAAAGCTCACCGCTTGCTCCAAAGGATCCGAATGAGAAATTAATTTATCAACGCCTGGAAGAAGAAACAGGTGTGAATATCAAGTGGAAAAACTACACGTCCGATGTGTTTGTCGAAAAAAGAAATCTTGCGATGGCGAGTGGAGATTTACCAGATGCCATCATTGACGCAGGATATGGAGACTATGATCTTTTAAAACTAGCAAAAGATGGTGCCATTGTACCGGTTGAAGACTTAATTGAGAAGTATATGCCGAATTTACAAAAGGTACTTGAGGCTGCACCTGAGTACAAATCAATGATGACAGCTCCCGATGGTCATATTTATTCTTTTCCTTGGATTGAAGAGCTTGGTTCTGGAAAAGAAAGCATTCACTCTGTAGATGACCTCCCATGGATTAATGTTGAATGGCTTAATAAATTAGGTCTAGAAATGCCAACCACAACAGAAGAGTTAAAAGAAGTATTAATTGCTTTTAAAACACAGGACCCGAATGGAAATGGAAAAGCAGATGAAATTCCGATGTCATTTATTAATAAGCCAGGTGGGGAAGACTTAGCTTTCTTGTTTGGATCTTTCGGCCTTGGTGAGAACTGGGATCACACGGTTGTAACAAACGATGGAGAAGTGACCTTCACTGCTTCCGATGAAGGGTATAAGGAAGGAATCAAATTCTTAAATGAATTATACGCAGAAGGGTTAATTGATATTGAAGCGTTTGAGCAAGATTGGAATACGTACATCGCCAAAGGAAAAGACAATCGCTATGGTCTTTACTTCACATGGGATAAAGCAAATATCACAGGTATGAACGATAAATACGATGTGATGAAACCACTTGCTGGTCCAGATGGACAAGTGAATGTGGCAAGAACAAATGGTATGGGCTTTGACCGTGGAAGAATGGTGATTACGAGTGCCAATAAAAATCTTGAATTAACAGCGAAGTGGATTGATGAGCTTTATGATCCGGTTCAGTCTGTACAAAATAACTGGGGAACATACGGAGACGACAAGCAACAAAACATCTTTGAGTACGACGAAGCAGCGAATATGCTAAAGCATTTACCTTTAGAAGGGACGGCTCCAGTTGAGTTAAGACAAAAGACAAATATCGGCGGACCGTTAGCGATCCTTGACGAGTACTACGGTACGGTAACAACAAAGCCAGATGATGCTGCATGGAGATTAGGTTTGTTAAAGGACGTTATGGTTCCACATATGCAAGCAGAAAATATTTATCCAAGAGTGTTCTTCTCAATCGAAGACCTGGATCGTCTAACGGCAATTGAAACGGATCTGTTCGCTTTCGTCATGAGAAAACGGGCAGAGTGGATTCAAAACGGAAAAGTGGAAAAAGAATGGGATAGCTACTTAAAAGAGCTTGACCGACTAGGCTTACAAGATTGGCTAGAAATTAAGCAAGCAGGTTATGACAGAAATCAGTAATGTGCTGAAAATAGGAGCGAGGCTGTAACCTTTTACAGCCTTCTTCTACTTATATTTATAAAAGGCTGTTTTCGTAAAGTTTGTTGTTTTGGAAAAATCCCAAAAGCCGGATTTTTCCCCGCATAACGCTGAGTATATTGGTCTATTTGAAGATTAGCTCTTTTCTAAGGGATGATAATATACTGATTGGCTGTTGAAAAATTTCCTAAAAAGTATGTATATAGCAACAATGTTTTAGAAAAGAGCCTAATAAAAAAAGGAGCGGAAAAAGCATGATTAAAACACGATATAAAGAAAAACATCGACCTCAATATCATTATTCCCCGGAAGAGAAGTGGATGAATGACCCAAATGGAATGGTGTTCTTTGAGGGAGAATACCATTTGTTCTATCAACATCACCCGTTTGGTACTACTTGGGGACCGATGCACTGGGGGCATGCAGTGAGTAAAGATTTGGTTCATTGGGAGCAGCTTCCTATTGCGTTGCATCCGGATGAGCATGGCACGATTTTTTCTGGAAGTGCTGTGGTCGATTGGAAGGATACAACGGGCTTTTTTAATGGAAAAGCAGGATTAGTAGCTGTTTATACGAGCCATGATACGTATCCGGATTCTGAGAGACCAAGACAACGCCAAAGCCTGGCATACAGCAAAGATAACGGACGAACATGGATAAAATATGAAGGAAATCCCGTACTTTCAGACGAGGAGATTACTGATTACCGAGACCCAAAGGTTTTTTGGCATACAGAGTCCAACAAATGGGTGATGATTTTAGCGACTGGTCAAACAGTTACCCTTTATACTTCTTGTAATTTAATAGAGTGGGAGTTTGCTAGTGAATTTGGTCATCAAGCAGGTTCACATGATGGAGTGTGGGAATGCCCAGATTTATTTGAACTTCCTGTAGACGGTGACGAAAGCAATAAGCGATGGGTCATGCTTGTTAGCATCGGTGATAATCCAGCCTTTCCAGAAGGATCTCGAACACAATATTTCATTGGGCAATTTGATGGAAAGACATTCGTGAATGAACATAGTGATAGTACGACTCTTTGGCTAGATTTTGGGAGAGATAACTACGCTGGGGTGAGCTGGTCGGATGTACCTGAGGATGATGGTAGAAGAATTTATATCGGCTGGATGAGCAATTGGCGGTATGCGAACTTACTCCCAACCGAGGGGTGGCGTAGTGCGATGACATTGCCTAGAGAACTTTTCCTCACCGCTACTGAATCGGGAGTTCGTGTGGTGCAGAAGGTTGTATCAGAAATTCACATATTACGAAATGAGAGTGAAGTCATTCAAGAAGTTTCCCTTGAACCGAACAGTCCCTTTCATTGTGACCTGCTTAGTAGCTTAATGGAAATAAATATCTCCTTTGAAAAAAGAGATTCTACTTCTTTCGGAGTCATCTTTGAAAATTCGATTCAGGAAAAAGTCATCATTCAGTATGATACGGTAGTCGAAAAGCTGACGGTTGACCGGGTGAATGCAGGAATCAATCATTTCTCTGACTCCTTTGCTGCGATACAGGAGGCAATCGTAAAAACAGAGAACAACCAACTACACTTACAAATTTGGCTAGACACATCTTCCGTAGAGGTATTTGCCAATGATGGAAAGGCTGTTTGCACAAGCCTGGTCTATCCGAACCAACCATATAACAAGATGGTTATCTTTTCAAAGGATGGAATCACCAATCTCTCTTCAGTAGAACTTACTGAGCTTTCCTCTATTTGGGAGAAATGATGGAAATCGAAACTTAGAGAATGTTGAAAAGGTAGGTTGATGATGAATGACAACCAATTCATCGGTGTTTTGTATCGGGGAATTATTGATTGATTTTTTCTGTACAGATGTGGACGTGAACTTAATAGACGGAAAACATTTCGAAAAACAGGCTGGTGGTGCACCGGCTAATGTTTGTGCAGCGATCGTGAAGTTAGGGGGTAAAGCTCAGTTTTCTGGCAAGGTAGGAAATGATCCGTTTGGATATTTTTTAAAGCAAACGTTAGAGAATTGCCATGTAGATACCTCCTTATTATTATTCGATCAAGCTCATCCAACGACACAGGCGTTTGTTTCCTTAAAGGCAGATGGCGAAAGAGATTTTATTTTCAACCGAGGAGCAGATGCGTTTGTAACAGAGGACGAATTGGATAAAGAGAGAATCATGAAAAGTGAAATTCTTCACTTCGGTTCGGCAACTGCCCTGTTAACTGAACCATTTCGATCTACGTACATAGGTCTGATGAGGGACGCAAAGGAAAGAGGAAAGTTTCTATCATTCGATCCAAACTATAGGTCCTCTTTATGGGGAGGAAGAGTGGATGATTTTAAGGAGTGGTCAAAGCTAGGAATGTCTATCGCTGACTTTGTAAAAGTGAGTGAGGAAGAATTAAGAATTCTCTCAGGGCTGGACGATGTAAAGGAAGGAATTACGGCTTTGCATCAAATGGGAGCTAAAGTTTTGGCAGTCACCTTAGGGGCAAAGGGAACCCTGATCTCCAATGGGCAAAAGTGTGAGTTGGTTCCTAGCATAAAAGTCACTTCCATTGATTCAACAGGAGCGGGAGATGCTTTTGTAGGAGCCACTCTCTGTCAGTTGTCTAGTTTAGAGAATCCTAAACAGGTTTTAGAAGACCTTGAGCAATTTAAAAATGTGATTTCTTTTAGCAATATTGTTGGTGCATTGGTCTGTACCAAGGTCGGAGCTATATCAGCTTTGCCGACCGAGGACGAAGTGAAGGGTCTGATGGGTGAGAACCGGAAAAAATTCATTTATTTGTAAGAGAGGGGAAAGGATGAAACCAACTTTCATAAAAAAGGCTTCTGTATTTTTTGTAGCTGTACTACTTGCTTCCTCAGTAGGAACTTTTACTATTCACCCTACGGCAGGATGGGCAACCGAATCGAAGGAGGGTGCAACCATTTTAGAAAGTGGATTACAAGCAAATACGAATCTAACAGGCTGGCAAGTGAAAGGGAAAGGGTCATTAGAAGACACACAGCAGGGATTGTTGCTGACCTCAGAACCCAATGAGAATGTAATGGCTATCTCAAGTGTTACTTCTCAAGATTTTATTTATGAAGCAGATATAAAAGTTATTGATATGAACGCAGATGCGACGTTAGTGTTTCGTTCCAATGAAGATGGTTGGGACTCCTATATGCTCCAAATTGTGCCGAATGCAGGAATGATTCGACTCCGGGATGCACGTGACGAAACGAGATTAAAAGAAGAATATCCAGTCACGCTTCAAGAGGGGGGAATCTATCATCTGAAGGTGAAGGTGGTAGAAGACAATATCAAGGTCTATTGGGGTAATAAATATGAGCCCGTTATTGATGTAAACAATATCACCTATGAGAAGGGTTTACTTGGACTGAACGTCTGGGATGGTTCTGCATTGTTTCAAAATGTAAAGGTGAGTGAGCTTTCTACTAATCTAGGTTCGCCTCTAGTTAAGGAAGGAACTTGGGAACCTTCCATTCAAGGGTTAAAAGGAAGTGCTGTTGATGGTATAAAAGCCAAAACTATTTTTCATACGAGTGAAAGTGACTTTGTTCTTGAAGGAAATATATCCTTTGAAGAGCAACAATCAGAAGCAGCACTCGCCTTTCGAACAAATGAACATGGAACAGAGGGATATGAGGCTGTACTAATTAAGGCAGGAAACATGGTTAAAGCACAAATGAAGAGGATGGATGGTACGATTCTGAAAACCTCTGAAATGGCGTATCCTTCCCAAGAAGGTAGCAAACATCATCTAGAGGTTATTGCAAACGGCGATCAAATCGAGCTGTATGTGGATGGATATTCAGAGGCAGCTGTAGAGATTTCGGATAAAAACTATTCAACCGGATTGGTAGGATTCACGGTAACCTCTGGGTCTGCTGCCTTCCAAGACGTGTATATGGTTCCAACTACAAGCTATTATAAAGAAAAATATCGTCCGGATTATCATTATACTCCAGCTCGTGGCTCAGTTAGTGACCCGAACGGGCTTGTCTATTACGAAGGTGAATATCATTTATTCCACCAAGATGGCGGGACCTGGGCTCATGCTGTAAGTACGGATTTGGTAAACTGGAAACGACTTCCTATCGCGCTACCGTGGAATGATCACGGTCATGTTTGGTCCGGTTCAGCTATTGCGGATACGAATAATGCTTCTGGTCTCTTCACTCATACGGGTGGAAAAGGGCTAATTGCATACTACACTTCGTTTAATCCGGATGGGTGGAATGGCAACCAACGAATTGGTCTAGCATATAGCACGGATCAGGGACGAACTTGGAAATATTCAACAGAACACCCGATTGTGATTGAAAATCCAGGTAAGAATGGGGACGACCCGGGTGGCTGGGACTTCCGTGATCCGAAGGTGGTACGGGATGAGGCCAATAATCGGTGGGTGATGGTTGTATCAGGAGGAGATCATATTCGTTTCTTTACGTCCACCAATTTAATAGATTGGACACTTACGGATAATTTCGGATATGGAGATTATGTTCGTGGGGGCGTGTGGGAATGCCCTGATCTGTTTGAGCTTCAGGTAGACGGGACAGGAGAGAAAAAGTGGGTTCTCATGATCAGCACGGGAGCAAATCCGAAGACGCAAGGCTCTGATGCAGAGTATTTTATAGGGCATTTAACGGCTGATGGAAAATTCGTCAATGACAATGCGGCAGGAAAAGTGCTAAAAACAGATTATGGGAAAGAGTTTTACGCATCCATGTCCTTTGCCAATATGCCAGATAACCGTCGTGTGATGATGGCATGGATGACAAACTGGGATTATCCATTTGCTTTTCCAACGATTGGTTGGAAGGGTGAGTTGTCGATACCGAGGGAAGTTAGATTGGTGAAAACGGAGGAAGGAATCAGACTCGCACAAGCTCCAATTAAGGAACTGCAGTCCATTCGAAACACTATCTTTGAGACACAGAACAAAGTTATCCATCAAACCAATGCTTCGAACCTGCTAAAAGGACTTTCTTCAGGAGCATTTGAGATTGAAGCGGAAATTGAAATACCATCTAATAGCCCTACAACTGAATTTGGTTTTCAAGTTCGCGAAGGTGCGGAGGAAAAAACAGTTGTAGGTTACAAAACAGCGGAAAATCAAATATTTGTTAATCGTGCAGAATCAGGAGAGACGGATTTCTCTAGCTCTTTTTCTACTTTACATGAAGCGCCATTAAAGCCAGAAAATGAGCGCATCAAACTGAATATTTTTGTAGATGATTCATCCATTGAAGTATTTGCAAATGATGGAAAAGTTGTTTTTTCTGATGTTATTTTTCCCGATCCATCCAGTCGTAGCATGAGCTTTTACACGAAGGGTGGAGAAGTGAATGTACGCTCCTTAAAAGTCCATTCTCTTGCTAACACTTGGACGGAAGGCAATACTGAGACTACAAAAATTGTCATGGATACGAAACAAAGAGAGATGAGCAAGGGTGATGAACTTACTTTATTCGCATCCATGGATACTGGAAAAGGAAAAGGTACGCATCCAATTAAATGGGAATCTAGCAACCCGAATATAGTAAAGATTGCCTCCTCAACTAACTCCAAGGCAGTACTTAAAGCCGGTGGGAAAGGAGAAGCGGTTATTACCGCCTTTACCTCAAATGGAAAAACTTCTGAAAGTGTTGTTGTGAGGGTATTTGAAGGGGAGTTTTATACGAATCTTTCAGGATGGAAGTCAGATATCTCTGCTTCCAAATGGACCGTCACAGAAAACGGTATTCGTGGAACATATACAAGTGATGCCAATTATGTCGCTAGTGAATCGGCTGGAGACTTTACGTATGAAGCTGATATGATGCTGGGTGAATCAGGTGGAGCGGGGTCCATTTTGTTCAGGGCTAGTGAAGACGGAAGAAGCGGATACTACTTCAATCTTGATCCGAATATGAAAGCTTTTCGTCTGTTTTACAAAATAGATGGTCGCTTTGAAGATCGGATGGTTATAGGGAGAGTACCCGCTTTTATACAAACTGGAAAAACGTATAAGGTAAAAATTGAAGCAAAAGGCCCTTACATTCTGATCACAGTAGATGGACAAAAAATCATAGATATAAAGGATGGCACCTTTGCAGAAGGATATTTTGGCGTCAATGTATTTGGAGGTCAAGCCTCTTATCAGAATGTGAAAGTTAGCCAAATGACAGAGGCAACCTTAATGAAAATAAGCTTTACAAATCAAGCAACAGGTCAAGCAATTTATACGGCAACGTCACAAAATGGAGAGCCAGTGACTGTATCCGACTCAAATAATGCAACAAATTGGACGTTGGTTCCGACTGGTGATGAGTATGGTTCGTATTCGATCCGAACCGAGGGTGGCAAAGCACTTGATTATGATACAGGCCAAAATAAAATACAGCTATACGATTATCTTGGCTATCATAATCAGCGTTGGATTCTTTCAAAAAATGATAACGGAACCTTGAAAATTACTTCTGTTCATAACGGAAAGGCAATTGAAATATCGAAAGACGGACGTTTGATCCTCAATGATTGGACGCCTGAAGAAGAGGGGCAGCAGTGGATCAGTTCTACCGGGATAAAGTAATAAAATAAGTAGTATATGAAAACCGACCTCTTTTCGTAAAAAAGGTCGGTTTTTGTTGGTTCATATTTGTTTAGTTTTGATGTCTAAAAGAATTTATAAAAAAACATTGAAAACGGTTGCGTAATTTAGTATTCTACATGTACAGATATTTCCGAAACGTTTTGGAGGATTGTATGGCTACAACAATTAAAGATATAGCAAAAGCAGCTGGAGTATCTGTGACTACAGTTTCCAGAGCATTAAATGGTTATTCAGATGTTAGTGAGAAAACAAGGAAAAAGATTATGACTCTTGCAAAGGAGCTAAATTACAGTCCTAATACTCTCGCAAGAGGACTTGTAATGAATGTCTCCAAAACAATTGGTTTATTAGTATCCGGTTTGAACCGGGAAAGTGAAAAGGACCAAATTATTTTTTCTATCCTATCAGGAATCAACTCGTCTGCGTCAGAGAGTGACTATGATTTAGTGGTCTTTAACACGAATTCTTCCAAGCAACGTGAAAAGACGTACACTCAACTTTGCAGAGAACGAAGGGTAGATGGAGTCATCATTCAAGGAATTAAAACAGATGATCCGTATCTGTTGGAAGTTGTTGAAAGTGATATTCCCTGTGTGTTGATTGATATTCCTGTTCACTCCGATAATGTTGGTTACGTCACAACTGATAATGTGGCAGGAGCTAAAAAAGCAGTTGAGCATCTGATCGAGCTTGGACATCGAAATATCGCTATGATTAATGGGCACAGTAAAGCTTTTGTTAGCAAAAAACGCTTTGAAGGCTATAAAACGGCATTAGAGGAGTCCAATATACCAGTGAAGCAAGAGTGGATTTATGATGGTAAGTTTGAAGAATATTCAGCTTCAGTCGTAGCGAAGGAACTTCTAATAAAACATCCAGATATTAGTGCTATTTTTTGTGCAAGTGATTTAATGGCATTAGGTGTTATTACATCTGCGAAAGAATTGGGATTGCGAGTACCAGAGGATGTTTCAATTGTAGGATACGATGATATCTTACTTGCTTCCTATGCGACACCACCTTTAACGACGATTTCACAAAATTTTTATCAGTTAGGCTTCCAAGCAGGTCAGCTATTAACTAATATGCTTGATGGGAAAACGGAACCACAGGTCATAACGCTAGGAACGAAATTAGTTGTAAGAGGGTCAACCACAACAAAAAGCTTCTAGGGGATGGAGTTTTTTGGTCCCTATTTCCCGAAACGTTTAAGTAACTTTTTTAGTTTTTTTCCGAAACGTTTCGGTAAAAATATTTCTATACAAAATCCGAAACGTTTTGGAAAAATGATGAACATCATAAGGAGGTCAACATGGATTACCGAGTGATTAAAGAGGACGATTTATTTTTACTAACAGATGAAAAAGGTGATATTCCAGTCGATCACATGTATGGATTAGGACTGTATACGAAGGACACTCGTTTTCTTAGTAAGCTAAAGTTATTTATCAATGGAGAAGAGCCCATCCTTCTAGCATCAGAGGCAGCGGAAAATTATTTGGCCAAAATCATGTTAACCAACCCACATATAGAAAAAGATGGAGCACTCATCCTGTGGAGAGAATCTGTAGAAATTGAAAGAACTCGTTTCATTACTAAAGGAATCCTTTATGAAACGATTCGCCTGAAAAATTATTTCCCTAAATCCATAGAATTCGATTTATCAGTCGAACTTGATGTTGATTTCAAAGATATGTTTATTGTGAGAGGCTTTCAATCAGGTAAGGTGGGAAAAAGGATTGGCCAGAAAGTGGAAAATCATTCAATGACTTTTTCTTATATTGGAGCAGATGACGTTGAACGCCACACAAAGGTTACCTGGGACAAAACAGCAAAGGAAATTGATCAAGCTGGGCGTGTAACCTTCCACTTTAACCTAGAGCATGAACAAGAAGAAACAATACAATTAATTATTCGTCCAGAAGTGGGATCACCGTCTAATGAACAACTTCTTACAAAGGAAGAGGCATTGCGACAGTTAAAAGATTCCTATCATAAGTGGGAAGAGGCTACGACTAAAGTAGAGACAGATTATGTACCCCTTCAAAAGTTAATTGATCGTGGCATCGGAGACCTTCGGGTTTTACTTACAGACTTAGGATATGGCTTATTTCCAGTAGCAGGCCTTCCTTGGTTCGGTGTTCCGTTTGGGCGTGATAGTTTAATTGCTGCCCTACAAATGCTCTCTTTTAACCCCGAGATAGCGAAAGGAACACTTCGGACCCTAGCAGACTATCAAGGTACAAAAGTAGATCCTTGGAGAGATGAGCAGCCAGGGAAAATCATGCATGAAATCCGCTTCGGGGAATTAGCGAACACCAACCAAATTCCATTTACTCCTTATTACGGGACCATTGATGCGACACCATTATTCCTCATTTTATTAACGGAATATGTGAACTGGACAGGAGATTTTGAGTTTGTAGAGGAAATGCAGGAAGTAATTGAAAACGCTTTAACTTGGATTGATGAGTATGGAGACAGAGATGGAGATCTATTCGTGGAATATCATCAAGAATCAAGTAAGGGGATTGCGAATCAAGGTTGGAAGGATTCTGGGGACTCCATCGTCCACCGGGACGGAGAGTATGCAAAAACACCCATTGCTCTTGCTGAAGTACAGGGCTATGTTTTCCAAGCAAAGATGGGAATAGCTAATCTTTATGAATCTACCGGTAAAGTCGATATTGCTGCCACTCTTCGGGAACAGGCGCAACAGCTAAAAATAAAGTTTGATCAAGAGTTTTGGATGGAAGATGTAGGTTTCTACGCTATTGCTCTAGATGAGAATAAAAAGCAGGTTGGTACGATTACTTCCAACCCAGGACATGTGTTACAAGCGGGGATGCTTGATGAAGAAAGAACAAAAGCAGTCGTAAATACACTCGTTTCCGCGAAATTGTTTTCAGGATATGGAATCCGTACAATGGGTGAGGGAGAAGCGGGTTATAACCCAATTAGCTATCATGATGGAAGTGTGTGGCCACATGATAACAGCATGATTCTCCTTGGTATGAGTAAAGCAGGTTATCAAGAACAAGCCAATAAGGTGATTGATGGGTTAATTTCAGCATCCAACTTCTTTGAATATGAGCGCTTGCCAGAGCTTTTCTGCGGGTACTCTGATTCAATTGGTAAACCAGTGAAATACCCAGTAGCTTGCTCTCCACAAGCATGGGCAGCAGGTGCACCACTAGTATTTATACAAACGCTATTAGGTCTGTTTCCTGATGGCATTAATAAGGAGATTACTATTTCTCCTAAACTATTAAGCGGGATGAATATGCTAACGGCGAAGAACATTCGTGTAGGTGGAGGAACTTTATCTCTACAGGTTATGAGAAAACAGGATGAAGAATACGAGATTACTATATTGGAAAATTCATCAGGGTATCTAGCTGTCTGTAAATAGAAATTAATTTTTACTTTTTGTCCCTTCAAGGGATCCCTTTTTATTAATAAAACCTAGATTGAAAGGAGATTTTAAAATGAAATCAAAAAAATGGCTTTCAGCACTTGGTGTTACTTCTTTATTATTGGCAGGAGTTTTATCTGGATGTAGTAGCGATGATGCTTCTAGTAAGGAAGGAAATGGATCTACAGAGGATGGAAAAAAAATAGAGGTTAGCCTTGCTGGTTGGGGTGGAAATCCAACGGAGGAAAAACTATTAAAGCAGACTCTTGATGATTTTGAAAAGAAACACCCAGATATTGATGTGAAGTACGAAGTGATTTCAGAGCAGTACATGGATGTGATGAAAACACGTTTAGTGGGTGGAGAGGCAGCAGATGTGTTCTATTTAGATGCCTTTGAAGCACCTGCCCTTATTGAAACAGGTGTCATTCAACCACTTGATGAGTTTATCACAGAAGATTTTGATGTCGAAGATTTTGAGAAACCATTAGCAGAAGCATTCGTTGTTGACGGGAAGACGTATGGTTTCCCAAAAGATTACTCTACTCTCGCCTTATTTTATAACAAAAAGATGCTCGCAGATGCAGGTGTAGAAGTTCCTAAAACGATGGAAGAATTCCGTGAAGCTGCTAAGAAGTTAACTAAAGACGGTGTATATGGATTCGGCGTTGCACCTGAATTAGCTCGTATGTATTGGTTAGCAGAGTCCCAAGGGGGAGAAGTGGTAAAGGATAACAAAGCGAACTTTGCTTCCTCTGATGTTGTTGAAGCCCTTCAGCCAATTATTGAAATGCATAACGTGGATAAAACAGCTGTGGAGCCAAAAGAAGTGGGAGTAAACTGGGGAGGAGAAATCTTCGGACAAGAAAAAGCAGCTATGGTTATTGAAGGGAACTGGGCCATTCCATTCCTTGCAGATACTTTCCCTGATGTAGAGTATGGAACAGCTGAACTTCCAGCGGTGGATGGTGAGAAATCAACTATGGCATACTCAGTTGCTTACGTTATGAATGCTCAATCTGAGAAAAAAGAGGCTGCATGGAAGCTTATTTCTTACCTTACTGGTAAGGAAGGGATGAAGACTTGGACGAGTAAAGGATATGCTCTTCCAACACGTAAGTCTGTGGCTGCTGAGCTAGGCTATGATAAGGATGAACTTCGTACGGCTCTAGTTGCTGGTGCTTCTTATGCTACGGTTTGGTCAAAAGGTACCAATCTGCCAATTATTATGAACAACTTCAATAATCAATTCTTAAGTGCGTTCTTAGGTCAGGCTGATCTTGCTGATGCATTGAAAGAAGCAGAAAAACAAGCAAATAGTGAAATTGATGCTAAGTAAGTAAACCAGATTTCATAGAGGAAGGAGAGTCTTCCTTCCTCTACATTTAAAAGTCTGTAGAATTCGTTCTGTTTATGTGCACAAACATAGGTGGAACGAGTTCTGACAGCCAGAACATTCATTTTAAGAAGAAGAAAAGGAGTGGAGTGGGAATGACCAAGAAGTTTTCCAGAAAAGCTCTCCGCGAAATAGGACAGGGTTATACCTTTATGTTTCCTGCTTTAATTGTATTAGGACTTTTTATCATCGGGCCAATCTTTTATACTATTTTTCTATCATTTCATAAGGTTCAATTATTAGGAAATGCCACGTTTGATTTTGTTGCATTTGAAAATTTCACGAGAATCCTGGAGGATACCAGGGCAAAAATTGCACTTTGGAACACATTTAAGTACGTTGTCATTGTTGTTCCATGCCAGACAATATTAGCGCTAGTATTAGCAGCAACATTAAACGCAGGATTAAAAGGTCAAACTTTCTTTCGAATTGTCTACTTTTTACCTACCCTTACATCATCTGCTGTACTTACTTTAATCTTTATGTGGATGTATAACAAAGATGGTTTAATCAATAATATCTTGGATTTCGTTGGTCTTCCTACCTATAATTTTTTAGGAGATCCTTCTATTGCGTTGAATGCAATTATGTTCATGAATATATGGTCTACTGCTCCATTTTTTATGGTGATATACTTAGCAGCCCTTCAGGATATTCCTGAATCGTTATATGAAGCAGCCAAACTAGATGGAGCCAATGTGTTCCATAGGTTTTGGAACATTACCGTTCCAAATTTGAGACCTGTAACTTCCTTTGTAGTCATTATGGGTATCATCGGAACGTTTCAATTATTCGATCAATCGTATATCTTCTCCGCCGGCTCTGGTGGACCAGACAATTCAACTTTAACCGTGGTACTTCTTGTGTACCAATATGCCTTTAAGACGCTCGGAACGATGGGATATGCAGCAGCACTAGCGTTCCTGTTGGCATTTGTTATTTTAGTAGCCACTTTGCTACAACGTAAATTTTCAAAAGAGGAATCACTATACTAAGAAAGGGAGGCAGGGGTATGAAGAAAAATAAGGTTGGAAAGACCATTTTATATATTATTTTAGGCCTTTATGCAATAACAACTCTAGTCCCGTTTTTGTGGGCACTATCTTCATCCTTTAAAACGCTACAAGAGATCGTTTCTGGATCGATGTCATTTATCCCGAAAAATTTTACTCTTGAAAATTATAAACAAATTTTTATTGAACAAGAGCATTTTCCAAGATGGATGTTTAATAGCTTGTTTATTGCTGGAGTAGGGACTTTCTTAAATTTAATTTTTAACTCAATGGCTGGATATGCACTTGCTCGTCTAACATTTCCAGGTAAAAAAGCATTGTTCATCATTATTTTAGGGGTACTTATGATTCCTGCACAAGTAACGATGATTCCAAACTATTTAATTTTAAAAGAATTAGGGTGGTTAAATTCTTACCAAGGAATGATTGTACCAGGCATGATTAATGCAACTTATATTTTTATGATGAGACAGTTCTTTATAAACTTTCCGAAAGAGCTGGAGGAAGCGGCTGAGATAGATGGCTTAGGTAAGTTCGGAACATTTTTTAGAGTGGTGTTGCCACTGGCAAAGCCAGCACTAGCTGCACAATCGATCTTTATTTTTATGGGGTTTTGGAACGATTTTATGAGACCTCTGATCGTGATAACTGATATTGAAATGTTTACCCTACCACTAGGCTTGAATACCTTTAAAGGACAATTCGTTAGCTATTGGAACTATATCATGGCTGCATCCATGGTATTTACCCTACCTGTATTATTGTTATATACTTTCTTTAACCGTTACTTTATTAAAGGCATTTCATTTACAGGTGGAAAATAACAATGAGGACGTTGATCCAGAGGGGTTAACGTCCGTTTTATTGAAAGGAAAAACCCAGTATAAACTGAACTGGGCAATTGCTTTTATGGCTTTAATATTACTTTTATACAATCTTCTGTTTTTGTATCAAAGACTTCATACCCATGCTTTGCTTGGTCTAGTGGAATCACATGGGTAACAATATCGCTCGGGTCAACCGTTCCTTTTGAAAAAAGGTCGTATAAGAATGGCATATATGGAATAACAGGAGCCTGGCCAGTTTTGATATCAATATTTCGGTTCATGATATCTCCAAGTGGGAATCCATTATAACGACCGCCATATACACCTGTTATTTGTATCGTTCCGGCTTTCCGGACTGCTTGAGTGGCCATTACAAGTGCGCCCATCGCTCCTCCCTGAAGTTTAAGACCGCTTGCAAGAAATTCCATTGGTGTCCACTTTCCATCCATTCCTACAGCATCGATGACCACATCGGCTCCACCTTTTGTTATTTCTTTTAAGTATTCACCCGTGTTTTCATGCTGTTCAAAATTGACGATTTCAACTTTGTTTGTACGTTTGGCATGCTGTAGACGGTAGTCTATATAATCAACAGCAATGACTCTTTTAGCCCCTTTATACCATGCGAATTTCTGAGCTAATAAACCAACAGGTCCACAGCCAAGAATAATGACGGTGTCACCTTCTTTTACACCAGCGTGATCAACAGACCAATAGGCAGTAGAAGCTGCATCAGCTAATAGAACAAGTTTTTCATCTTCAACTTCACAATCCTCTGGAATTTTAAAAGGTGTAAAATTTCCGTAAGGCACCCTCATATATTCAGCTTGTCCACCTGCGTAGCCACCTGTGTTTTCGGAGTACCCAAAAAATCCACCCATATCTCCGTGTGGATTGGAATTATCGCATTGACTTGTAAGATCATGATTGCAATACCAACAAGTACCACAGCTCACATTAAAAGGAATGATCACCCGGTCCCCTTTTTTTAAGTTTCTTACACCTGGTCCAGTCTCCTCTACGACGCCCATCGGTTCATGACCAATGACAAAATCGGTAGGTGTATTAGGAATCATTCCATGAATTAGATGAAGATCTGAACCACAAATAGCAGAGGAGGTAACTTTTACAATGATATCGTCCGAATTTTTAATAGTGGGATCTTTTACTTCTCTAACTTCCACATTTTTTATTCCTTGATAAGTAACGGCCTTCATTTTAAAAAAACCCCTCCTTCTATTGGTTAGGTGTAGCAAACATGCCGCCTCTGTCTGTATCTAATGGGAAAAGCTCCATTTGTCCAATTTGAACAGCAGTTTCGGCGCCTTTCATATCGACCTTGTATTGCTCGTTAAAGTCATGAGGATGTAGCCACTTATTTTTGATCATCAATTCAGAAATTTCTCCATGTAAGTCAATGGCTGCCTCGAGTTGTTTTGTTAATACCCTTCTTAATTCAGGACTTGCGGTTTCTGTAATCGCGAATCCATAATTTCGAATACCATTTTTAACCGATAATAAAAAATCCATGGCAAAGGTTGAGTCGGCTAAATTCGGCATACCCTCAGCGTTTCTTGGGTCTAAATAATCTTGCATCTTTTCACCTCCAGTTTAATGAAGTACGTCACTTTGTTTATAGAAAGGAATTAATTCATTGATATCCTGAATGGATTGCTCCACATTCTTGGCCATTAATTGCTTTAACTCATTATTAAAACAAATACCCATCATTAATTTTGATCTTAATAAGCTAACCGTTTTAAAGTTAATAATTTCGTGAGTTTCTAATGTTTCATGAATGGCTAATCTTTCGTTGTTCATAATAACACCTCCATTACGAATCAACCTTATTTTCTCCATACTACTTTTCCTTTTATGCTCCTTCTGATAAAAATTACGAATGAATAGTACGTATCTGTTTGAAAATATAAAGGTGCAAATATGAATGTAATGGAGTGAAAAGAATGGTTAAATACTTAGGGTTACATGAGACGATGGATGTTCATGAGCTTCTTACTTTTAAAAGCATCAGTTTAACGAAGTCAACGACCATGAGTGCGTTAGCACAAGATGAGGATTTAAAAGCAATTCTGACAAATGATATGATAGCAGGTCAGCAACAGGTTAAAGAGTTACAGCAATTTTTGACCAATAGGGAGGAACAGCAATGAACCATTTGATTCAAAATATGGTGGGTATGGGTGGATTAACGGATCAGGTGATAGCGACAGATTTCTTGATTTCTGCCAAATCGGGGGTAAGGAATTATACGGTGGCTATTACCGAAGCTGCTACTCCTGAATTACGGTCTGTTTTAAGAGAACATTTGCGTGCTGCAATCCAAACGCACGAAAATATAACAAACTATATGGTTTCAAGAGGGTTTTATCATCCTCATAACTTGAGCGAACAATTAACGGTTGATTTTACCGCATCAGACACAGCCCTTCAATTAGCTCAACGGAAAAGTGATTAAAATAGGATAAAGGAAAGCCAAATTTATGCAGTAAAGGGGTTCATTTTCGGGTGCTTTCTAATTAGCATCCGCCTTTTCTTTATTTGTTTCTACTATTAACGTTGACATAGCAAACCCGAGTTGATAAATAAAAGGAGAAATTCCGCTTAATTAGAAATTATTGTTAAAAAAGGGTTAAATAAACGGAGAGATTCCGACTAGTGGCTCGAAAACTTCGAAAATGGGAGAGTTTGCTTTGAATAAGCGGAAACCCTCCCCTTATTTTACCCCAGAACGAGCTCCATTCTGAATCTAACCGGAAAAGCTCCGCTTATTTCTTTTGCTAATTCCTCAATTAAGACATCTTTTTTATCTCATTTTCTTCATAAGAAATCCAGTCGCTAAAGCTACCTAGATACAGTTTCACATGTTCAAAGCCTGCTTCTTTTAAAGCTAGGAAATTGGGAACAGCCGTTACTCCCGACCCACAATAAACGATCAATTCCTTTTCAGATTCTATATCTGAAAACCTCTCTTTTTGATCTTCAATAGTATGGTAGTACCCATCATGAAGTCCTTCCATCCAAGGCTTATTAATAGCACCTGGAATATGGCCTTTCTTCTTATCAATGGGCTCTTCTATTCCTAAGTATCTTTTGTTCTCACGAGAGTCAATCAAAACGATGTTTGGTTGCTTTCCAGATACAACTTCTTGGACCTCTATTACGTCAGCCAATAAATTAGGCTGTAGGTCAACAAAGAAAGTCGATTTTTCAAAATCAGGTACATCAGCACTAGTTGGGTAATTGGCTTTTGTCCAATTTTTATATCCTCCATCAAGTACATATACTTTTTTATGTCCTAGATATGACAGCATCCACCATAACCTTGCAGCATAGGCTCCTTCACCGTTATCATAAGCGACAATGGTTGTTTCTTGATCAATGCCTGCAGTTTCAAGTTTCTCTTTTAGTTCGTTTATGTCAGGCATAGGGTGTCTACCACCATGAATACCCACTTGTCCTGAAAGATCCTTTTCTAAATCAAAATAAACTGCTCCTGGAATATGACTGTGATCGTATTCTTGCTTTCCTAATTCAGGATTAGCAAGTGCAAAGCGGCAATCGATAATCCTAACATCTCTTTGATTCAGATTACTAAGAAGCCATTCTTTATGTACGATAAATTTCATATACAATCCTCCTCAATGTACAGTTTCTCTAAAAAACTATATCTTGAATATAACATAAATTGTTTTGTTTCAATGTATTAGTGGATGTGTCCTATTTTAATTATGTAAATAAAAGTACATTTTTCCCCCAGAGGCATATGATGGTTTATAAAATTTTGGAGGTAATGACCAACATGTATTATGTTTCCAATCCGTATTCATATCCTTACTGGGTAAATCCTTCAACTTATTCGTCCAATTATATGAATAGGAATCATGAGGAGAATATTCAACCAGTAATTGATGTCCTACTTAGTGGAATAAAAAGAGAAGCAGAAGCCATGGAGCTATATAGACAGTTAGTTCATATAGCTCCAAATGAAATGCATCAGAATGATATTTTGTATGCATTAGAAAGGAAAAAGGCCCAGCTTACACAGTTAAACAATCTCTATATTCAACTTACTGGTACTGTACCTGTATACCAACCCGAACAAATCGCTATTGATAGCTACAGAGACGGGTTGGAAAAGGCGTATGATGCTGAGGTAGAGGGATATAAAGAATATCAGAAAGGTTTTTCGCTTAATCAACATCCAATGATACAGAATGTATTTTTATGGGCATTAACGGGAGAACAAGAAAATGCTTCATGTGTTAGATTTTTAAGCGAAGAACTCTCCCCGCGAGTAACGGATTATGGAGGAAAGCCTTTTGTTGTGGATATTAATAAGGCCACCAAGCAAAACGATACCTTTCGAACAGCCATATGGACTGGAACGCATTTACAGGTAACCTTAATGAGCATTAATGTGGGAGAGGACATTGGCTTAGAAATACACCCAAATCTTGATCAGTTCCTAAGGGTTGAAGAAGGTGAAGGGATGGTTCGAATGGGAGCACAGAAGGATCAGTTAGACTTTGAGAGAAAAGTGGCTGATGATTTTGCTTTTGTGATCCCAGCGGGTACATGGCATAATGTTATCAATACGGGAAATACACCACTTAAACTTTACTCGATATATGCTCCGCCACAGCATCCATTTGGCACTATTCATAAAACGAAGGCTGATGCAATGGCAGTTGAAGAAGATCATTAAAAATCACTTAAATAAAGTCGGTAAAAAGGCATGACTAGTCTTGGTCATGCCTTTCTCTATGAAATAAAGAATCTGTTCTTATAGAAAATATTCAACCAACGCCCAACTCATAATGAATAGGAAGCCAATGGAAGCAGAAGAGTAAGTAATTAGATTTCTAAAATCCTTTTTTCCTCGCCTTACATACTCTTGATAGGTGATCTCTCCCTTAGCAAACCTTAACCCATTTTCGCTCGGTTCCACCTCATAAACATGTCCTTCGTTGTCCTGCAAAATAATTTTTGTAATGAGCTCTATCGCATTAATTTGGTTTACCTCTGCCTCTTTCTCCCCAAAATAAACGACTTTCACAGGTTGATAAATCGTATGCTTTATTATTTGTTCACTCAGCTTATATGCCTGAAATTCAAATGCATGATTCGAAACACACATAGTAAACACCTCATTATTATTATATGGTTATTCCCTCCAGAGGTGAAGAGTCCAAAACTGAAATTTAACCATTCAAATTTGAAGAATTCTTTAAAATCTCCATACTTTCTCCATGATTCTTTTCTATAGTAAGGGTGTAGTGATAGTAAAACATGAGGAAGTATTAATAAGAATAAAATTTAATAAAGGAGAAGGTGCATGATGAAAAAAACTCTAATCGCCATTACGTTAGGAGCTGGATTAATCATTGGAGGAGGTACAGGGATTTATTACGTTTCAGCCCAAGAAAGTGAAGGGATTATAAACGAAAACATGATGATGGATAGGATGGTAAACTCTGATTCCCAAATGGAAGATATGATGCATACAGACATGGAATCAATGATGAACGTTAAAAACATGAATTTCGGTCAGATGAAAGAACATATGAAGAACATGCATCCAGATTTATCTATTCAGCAATTAGAGGAACACTATAGGAATATGCACGGAACTGGGGGATCGGAAAATAGCAAGAACTTTCAATAAGAAGAAGGGTTGTCGGATGTTTCACTTCCGACAATCCTTTTCTTTTAGTCTCCTCTTCGTTCTTCAGAAGGTTCCTCATCTGGATCGGGTTCTTCTTCATCCATGTTAAAGTTAAATGGAGTGTCCATTTCTCCAGGTTGTTTAACATCTCTTATGAAATTATTCATGTGTGGTATATTTTGGATTTTTTTGTGTATAGGAGTTTTATAAGCTAGAAATCCTAAACCAAATTTTTATCAGGATGGGTACGTTTAAAAAGAGAACTCTATTAATGAAAAATGAAGCTTATATATCAGAAGAAGGTGGGGGTAAAATGAATAAGTGGATCACGTCATTTTTTCAACTAAGAAGAAATCCCTTAATTGCATTTTTCGGGAAGAAAAGAAATGGTAAAGGTTGGATATGGGGATCGTTAATAAGTTTAGGAGTTAGCGCAGCTGCCATACGGTTGAGAAGAAATAGAATGACACAATCTCCAGTTAATAACATAATGAATAATATTGATTTAGGTAAAATGAATAAAATGGGAAATTTGGCTGGATTAGCCGAAATTGCAGAAGAATTAATTCCTAATAAAGGCCCTGAAAAAACTAATTAAAAAAGCATTACTTAAAGAATAGCCATCCTTGTGATGGGTATTCTTTAAGTATTTTTATGGAAACGAAAACCCCGGGCTAGGCCCGGGGTTCCAAAAAGCTTTCAGCGTGGTATTAAAAAAACTTCCCCGTGGTGCTAAAATATTTTTGGTTCG
>NZ_JBOCCY010000024.1:0-54418 GCF_050586445.1 Bacillus coreaensis
ATCAAGGGTCCATTCGGACAGGAGCCAGAGCAGAAAGCGTAACCAGAGTCCGAATGAAGGGTGGATTTAGACAGATCAGAGCCCGAAAACAAGCATTGAGTCCAAATAAACAGCTCATTCGGATAGGATCCACTCAAAAAGCTAAAAATGAGTCCAAATAGCGTAGACCTCAGAGCTTATCGGTTTAAATCTATTATTCACTCTAGCTTCCCCATATACTAGCAATGCTATCTCAGCTCCTAACTAGAGATCTGCTTTGTTTTCAAATGCTCCCCCATTTTCACTTTCTATGTTAGATTACCTTACAAAAATATACATTTCCAATTTTTATTTTGTTATGATTCATAAATACACTGAATTATATGAAAATTGAGGAGGGGGCACGGATGGAAGCAATCCATGACATTCTACAGAAGATATCAACTTCTAATGAGGGGGTTCTTGCAACGATCATCCGAGTGGAGGGCTCCGCCTATAGAAAAGAAGGAACATCGATGTTGTTCCAAAAAAATGGAACAAGGACTGGCATCCTCAGTGCAGGCTGTCTAGAAACCGATCTTGAGTATCGAGTCAAAGAATGCTTTGGCACAAGTGAGCCCCAAACCATTGTTTATCATATGCAAGAGGAAGATGATCTTTCATGGGGGCAAGGGGCAGGCTGCAATGGAATCATTACAGTCTTACTCGAACCGATTGACGATCAGCTTCTAGAACATTTGATTATTTTAAAAAATCATCTAGCACTAGGCAATAGAGTGACGATGATCAAACAACTAGATGAACATTTATCCGCATCCTCTTGCCTGTTTATTACTGATGATGGAACGATTTTTGGGAGCTGGACGGGGAGTAATGTTTTATCAGCTAAAAGCCTTTTAAAGAATTATCATTTAATGACCCCAAAAAGTGGAACACTGTATTCCTCCGAGTTAGCTTCAAATCTATATATTCATACCTTTGAACCCAAACCTCGGCTCATGATTTTCGGAGCGGGAGAAGATGTCATTCCATTAGTCGATTTAGCTTCTAAAACCGGATTTTCGGTAATTGTATCTGATTGGCGTCCGGCATTATGCCATCAAGGAGCTTTTCCGAAGGCAGACCAACTGATTGTGGGATTTCCTCAGGAAAGCTTTGAAAAATTAACTTTCCAGCCTACAGATTCAGCTATCGTCGTTTCCCATAATTTTCAGAGAGACAAAGAATATTTACAGTATTTGCTTACCAAAGAGATCAGGTATTTAGGCGTACTTGGTTCGAAAAACAGGACACAGCGTTTGCTAGAAGGAAATATCATTCCATCCCATGTAAAAAGTCCAATTGGTTTATCTATTGGAGCAGAGGGACCAGAGGAAATTGCGGTTAGTATTGTCGCTGAGTTAATTCAACAACGGAAAAAAAGTAAAGAGGGAATACACTATGAAGAATGGAATCATCGCCATATATCTTGCTGCGGGTAAGAGTAGCAGGATGGGGGAAAACAAGCTTTCTCTTCCACTCTCTACTTGTACCATCGGAAGCTCCGCCCTACGTACAGCATTATCTTCCTCCCTGGAACATGTCCTTGTTGTTTCAAAAAAAGCAGACTCCCTCGAATGGGTTGATCCCTCTCTCTTTGATTCTCCTTATTCTAGACAATGGTCTCATGTGGTTTGCGATGACGCTGAGAAAGGGCAGGCGCATACATTGCAACGGGGATTATATGCAGCAATGAGGCGTGTGAATCCAAAAGGAATCATGGTTCTTCTAGCCGATCAGCCTTTTTTGTCGAAGGCTACCATAGATAAGGTAATCACAACTTATATTAGTGCTGACAAGCAAGATTTCGTCGCTGCTTGTTACGAAGGAATCGCTAGACCACCTGTCATCTTTTCACCACGAGTCCTCCCTAAGTTGATGAAGCTACAGGGAGATGTAGGGGCACGAAAGATTTTTAAGGAATTAGAAGGAATGTTTGTAGAGTTCTCAGAAGCTCGCGACTTCTATGATATTGATACAAAGAAAGATTATGAAAGGGTAATTGGTGGTGAATGGAGATGATTAGACAAGGAACGACCTCACTAATTGATACGGAATTATGGATGCCTACCTCACTCGTGGAGGCTTGGGATCTAATGGAAAAGTTAGGGGAAACCGCTTCGTTTATTGCAGGCGGAACTTTAATGCAAACTCATTGGGCGAAAGGGCTTGATGCTCCTTCCCATTTAATTAGTTTAGATGGTATTAAAGAGATGAAAGGCTGGGGGAAGGAACTTGTTAATGGTCAATCATATACTCGTTTAGACGCAGGTATTACCTTGGACTTCTGTCGTCAAAACAATGAACTTTTCCATCCTCTTCTTGTGGAGGCTGCTAGAAATATTGCGGCACCTGCTGTCCGAAACAGAGCAACGATAGGTGGTAACATCGCTAATGGATTTGGCGATATGATTCCTGCTTTACTAGCCATGGATGCTGTCCTTGCCGTGTATGACGGAAACTCAGTTCAAAATCAACCGTTATATGATTATATAAAAAATAACAATCACTCGCTTATTATCTCTGTCCATGTGCCAGACGATCAAACGAAGCGTTTTTTTTATAAGAAGCTTTGTCATCGTGAAGCATTTACACCGAGTATTGTGACGGTGGCAGGAACCTTCCATCTGCATGAAAAAAGGAAGATATCAGCCGTTCGATTGGCTGTAAGCGGGAGTACTACTCATCCTCAGCGATTATATGAATCTGAGCAACTATTAGAAAGTGCTTCACTTACGAACGATCAATTACAGAAGGTCTTCCAAACTATTGAAGAAGAATATACTCCTTCTACAGATTCTTATTCAACTGCCACTTATAAAAAATCAGTAGCCGCCAATTGGATAGTTTCAGAGATTGCAAGGGGTTAGCTAGATAAAGGAGGGGGCTCAAGGTGATAGAAACTAAGAAAAAGAAGATACGTCCTGACGGTCCTGGAAAAGTAACTGGTGCACTAAAATATTTAACTGACTTATCGTTTCCAGGTATGTTATACGGAAAAATATTAAGAAGTACTGAACCTCATGCAGAAATACACTCTATTTCCGTGGTCCAGGCAAAGCAGCTTCCTGGGGTAAGAGCAATTGTCACTTATGAGGACGTTCCAGGGTTAAACGGGTTTGGACTCATTTTTCCTGACCAGCCTGTGCTTTGTGAGGATCGAGTGCGCTATGTTGGGGATGCGATCGCAGCTGTGGCAGCAGACACAATAGAAATTGCAGATGAAGCGTTGCAGCTTATAAAGGTGGAATATAAGAAGCTCGCGGTCATTGTTGAACCTGAAGAAGCTCTTCATCCTGAGGCACCCAAGCTTCATCCTGATGGAAATCTACTCCACCGTGCCTATTATTCAAAGGGAGATGTGGAGGAAGGATTCCAGTCATGCTCCCATATTGTAGAGGAAACGTATGAACTTCCAAGACAAATGCATGCTTATATGGAAACAGAAGGTGGAGTGATTGTCCCTGAAGTTGACGGGAAATTAACGGTCTATGTTGGTACGCAGCATGGGTTCAAAGATCGTTATCAGCTATCAAGAATTTTAAATATGAATGAGTCTGATATTCGGATTGTTTCGAGTCCAATGGGGGGATCGTTTGGGGGGAAAGATGAATTAAACATTCAGCCATATGGAGCACTACTCGCACTTGCAACAAATTGTCCTGTTAAAATTCACCAAACGAGAAGAGAATCGGTTCGCGCTGGGCTAAAGCGACATCCGATGAAAATAACGATGAAAACCGGTGTGGATGATTCGGGAAAAATCCTCTCACATAAGGTAAAGATTTTAACGGATACAGGAGCTTATGCCACACTAGGTCCTGCCGTTTTGGATTTTGCTGTTGAGCATGCTCCAGGTCCATACGTCATTCCGAACATTGAAATAGAGGGCTTGTCCGTTTTTACGAATAACGGTGTGGCAGGTGAATTTAGAGGATTTGGTGGGAATCAGGTAACGTTTGCACTTGAAGGCCAAATCGACCGTTTGGCTGAAAAATTAAACATGGATCCTATTGTATTTCGCGAGAAAAACTTGAGACAAGTGAATAGTCCAGGACCGTTAGGACAAAAAATTGCTCCAACTAGTGGCGCTAGAGATGTGTTAGAGGAAATCAAGGGAAAGGTGGTTGAAAAAACAAACGAAAGTCATTTATCAGATCAGTGGAAGGTAACAGGAACTGGAGTGGCCATATCCATTCACGGCGGAGGATTAGGTGTTGGTCGAATTGATCCGGCAGGTGGACGACTATCTTTTACTAAAGAGGGGAAAATAGAAGCTGCTTTTGGCTTCGAAGAGTGTGGGCAAGGCTTGTTAGCTGTGATTGAGACCTTAGTTATGGAAGAATTTAAGTGCAAGGAAGATGATATTCGTATTGTTGTCGGAGATACAGATGCTGTACCCATATCGGGATCGTCCACAGCCTCTCGTGCAACGAGCATGGTGTGGAATTCCATTCAAAGAATGAAGGAAACATTTCGAGACGAGATTTTGGAGAGGGCATCGAATGTAACCGGTATACCAGTTACTGAACTGAATATGGGACCAAATGGAATTTGGCTCACTGATGGCAATCTATGTGTCTCGTATGCCGAATTAGCCGAAAAAACTCTCAATGAACCACTTTTAAAAGTAGAAACTTCCTTTAATTTTCCTGTAAGTCCTGATGCGGTTGTTGACGGAAGTCATTTTTTATATGCGTTCTCTTCTGTGTTAGCAAGGGTGGAGGTAGACCTGTTAACAGGAAAGGTAAAGGTGCTTGATTTAGATCAAGCGATTGCTGCAGGTCCTGTTGTTAGCTTGCTAGGTTATCAGGGACAAATTGAAGGAGGAGGGATTATGGCGCTAGGCTACAGTTTGATGGAAGAAGCAAAGATGGAAAATGGAGCGTACGTTAATGATAATTTTGATACGTATCTAATCCCTACCATCCAAGATGTGCCGTTCGTCATGAATGTGGAAGCAATCGAGAAGCTTCAAGAGGGGGATATATATGGACCGCGTGGAGTGGGAGAGATTGGTACCATTGCCGTTGCTCCAGCGATTGTGAAGGCGATCCATGATGCAACGGGGTGTTGGGTCAATAAGTTACCTGTATCAAGGGAGTTTTTACTAGAGCAATTGTCTGTTAGAGGGGAGAAGCGATGGATATGAAAGAACAAACAGAAATCATGACTCCTCCCAAAATGGAGCTCTCTTTAACCATTAATGGAACCCATGTTATATTACAGGTTCCCCCCACGAAAAGGCTTGTCACCATTTTGAGGGAAGAACTAAGCCTCACTGGTACGAAAATTTCGTGTGAAGTGGGCCGTTGCGGAGCTTGTGCGGTTCAAATGAACAATCAGTTAGTTAATTCATGCCTAGTGATGGCTTATCAGGCCAATGACGCTTCTATTGTTACGATTGAAGGATTAGCAGGAGAGGAACTGGATCCTATTCAACGTGCATTTTTAGAAGAGGGTGGTTTTCAATGTGGTTATTGCACACCGGGAATGGTGATGGCGGTAAATGCCTTGTTAGCTACAAACCCTTCTCCATCAGACGAGCAAATCCAGGAAGCCCTATCTGGGAACCTTTGTCGATGTACGGGATATGGTGGAATAATACGAGCTGTCCAAAAGGCGATTGCAAGTAATAATCAAGAAATTTGAGGGTCCTTTCATAGGGCTCTTTTTTATATACAAATCTTTAAGTATATTTTACAATTCTCCAAAGTCTCGTTTAAAACACTTTTTTATACTAGATGGATAGTATGAAAGGTGTTTTTTATTTTATTTAGACTCAAGTTTGTCCGTATGTAAAAAACGAGCAAAGGTGGCTAAATATGAAAATCTTACTAACAACAGAGTGCTATGCGCCTGTTATAAATGGGGTAGTCACGTCTGTTATGACTTTGGAAAAAGAACTAAGGGGACTTGGACATGAGGTGAAAATTCTTACGTTGTCTATGACCAAACGGTCGTATAAGAAGAACCATGTTACTTATATTAGCTCACTTGGAGCGGGTAAGTTGTACCCTGGAGCAAGGTTTGCTTGGCGCACAGATACGGAATATCTTGACGAGTTGGTTGACTGGCAGCCGGATATTATACATTCTCACTGTGAATTCAGTACCTTTTTAATGGCACGACAACTAGCAAGGAAACTGGGGATTCCGATTGTGCATACATATCATACGGTTTATGAGGACTATACGCATTATTTTTCTCCTAACAAAAAGTGGGGCAGAGCCATGGTTGCACTTTTTACAAGAAAAGTATTAAAAAACACTCAGTGTGTGATCGCGCCTACGGGAAAAGTTCGCTCTATTCTCCTTGAATATGGAGTGACTCGACCTATTCAGGTGGTTCCTACAGGAATTAATTTATCTAGAATAACCAGACCCATTGACGACCAAGAGAAGCAAACTCTTCGAATGAAAATGGGTATTCCTAAACATCATCAGGTACTTTTATCAGTTGGCCGTTTAGCAAAGGAAAAGAACCTCGAGGAGATTCTATTGTTTCTATCAAAAATAGAGCAAAAGGATGTGACCTTACTGATTGTTGGAGATGGGCCAAATCGGGAGAACCTGGAGCAATACGCAAAAACTTTAGGAATTCATAATCATGTGATCTTTGTGGGAATGATCTCCCCCTCAGAAATTTCTGCTTATTACCAATTGGGGGATGTATTTGTTAGTGCTTCGAATAGTGAAACACAAGGATTAACTTATGTTGAGGCATTAGCAAATGGAGTGCCTGCCCTTTGCAGGAAGGATAGTTGTTTAGATGATGTGATTATTGATGGGGTAAATGGGTGGCAATACTTGAACTTTGGAGAGTTTGATGAAAAGCTTCGCCTGATGCTGAGTCAGGAAGAGGTGTATCGTCGATTAAGTCTTCACGCAAGAACGAAAGCCGCATGTGACTACTCTTCAGAATCGTTTGCCGTGAAGGCTGAACAAATTTATCACCAGGAAATTATTAATTATCGGAGAACGATACTAAAATCCAGAGGTGGCGGTCTTCATAGAGTGGATGAAGGACGTTAGCCCAGGCAATATGGGAGGAAACGGTCTTCATAAAGTGGATGAAGGTCATTAGCTCAGGCAATATGGGAGGAAACGGTCTTCATAAAGTGGATGAAGGTCATTAGCTCAGGTAATATGGGAGGAAACGGTCTTCATAAAGTGGATGAAGGTCGTTAGCTCAGGCAATATGGGAGGAAACGGTCTTCATGAAGTGGATGAAGGTCATTAGGTCAGGCAATATGGGAGGAAATGGTCTTCATGAAGTGGATGAAGGACGTTAGCCCAGGCAATATGGGAGGAAACGGTCTTCATAAAGTGGATGAAGGTCATTAGCTCAGGCAATATGGGAGGAAACGGTCTTCATAAAGTGGATGAAGGTCATTAGGTCAGGCAATATGGGAGGAAACGGTCTTCATGAAGTGGATGAAGGCCGTTAGCCCAGGCAATATGGGAGGAAACGGTCTTCATAAAGTGGATGAAGGTCGTTAGCTCAGGCAATATGGGAGGAAACGGTCTTCATGAAGTGGATGAAGGTCATTAGCTCAGGCAATATGGGAGGAAACGGTCTTCATGAAGTGGATGAAGGTCGTTAGCCCAGATAATTTAGAAGAAACGACCTTCATAAGGACGCTAGCCCAAAATAACATGATGATAATTGGTGAATTTATATTAAAATGTAAGTAAATGACAAAGGGGTGAAGTTAATGGGAAAAGTAGTAGGTTTTGAATTAAATAGTCAGGACCCAAAAAAGGCGACTAGTTTTTACTCTGCAGTTTTTGGTTGGGAGATTACAGAGCCACATTGGGATTATCAAACAGTAACTACTACGAAGGATCAGGAATCGGGAATCAACGGTGGAATTGCAAAGGGACCGCACGACTATCCTCACGGTATTCGCTTGCAAATAGAGGTGGATTCGATTGAGGAAGCAATCACTAAAGCAACTGCAAATGGTGCATTAGTGGTTAGGGACAAGATGGAGTTCGCAGAGTTTTATCTTGCTTACATAGTGGATCCGGTAGGTCTCGGATTAGGATTAATTGAGAGAAAGTAACATGAACAAGCACCAGAAAATTCTGGTGCTTGCTTGTTAATAAGATACTCCGGTACGCTTATGAGATTTTTCAAATTCTGTTGGATTTGGATCAAAGTACTCTGCTGTGTACTGTGCGACGAAAGCATCGTCTTTAATATAACCTGCTCCCCATGTTGGATCCATGGTCAGCCAATTTCCATCGACTTTTGCTTCTACCCAAGCATGCTTTTGCGGCCAAAATCCTCCAAAGGCATTTCCTTCAATTAATCGTGCTTCTACATTGCTTGCTCGTAGTAAGGCAATGGTTAGGTAAGCGTAGTCCTGACAAATCCCCTTCCGTAGCTCAAGTGTTTTTAAGGCACTATCATCCCAGTTATAGTTTTTCGTTTCGTATTTTTCAACATCGTAGGAGATATTGCTTGCCACATATTTAAAAATGGCTTCTCCTTTTTCCCTGTCGGTGGTTAAACCGTTTGTTAACTGCCCAGCTAACTCTTTAATTTCTGGTGCATCGGACTCAACCCCACGTGATGGTAGCAGATCACGTTTATCTTCAGAGGTTGACTCTACTTCAAATTTGGCAAATCCAAAATATCGAAATCGATCACTATTCTCTTCCTTGATTTCAGGGACGCTAAGCATGACTTCATACGTTCCAGGTCCAAATCGTAAGTAGAAGGAATCATCAAACGAGAAATTCTCTACAGGAATTACGTCTAGCGCTTCGTCTTCGCCTTTTTTCGTTGTCACATAAATATGTGTGGTTTCGGGTCCAAATGAAGCCTTCGGGTCAATCGTACCTTTAATCGTAAAAAGGCCATCCGATTCGACTCCGCCAAAATGTGGATACTGGAGTGTGACTCCTCGTTCTAGATAAGTACTTGAAAAATCGATTGGTAGCATGGTTCGGTCAGATTCATTATTAATGAGAATCTTTGTTGCTGGTTGATAATATTTTTCTCGCTCTTCATCAGGGACTAGAACTTCGAGTTCATGCACACCTTTTCCATATAAAAGGGGGACATCAAAGGAAAATTGTCCATCCACAATCGGCAATACATGAGTCCAGGAATCGGAGTCTTTGGTTAGTTTAATCATGATGGTGTCGTTATCGGATAATGTTCCTGCATCTCCACTTATTGCAAAAATTTCTTTATCCGTCACATATCCGTGATCAAGATTTAGTAGTATTTCTGCTTCTTGACCAAAAGGAGAATACGTCACATCACGTTCAATGTCTGGGTTCACGTTATGAACATAAATGATGCAGTTTCATAATAATAGTCTTCACGATCTAAGCTAGGAACCTGCACTTTTACTTCATACTGGCCTTCTCCATTAAAAAGGGAAATCTCTTGCTTAAACTTCCCTTCACTAATCGGTGCGTAATATTCCTGCTCCATTCCAGCTGGTCCCTCTTCGTTAGCTCGAACCTTGATCCAAACATAGTCAAACTTGGTCTCTGAAAACTTCTCGATCGCACCTTCTACCATCACTTTTTGATTGACGGCGAATTCTTTATAAGTGGGTTTTTTTAATGTGACTCCTGCTTCCTCGCTATAAGAAGTTAGCTCAATGGGCTGAAGATCGAGTTCTTTGTTCTTTTCTTTTACAAGCTTATCGTATGTGTTTTCTTCTTTTTGAGCTTCCTTAGAATGACTTGCCTCAGAGTTGCTGCATCCGGAAATAAAAAGAATAATGCTTAGTAAACTGATGATAATACATATGAAAGGTGTTTTCTTTTTCATATATCCTTCTTTATAACGACCGTTTACAAAGGTATTTACGTTATCATGGTGGATTTGGTTTCTGGGTCTTCCTCCTTATTTATTGATTGTGATAGTATTCACAAAAAGTTCAATATTCCTATCACCCAAACAACGTTCGGTAAAGTATATTAATAATATGTTAATAGTGCTAATCGCAAGGAGGACTATCAATGAAGAAAATCTTTTTCTTTACAACACTAATCGGAGCTATTTTAACCCCTTATTTTGCACAAGCCCATGTGAAGTGGTTCACAAATATAGCGCCACAAAAAGAAACCATTGAAAATATATTATCGCCGTTTTTTATATCTTTAGCACTACTTGCTGCGGTTGTTTTAGGGGTACTCACCTTACTTATTCCAAGATTTGCTGAATGGAAGCAAATTAAAGTTTGGGATGACAAATTATCAAGTCTCAGAAAATATTCAAGACATCTGCTGAAATACGGGACTGCCATCGCGCTTATTTTACAAATTATCAACGGAACTTTATTTGCACCAGAACTACAAGTAAGTCAGATGGTATCCATTATTGCTTGGATTAGTGTTGGATTCTTATTGATTCCACATCATATAGCAACAAAGGTCGGTTCAGCTATTCTTTTAGGATTATTTGTTTATATTACTGCCGAACATGGTATTTTCTACATGCTTGATTACAGCTTTTATATCGCCATTATTGGAGTTTTACTTGTAGGAAAAACAAAACTAGAAAATGTAGGATTTCCATTTTTATATTTAGGAACAGGGTTATCTCTATGCTGGGTGGCCGTTGAAAAATGGGTGTATCCAAGCATGGCAATGGATATTATTGCGATCCATCATGTTCCAACATTTGGTTTTGCGCCAGCGACTTTCCTTGTGATGGCTGCATTTATTGAATTTGTCGTAGGTTATTTACTTGTGGTAGGTATTTTAAATAGAGTGTTAGGTCTTGTTGTTACGGTTATCTTTATTATGACGACCATGTTGTTTGGTTTTACAGAAATTATCGGTCACTTTATGATTCATATTGTTTTAATCATCTTTATCATTGAAGGTGTATCTTTCTATAATCCACCGATCAAATGGCATAAAACAAAACTGGATCAATTTATCTTTGTATTTTTAAATTTCTTGTTTGTACTAGCAACGATTGTATTAGTTTACTACCGTTTTGGATAAAAATATGGATCTTTGAAAGCTACCGTGTTTTCGGTAGCTTTTTTTTCTATGTTATATAATCTGACATGTTCCTTGAACCACTGCTTTCCCACGTCTATACTTCAGAGTATAAAAGCATACGGGTTCTCGTTAGAATAATTGAGGACGAAAATGGCTCTCTAGGGTTCCGGTTGGAAAACGTCTGGTCCGAGAGAGAGCGTACAGTACATCTGTAGACACGGAGGGACAAAAGCCCGGGAGAATTTTTTTGTAAAATTCTCCTGGGCTTTTGTTTTTTTATAACACGAAATCCAAAAAAGAAGGTGTTAGAGAATGAACAAAGGAACAGGATTAGTAAAATCACTTAAGCTACATCAAGTTGTATTTATGGGACTTGCTTGGATGACACCGATGATTTTCTTTACCGTATACGGTGTTGCTTATGAAGCATCGAGTGGGATGATGGCGGCTGCCTATGTAACAGCCTTCATTGCAATCTTTTTCACTGCTTATAGTTACAGTTTAATGGTTAAGGCTTACCCGGTCTCAGGTTCTGCCTATACGTATACGAAGAGGGCCGTTCACCCAATGGCAGGATTTCTTGTTGGTTGGGCTCTTCTTTTGGATTATATTTTCTCTCCTATTATTGCTATCCTTACGTTTGGCATCTTCATGCATACAGAATTTCCTTCTATACCGGTTTTTGTTTGGATTATCATTATGAATATCATCCTTGCTATCGTTAATATCGTTGGCATCAAATCGGCAGCTCGCGTGAGTGGACTATCGGTCCTTGTTCAAATCGGATTTATTCTCATTTTTTGTATTCTCGTCGCAAAGGATCTTTTAGCAGGTGGAACAGGTGCAAGCTCATTATTCTCTTTAACACCTTTCTTCGGTGAACATATTGCCTTAAGTGCCGTATTTTCTGGTGCAGCACTCATCTGTTTTTGCTTCCTCGGTTTTGACGCAGTGACAACGATGGCAGAAGAAACGATCGATGCAAAAAAGACGATACCAAAAGCCATCTTTCTCATTGTGATCATAGCGGTAACGATGTACACAGCGATTTCTTATTTGACTCAACTTGCGTATCCAGACTTTACTTTTTCCAATCCTGATAATGCAGCTTATAATCTCGTTCAATTAGTTGGTGGCAATTTATTCAGTTCTCTTTTTATTATGGTTCTTATGATCGCAACCTTTACACAGGGTGTTTCCTCCGTAACAAGTGTGAGCCGATTTTTATATGCACTTGGTAAGGAATCGATTCTTCCAGGAAAAATATTTACAAGCATTCATCCTAAGTACAAAACACCCTTTGCCAATATCATGTTGGTAGCCATTATTTCATTATCTGCGGTGTTTATTAGTCTAGATACGGCTGTCATGTTTGTAAGCTTCGGTGCTTTAACCGCATTTATATTTGTCAATTTATCAGTCATTGCTCATTATTATGTGAAAATGAAAAAACGCTCACTAAAAGACACTTGTTTTTATCTTATTTTTCCACTTGTCGGGGCAAGTTTTATCGGTTGGCTGTTAACCTTGCTTGATAAGCATACATTAACAGCCGGAGTCATCTGGGTTGCTGTAGGATTTACGTATCTCTTCTTGAAGACTGAATGGAGCAAAGCTAAGGAACGTAAAATGGCTTTGGATTTCCATCAAACAGCGATTAAGAAAAACATTGTTAGATAGTCTGACACTTTCATTGTTATCTGTCTTTTCTGACAGTTATACTAATTACAACAACATACAGGTTTCCACATCCTGTTGGAAACGAAAAAGCTTTCTAGGGTTCCGGTTATTAACGTCAGGTCCGAGAGAGAGCGTACAGCAATCGCTGTATACACGGAAGGATAAAAGCCTGGGAGATGAATGATCTCCTAGTCTTTTATCCTTTTTTATTTTAAAGGAGGCTAAATGATGAGTAAGCTACTTACGAAAATAATTCCTGCTGGTGGAAAATGGTCAACAAAAATTAGAAGTGGAAAACAACTAACTTTTAAAGCTCTTGGAGACGGAGCCAATCTTTCTCTCCTTTTATATAACGCAGATGACACATCGGAGCGCTACAATATGCCGGATACATTAAAGGCTCAGCATACCGCTCACTTAACGACTGGAAACGTCTTGATGAGTGACAATGGAAGAGTACTAGCTAGTATGATTGATGATTCTCTTGGCTGGCATGACACGATATCAGGCTATGCGACACGCCTTATGATCGACGAACGATATGGGAAGACCACATATCAAGAACAAAGAAATGATTGGTATCGAAGTGGGGAAGAAAACTTTGCGGTTGAATTGTTCCGAAATGGATTAACGAACAGAGATCTGATCCCTGTTGTAAATTTATTCTCAAAAGTATTTTGCAAGGAAGATGGTTCACTCCATTTTGCTCGAAGTCATTCCAAAAAGGGTGACACCATTACACTGAGAGCCGAGATGGACGTTCTTATTATTTTATCAAACACGCCAAACCCGCTTGACCCAAGTTCCAACTATCCTTCTGTTCCTGTCGAGATAACGATCACCGATGCAGCTCCTGTAGAGGAGAACGATATTTGTGTGAACTATCGTCCGGAAAACCGTCGTGCATTTGAGAACACATGGGACTATTGTTTATTAACAAAAGGAGGAACAAACTAATGGCCACTTTACAATATAAGATTAGTGAAAGACAGATAGATGAAGCAATTGATAACTACATCGTTCCTGCTGGAGAAGGGTGGACCAAAATTCTTGAACCAGGACAGGTGTTAAGAATAGTGGATATAGAGGGAAACCAGGCAGCAGACACACTATTCTACGATGCTGATCATCCAACCGACCATTATAGTGCAATAAATACGATTCAACGCCAGGGCAATGTGTATTTAACGACGGGTTCAGTTCTAGTTTCCGAGTCAGGGAGAGAACTGGTTGAGATTGTTGCCGATACATGTGGACGCCACGATACGCTTGGTGGTGCTTGTTCCGCGCAAAGTAACACCGTTCGCTATGCTCATGACACGCTTCCGATGCACAACTGTCGAGATACATTTATGCTTCAACTATCAAAGTATGGAAGCCAATTTAACAAACGAGATCTAGCACCAAACGTCAACTTCTTTATGAATGTTCCTGTGACTCCAGAAGGTGGATTAACGTTTGAAGATGGTGTGTCCGCCCCAGGATATTATGTAGAAATGAAAGCAGTCAGTCGGACACTTGTCCTTATTAGCAACTGTCCACAATTAAATAATCCTTGTAACGCTTATAATCCAACTCCTATTCAACTACTAATCTGGGATAAATAACATAGAGAGGAGCTCCAACCATGTTCAAGAAAGTACTAATTGCCAACCGTGGAGCGATTGCGGTTCGAATTGAAAGAACTCTAAAAAAATTAAACATTGCATCTGTTGCAGTTTATACAAAAGCAGACCAAGATAGCCTTCATGTCGATCACGCGGATGAAGCAGTATTAATTGGTGAAGGTGCTGCAAAAGATAGTTATCTTAACGCAGAGCTCATTTTAAAAACGGCACTGAAAACAGGAGCGGAAGCCATTCATCCAGGATATGGGTTCCTTAGTGAAAATGCTGATTTCGCCCGTGCATGTCAAGCACATGGAATCACCTTTATTGGTCCTACTCCTGAGCAAATGGAGCTGTTTGGTTTAAAGCATTCAGCACGTGAAATAGCTATGAGAGCAGGAGTTCCACTTTTACCGGGAACATCCTTAATAACCCAAGTAGAAACCGCCGTTGCTGAAGCAGAACGAATTGGATATCCTGTTATGCTTAAAAGTACAGCGGGAGGTGGAGGAATTGGAATGCGTGTTTGTGCAGATGAGTCTGCCCTAACAGATGCCTTTGATTCGGTCTGTCGCCTAGCTGAAACGAATTTTAACAACGGAGGAGTCTTTTTAGAAAAATATATTCAAAAAGCACGCCATGTGGAAGTTCAAATCTTCGGAAATGAGTACGGTGAAGTGGTCGCATTAGGAGAACGTGATTGCTCCGTTCAGCGTCGTAATCAAAAGGTGGTAGAAGAAAGTCCAGCTCCATGCTTATCTTCAGCTGTACGTGAGGAAATGCTAGCTGCTTCTAAACGATTAGCCGAAGAAGTGGGCTATAGAAGTGCAGGAACGGTGGAATATTTGTATGACCCAGAAGCGGAAAAGTTTTACTTTCTAGAAGTGAATACCAGACTTCAGGTAGAACACGGTGTGACCGAAGAAGTGTTAGGTCTTGATTTAGTCGAGTGGATGGTTCGTGAAGCGGCTGGTGAGCTTCGTGATCTAAATACTTTGTATACCCCTCCGAAAGGGCATAGTATTCAAGCTCGGATTTATGCGGAAGACTGTCTGAATGATTTTCGTCCGAGCGGTGGCCTGTTGGATCAAGTTCGATTTTCAAAGGATGCCCGGATTGAAACGTGGGTAAGAGATGGCTTAACGGTTACCTCTTTGTATGACCCTATGCTTGCCAAAATTATTGTTCATGCAGACACTCGTGAACAAGCCATTAATCAACTAAGTCAAGCATTACAAGATACAAGACTATATGGTGTCACAACCAACTTACAATATGTGCAGTCCCTGTTAGAGGAAGAAGAATGTCGCTCTGGACATGTGCATACTCAAATGTTAAAGGAATTTTCGCCAGCGGAATGTGCTATTGAAGTACTGGATGGTGGGATCCAAACGACTGTTCAAGATTGGCCAGGACGAGTGGGGCACTGGGATGTGGGAGTTCCTCCTTGTGGACCGATGGATCCTTTCTCCTTCCGAATCGGAAATCAGTTGCTAGGGAATGATTCTCATGCTGCTGGGTTAGAGCTAACGTTACGAGGGGGCTCTTACCGTTTCCGTGGAGATATCGTTTTTTGCTTATCCGGCTCCGATATGAAAGCTACATTGGATGATATTCCTGTTCCGACCTATAAAGTGGTCACTGCCAAGCGCGGCCAAATTCTTTCATTTGGTGAAGCTACACAAGGAATGCGAACTTATTTACTAGTTGCAGGTGGGTTCGATATGGCCCTCTATTTAGGAAGTGCTTCAACCTTTACGCTTGGAGGGTTTGGCGGACATGGTGGGCGTGCGCTTCGCACAGGAGATGTGTTGAGAGTTCATCCTTGTGCTACACCTTCAAATAAAGAGCTTAGCATTACTCAACAACCTGTATTAACAAAAGAATGGACAATTGGCGTCATTCCAGGTCCACACTGTACAGAAGAGTTTTTATTACCAGAGTATTTGACACAGTTGACAGAAACAAGCTGGGAAGTCCATTTTAATAGCTCACGTACAGGTGTCCGTTTAATTGGGCCGGCTCCACTTTGGGCTAGAGAAGACGGAGGAGAGGCAGGGTTACATCCTTCTAATATTCACGACAACGCATATGCGATAGGTACATTAGATTTAACCGGGGATATGCCGATCTTACTTGGTCCTGATGGTCCGAGTCTTGGCGGGTTTGTTTGTCCAGTGACAACAGCATCAGCCGAATTTTGGAAACTCGGCCAGCTTCACGCAGGTGATCGTGTCTGCTTTCAGCTTTTAACGCTAGAAGAGGCGGAACAACTAAGAAAATCACAAGAACTATTTTTGAAAAATATAGGAGATCACTCAGTTCCTACATTGCCAGAAGAAACGAAGCTCTTATCACCAAGTTATCCGATACTTGTTCAAAATGATGAAAGTCATTTTCCAATGACGATTCGTGCAGCGGGAGATGAGCATATCCTCATCGAGTATGGAGAAATGGAGCTAGATCTCTTGCTCCGTTTTCAAATACATGCATTGATGGATGCTATTCAAGCTCGTAAGGATATTCCGGTATTAGATTTAACACCAGGAATTCGTTCCTTACAAGTTCATTTTGATGCATCTCAAATATCGACCTTTACTATTTGTGCATTAATGGAAGGGATCAATCGAGAGTTACCGCCTCTAGAGGAGATTGAAGTTCCGTCCCGTGTAGTTCGACTTCCACTTTCATGGGATGATCCAGCCACTCAACTTGCCATTGATCGTTATCAAAAAAATGTCCGTCCTGATGCTCCTTGGTGTCCAAGTAACTTAGAATTCATCCGACGAGTCAATGGTTTACCTCAAATAGAAGATGTGAAGAAGACGGTCTTTGATGCGAGCTATTTAGTCCTAGGTCTTGGGGATGTTTACTTGGGTGCACCTGTTGCAACTCCAATCGATCCAAGACATCGATTAGTAACAACAAAGTATAATCCGGCTCGAACATGGACACCGGAAAATGCCGTTGGAATTGGTGGCGCCTATATGTGTATTTATGGAATGGAGGGTCCAGGCGGATACCAGTTTGTTGGACGTACCGTTCAAGTTTGGAATCGAGTTCGCGAAACAAAGAGCTTTACAGAGAAGAAGCCATGGTTACTTCGTTTCTTTGACCAAATTCAATTTTATCCAGTCAGTACAGAAGAGCTTACAGTCATGAGAGAAGATTTCCTTAGAGGCCGTTTTGAAGTAGAAATTACCGAGACAACCTTTAACCTTGGAGAGTACCTAGCGTTTTTAGATTCGATTAAAGAGAGTGCAGAAGGGTTCCGAAAAACGCAGGAGGCAGCATTTAAGGCAGAGCGTGAGAGTTGGAAAGAGCTTGGTCTTGCTGAGTATATTTCGGAACAATCGGTGTCTGAAACGGTTGAAGAAGAATTGCCACAAGGAGTAGAAGCGGTCCGTTGTACGATGCCAGGGAGCGTGTGGAAAGTGCTTGTTTCTTCTGGAGATGTTGTAAAGAAAGGCGACGTATTAATGATTGAGGAAAGTATGAAGATGGAATTTCCTCAACATGCACCGTTTGATGGCGTGATTCAATCTGTCCACGTATCGCCAGGTGATGAAGTTCATGCGGGACAACTGTTTGTCTCCATTACAAAAGAAAAGCGGGGGATATCTAATGAAAACGATGAACACGCCAAAGCTACTATCCATTCATAATTTAAGAGAAAAATATAAGTCTAACGAATTAACACCAGAAAAGCTGATTCAAGAGATTATCCAACGAAGTGAAGCTGACAAAGAGATGAATATTTGGATCACTCCACCATCAATGGAATTCATCCAGCCTTACTTAGATAATTTGAAAAAAATGGACCCAGAGAAAGCTCCTCTCTGGGGAATCCCCTTTGCGATTAAAGATAATATTGATCTAGCAGGTGTACCAACAACAGCGGGTTGTGCTGAGTTCGCTTATACTCCTGTAGAACATGCGACAGTAGTTAAACGGTTCATCGACGCTGGAGCCATCCCGGTTGGAAAAGCAAATCTGGATCAATTTGCTACCGGACTTGTCGGAACCAGAAGTCCTTATGGTGAAACAAAAAACGCTCTGAAATCTGAATTGATTAGTGGAGGATCAAGCTCAGGTTCAGCTGTATCAGTTGCGAGAGGTCAAGTAGCCTTTGCTCTTGGAACAGATACAGCAGGATCTGGCCGTGTACCAGCTGCGCTTAATCGATTGCTAGGCTTTAAGCCAAGTCTCGGTGCATGGCCAACAAAGGGGGTAGTTCCAGCCTGTGCGAGTCTAGACTGTGTCACGGTATTTGCTCATACTTTATCTGATGTTGAAATCGTTGACGAGATCGCAAGAGGCTTTGATAAAGAAGATCCATGGTCGAGGGAGCTTGCAAGTAAGCCAAATGCTTTACCGGAAAAAATCTACATGGTCCAACAGCCGCACCGCTTCTTTGGTCCATATGCAGCTGAATATCAAAAAGCATGGGAAATGGCAATTTTACAATTGGAACAGCTAAATATTCCAATTGAATACATTGATGGAGACTATTTATCCGAAGCAGCCAGCGTTTTATATGATGGTCCGTGGGTGGCAGAACGCTGGGCTGACCTAGGGAATTTCATTACCGAGAATAGTGGAGTAGCTTTTTCTGTAACGGAGACTGTTTTGCGTTCGGGGGCGAAGCCGGAATATGATGCTGCATCTGTTTTTAAAGCGATGCACAAACTTCAGATGTTTAAACAGAGGGCTCACCAACAGTTTAAAGATGGTGTTCTCGTGATGCCTACCTCTGGTGGAACCTGGACTAGAGAGGAAGTACGAAGAAACCCAATTGAAACCAATAGTGCGATGGGATTGTACACCAATCATTGCAATCTATTAGATCTTAGTGCGATTAATATTCCGACAGAGGATGCTGCTAAAAATCTACCTTTTGGCATTACCCTATTTTCCAATCATCAAAATGAACATATCATACGGGGACTGGCGGATTTATTTCTTCATGGAAATCGCACTGAAGGTAACCAAACTACAACATTAGTAGCCGTTTGTGGTTTGCATATGAGAGGTTTTCCACTGGAAAAGCAAATGACCCTGCATCGTGCAACCTTTGTAAGAGAAGCTAAAACGGCTCCATTCTACAAACTTGTAAAACTTGATACGCTACCGGCAAAGCCAGGGCTTATTCGAACGAATGACGCTGGAGCTTCTATAGAAATAGAGCTTTGGGAGATGCCTATTTCGGAATTCGGCAAGTTTGCCCTGTTGATTCCTGCTCCACTTGCAATGGGAAAGGTGCAGCTTGAGGATGGAACTGATGTACCTGGATTTGTTTGTGAAACGAGTGGCGAGAGAAATGGAAAAGATATCACTCACTTTGGTGGGTGGAGATATTTACCGAAATAAAAAGAATTTGAACCCTTTGCATAAAAGTGCAAGGGGTTTTTTTGTGGTAGAAAAGATTAGCAGTTATTAATTTATTCCACAAGCTTTTATAAACATATCCCTATTTCTACCGATATATAATAAAAGATTATTCTAGGGGCTTATTATGGATAAAACATTGAATAGACAGTATGGAAAAATCAGCATTATTATCCTCCTTTTTATTGTCTCTGAGTTGATTGAGTTTTTTATTCCACACAATTCTGATGTATTTAAGGTTGCGCATTATCTTTTCGTTGTAATGATTATCATTCTATTATTTTTTTTAACAAAAAGAATCAATAAGCATACAACAGATTTAAACGAGACCAACCAACGGCTTAGTACCATTTTTGAAACATTGGACGTGGCGATTTGGTCCATGAATTTAAAAACTAATAAACTTCTGATCACTCCTGGAATTGAAAAATTATACGGCTATCCTTTATCAGATTTTTACGAGAATACAGAGCTATGGAAGGAAACGATTCTAGAAGAGGATTCTCTTGTGCTTGAGGAAAGAAAGAAAAAAATAGAGAGAGGTGAAGCGGTCACTAGTGTGTACCGTATTCGCCGTCCAAATGGTGAGATTCGTTGGATTCAGGATAGAGGGATTCCCATACTAGATTCATGCGGAACCTTAATCGATTTTACAAGTGTGTTATTTGATATTACGACTCTTAGAGAAAGTGAAGAACGTTACCGTAGCTTGGTGGAAATGTCACCGACTTTTATTGCAATTATCAAGAATAATAAGGTAGATTATTTGAATCTTGCAGGTTATCAGCTATTGGGTATCTCAGATGATCATCCGATAAGTAATGAATCGATTACAAAATTTATGAAGATCGAAACAATTAGACATATAAATAATAGAATGTTAATAGATCAATATGAGAAAAATTTCTTAAGTTATGAGACCGTTATAACCGACATACAGGGAAGGGGAATTTCAGTCGAACTTTCTGTATTACCTATCAATATTGAGGGACGTCCTGTGTACCAAATCATTGGTAAGGACATTACGGAGAGGAAAAAAGCAGAAGAAACGATCCATCATATGGCTTATTATGATACGTTAACAGGGTTAGGTAATAGAAATAAACTAAAAGAACATTTAGTTCATGAAACTTCCTTTTCTACTACATTCGCTGTTTTGTTTCTTGATTTAGATAGATTTAAAGTAATTAATGATACGAAAGGCCATTCTACCGGGGATTTAATTTTACGAGAGGTTGCCAATCGGTTAAATACGATTATTGGAAAAAAAGGCTCCGTATTTAGGCATAGCGGTGATGAATTTATAGTGGTTTTTTCTTATCATGAAATACAAAAAATTGAGCAAATAGCAAATAGTATCCTTCGAAATCTTAATACTCCTTTTGAAATCAATGGAGAAGAGTATTATTTAACGACTAGCATTGGAGTAAGTCGCTATCCTGAAGATGGCGAAGATCAGGAGACGCTAATTAAGCATGCAGATACAGCCATGTATTTGGCGAAGGAACATGGGAAAAATAATTTTCAATTTTATACCTCTCAGCTTGATGAAATAAAACTAAGGAAATTAGAGTTGGAAAATGGGTTAAGAAAAGCCATTGAGTTAAAGCAATTCTCTTTATTTTATCAACCTAAATTTCATTTGAAAAGTAAGGAAATTGTAGGTACCGAAGCGTTGTTGCGGTGGTTTCATCCAACCTTAGGTATGGTGTCTCCGATTGAATTTATCCCTCTAGCTGAAGAAACAGGGATCATAGTTGATATTGGAAAATGGGTTCTAAAAGAAGCTGTTAGGCAAAATAAAAAGTGGCAAGATACAGGGCTAAAGTCAGTTTCAGTGGCTGTTAATAT
This sequence comes from Bacillus coreaensis, assembly GCF_050586445.1. Lineage (NCBI taxonomy): Bacteria > Bacillati > Bacillota > Bacilli > Caryophanales > Bacillaceae > Bacillus > Bacillus coreaensis. The sequence goes on from NZ_JBOCCY010000024.1 coordinate 21,527, forward strand.
TTCGGTCAGGCAATTGTTAGAAGAAGATTTCATTGAATTCGTGGATAACACATTATCAGAGTATAATCTAGAACCAAAGTATTTAGAGTTAGAAATTACCGAAACGATTATGCAAGACATTGAGAATTCTATTCGTGTCTTAAATCAATTAAAGAATTTAGGCATCACCATTGCTATTGATGACTTTGGTACGGGTTACTCCTCTCTAAGTTACTTAAAACATCTTCCTATTGATACAATTAAAATCGATAAATCCTTTTTAGATGATTTAGAAAAGGAAACGGGGACTAATTCTATCGTAAAAGCTATTATCGAAATGGGAAGAACTTTAAAGTTTGATGTTATTGCAGAAGGAATCGAAACAGAATATCAAGCAAAGTATTTAATCAATAACTATTGCGTTCATGGGCAAGGGTATATTTTTAGTAAACCCGTAAGGTCAGAGGAAATTGAAGCCCTGCTAGTGTAAACTAATATTGCAGCCCTGGGCTGCAATATTTTTTTCTAGAGTGCACGACGAAAGGAGCAAAAGATTGAAAAAGCAAGGGGTCATTTCACTAGGTGAGGCTTTTGTTGATTTTATCTCCCAAGATCAGACGAATACAAATTATCAGCGACTTTTAGGAGGAGCCACTGTTAATGTCGCGGTAGGAGTTCAAAGGTTAGGAATTCCTTCGTATTATTTATGTAAGCTTGGGATGGATGAGACAAGTGTGTTTGTGCAAGAAGAAATGAAAAAAGCACAAGTGAATCTATCTTATTGTACTTACGAGGCCACTAAAAAGATTTGCTCGGTATATGTTCATGTAAATGATCAAGGGGATCGTTATTTCCATTCATACATAAATGAAACGCCTGATGACTGGATGACAGCAGAAGAACTCGACAAAGAGCTGTTCATTCAAAGTAAACTATTCTATTTTGGATCAGGCACCCTTTTCCATCCAGTAGCAAGAAAAACAACCAATCAAGCTCTCGCATTTGCTAGTGAAGGGGATTTGCTTGTAGCATTTGACACCAATATTCGTTTGAAACGCTGGGAAAGTGAAGAGCAATGCAGAGAAGTGATTCTCTCCTATGTAAAAAAGGCGGATATCGTAAAAATGGCAGAGGATGAATTATTGTTTTTAACACAATCGGAGAATGTTGAACAAGGGCTACTTGCTATTTCTAAACTGGGTATTCCTTTTCTTTTTATCACGAGAGGGAAGGAAGGAGCGATGGGTTTACATGGACAACATGTGGTAAAGGTTCCTGGTGTAGCTGTGAAAGCAGTGGATACAACCGGTGCAGGAGATGCGTTCTTGGCAGCCCTTATAAGTGAATTTCATAATCATGGCTTGCCTGAAAAAAGATCCCAGTTAGAAAGATTTACGAGAGTTGCTAATGATGCAGGAGCACTTTCGACAACGAAGGTTGGTTCGCTATAGTTAAAAACGTTAAAAACCCTCCTAAGATAAAAAGGGTTTTAACGTTTCTAACGTAATTTTAATGTTCTAACTGTGGTGGTAGCTGCTTAAAACCATTCGTTCGAAAATAAAGAAATGCGATTCCAATGATTAACCAAACAGTTCCTAAAATGAAAGCGAATTTGTCCATACCGCTCCATACATAAGCAATTACTGCAAAGCCAAGTGCTGGAAGAACCATGTATCTTAGGTGGAATATTCCAAAAGGTTTCCAGTTAACTTGCTCATATAAATGGAGTGGTGCTTCTCCTTTTTTCTTGATGTAGTACAACCATATAACGGATAAATTTAAAGTAGCAAATCCAAAAAATGCCCCATAGTTTACTAAATTAGAGATCATTCCAATATCGACCGTAATTCCAAGTACGAATTCGATGGCAACAATTAGTATGATATTAAAATGGGGAGTATTAAATCGTTTGTTGATAGCGGCAAATATTCCTTTTGGTAAAAGATTATCGCGGCCCATTCCGTAAAGTAGCCTAGCACCTGCAGCAGTTGCTACTAAATTAAATACTGCTAGGGAGCTTAAAAAACCGGCAGTGAAAAAGAGGCCAAAAGCGTCGCCACCTGTTAATATGGATACTTGAAATAAGACCGTATTCATCCAATTTTCGTCAGATATGGAATCTCTCCAATCTGGAATAACAAGCATAGCAATATAGCTACATACCACCATAGTTATTAATCCAATTCCAATGCATAGAAATATTGCTCGAGGAATGTCTTTTTTAGGATTGCGAGTTTCTTCCGCTAATGTTGTGATAGCATCAAAACCTAAGAAGCTTAGGACAGCTAATGAGGTAGCTGCGATTAATCCAGTCATGCTATCAAACTGAAATGGTAAGCTACTTATTAAAGTACCAGTACCTATACCATCAGAGTATACGGCTTTTCCCCATACGAGAATACAGGTCCATACAACAAATTCACCTAAAATTAAAAACCATATCCCCATCTTAGACATTAATTCCACACCAAGAATATTCAGTAAACCAATACCTATGGAGAACATACCAAGTAGAATCCAGAAGGGAATAGTGGGGAAATACTGTTGAACTAAGTATGCAGCACTTACAGAAGTTATGGTTGGTATCAATACATAATCTAACGTAACGACCCAACCCGCTAAAAAACCAAAGTGGGGATTCCAGCCACGACCTACATAACTATAAACCGACCCAGCTAAAGGGAAATTCTTCACCATAGTAGAGTAACTAAATGCGGTTAATAGCATCGCAATACCAGCAAGGAGAAATGGAAGAGCGACCGTACCACCTGATGTAGAAAGGAGTACACCAAAGATAACGGCAGGAGCTAGAGGTAGCATATAGTTAAGACCAAATGCAGTTAGTTGCAGTACAGTCATCGATCCTTGCAGCTCTTTTGTGTAGCCGAACTTGTCTACCAACATACTATCATTATTTTGTACCATATTTTTTTCTTGTAACTCCAAATTAATTCCTCCTTCTAATTGTTTTATTTTTTTTCAAACTTTATGAGAAGTACTTATATGGAGGTTTTAGTGTGAGTGTTTATGAACAGTTGGTTGAAATTCAACCTGTTCTTTTGTCACAGATTGTAAAACTCCTATTGTACTAATAAATGTGATACTTAGGATAAATACAGTATAGTAGATAACAATTTTTGAATTCAGCTTCTTTTGTTTTTCCACTTTCGTCAATAGCAGCATGATTGCTAGTAAGCTTATTAGGTATATGATATCGGCAGCAATGACCATAGTGACTACTTCGCTAGTCGATAGCATAACCCCTAACATCGCACCCATCATGGCTCCCATAAAACTCGATGATTGAGCCTCTATGATTCCACTAATCCCAAACACTCTTCCTATCAAAAATGCAATAATAGCGGATAGCATGATGGAAAATATAGTTGATATGGCAAGTAGGTGAGGAATCCAGATGGCAATAATTAAACCTATTGTGACACTACTAGTCATACTTAGTAACATCGGAATACACTTTGCTAAAGAGGAATTCGATATATGTTCTCTTACAGTTCTACTAGTACTAAAGTAAATGCTGTATGCAATGACCATCAGTAAACTAATCCAATTAATCATTTGTATCTCTCCTTACTTATTAGGAGAAGAATGTTAGGTTCTTCTCCTTGGTAGCCAAGTATTGTTAGTGACAATTTGTTTGATTGTTCATATGACAAGTAGATCCTTTGGCCTTTGGGCGAGGTAAATCAAGAGCTGGGTTACGATCAAAGAACCCTACTGGTTTTAACTGGAAGTTAATATAAGCAGTTGGCATAACAGGCCAGTCTTCCGGACGTGTGATATGATGATGTCCCATGGTGTACCATAAAACGATGTCCTCATTTTCAATATTTCGATTGGCTGAAGCATATTTTGGAAGACCATCTCCACCTTTATGCTGATTTGGATAATTTCCAGTTGCAAATTTTTCTTTCGAATTGTACTTAGTCACATAAAGGTGATTTTTAAGGAAACCCGCCCGCTTCATTACGCTAGAGTCCTGACTAGCATATGGCAAGCAGTTTTCTCCAGGCATGATTTTATATCCAACTGGTGTACCAACCGCATTTAATGAATGAGGATTAATCACCTTCCACGTACGTTGAGATGCGAAATCCATTGTTCTTTGTGCTTCCTGTTCCGTTTTAAATGTTTTCGTCTCAATATAGAAAGCATTATTATTCGGGTTATGAGGTCCTTTTGTCTCAGGTAAAGTGCTTACTTCTACTACTGAATTTTTCATTCCATCCAACATGGTGTCGAGGCGGAAGTTAAAGAAATGCTGGTGGTAAGCCGCATTTAATTGAGGAGCGATTTCCGTACCGTATTTAGATTTGCCAGTCTCATCAAATGTACCAGTATTGAGCATCCCGGTTAATTTCACTTCACTTTCAATTGTTCCGTCTTGATAGAAGCTCCAGTAAAAACCATAGTCATAATTTCCAACTGTACAGAAAAAGGAAATAACTAATCTGCGAGAACGACGCGTTTCTACTTGGTCGGTTCTCCAATCCGTATGCTTCCAAGCAACTCCATAATCTTCCTCGTGAAGACAAATCGCATTAGGGATCGTACGTACATTTCCTCTACTGTCTGTCATGACTGCATCAAAATATCGTATTTCACCTAAACAGTCACATCCTAATGTTAATGGGTTGGCAAGCTGACCCATTCCGTATTCTCCTGCATCAAAAGCATTTTGCGTGTTATGGGCAAAGCTTCCATCTGCATAAGGTACAACCATTTCGGATAAAGCTGCACGGTATAAAATAGGACGAATAGTACCTTTATCCTCATATCCTACTGTATAAAGAACGAGTCCTTCTCGTGGAGTAAAACCAAAGCGTAAATGCCATTTTTGCCATTTAATATAATGGCCATCTACTTCAAAGCTTGGACCTTCAGGTTGGATAATCTCTAATGGTTTCAAATCTGTTCGTAGTGTAATGCTATCGGACGTTTCTGGTGTATAGTTTGCATCCGTAGGTGGGAGTGGACGAATACCATGGTCCTCAAATCTATGAACCTCCATTTTATTTAAATCTACATAAACTACGATTCCTGTTAAGGGGTACGCATATCCATTATCAGTTGGAAATTTTCTTACCCAACAAATTGCTCTAGCTAGCCGTTTCCCTTCATCTTCTTCTATACCGAAGTAACCAGCCGACCAAGGGTCTACCATAACAAGATCTGTGTTTGTGATTCCCCTTTTTAGTAAAGCAGCCTGAAATTCTGGGCACTCTTTGACTACCTTTTCACACTCCTCAAATTCATCAAGCATGATGCCTGGTTGGACTCCTGGAATGTGTTCCCATGTAACAACTGTTTCGTTTGTAATTGAAACAACAGCCTCGTAGGTTTGTTCTGATTCATTGTCGAGAATGATAATAAAAGCTTCTCTTTCGATTTCCTCTCCCGTTTGAAAATTAAGAACAAAGTCTTTCTCAGGCTCATTTAACACGACTGTAACAAATCTTACATGTTCACTTAAGTTCATCTCTTTACGTAAAATGGCTACAGCTTTGTTAATTTCTTCTCCAGTTAAAGGTTCTAAAGGATGCTTCACTTTATTTATTACTTTTACTTTTTCCATTTGTAGTTCCTCCTTGTGATTGGTTGTTCTAAATATACGAAACACTCAGAATAAAATCATTGTAAAAAAAGGAACTACGTAATAACTAGTAACAAATGATGTTATATTATCTAACGCATAAGGAGGGGCTGGACTGTAAATAAGTTATAATGTTTCTCAACTTGTATATGGTGAAAATATTTGTATAAAGGAGGATGAAAATGACTTGGTTATTTAACCCTACCCAGCCGGAGATGATTAAAAATAGCTATTATTATGAGGAAGAAAAGCCTCCAGAAATCTTAAAAAAGAATGTATCTTTATTCTATCAATTTAAAATTTTAGAAACGTCCTCAGGTTTTTTACCAGTTATTCCAGATGGCTGTGTAGATCTACTTTTTTGCTTTGATTCCGCCAAACCTTTTGCGGTTGTTGCAACTAGCCCCTTACAAAGATGTACATATGAATTCAGGAAGGATGCTGACTATTTTGGTGTGAGGTTTTATCCTGAACAAGGCAGTTTGAAATTCCAATGTTCCTTAAAGGAACTGCTTCATCATCAACAAATCCCTTTATTTGATGCATTTACATTTCATCCGTCCATCCTAGAAGAATTAGCAGAACAAACCACCTTAAATGATCGGATCATGTGGTTTACTTCGTTTTTAACTTCAATAAACTATGAAGGGAATTATGACTTAAATCTAACCAATTTTTGCTTAAATAAGATCTATTCTTCTCAGGGCTCAATGAGTGTAAAGCAATTGTCTTCCATTACAGGCTATACGGACAGGTACATTCGGAAAAAGTTTGACCAATATATTGGTTTTTCTCCAAAGGAATTTTGCCAAATTGTTCGATTGCAAAAGTCTATCCATCAACTCCTAGAATTCAGCAAAAATATTGAGGATCAAACGGTAGATGATTTAGGCTTCTTTGATAAATCTCATTTCTATAAGGAATTTAAAAAGTATATGTCCATAACGCCAAAAGAATATAAAAATCTCTTTTTATATCAGGACCAATAAAAAACGCCAATATCCAGTTTCAATATTGGCGTTTGTATCTTAATTTTTACTGAGTCTATCAATTTCAACCTCTGGCTCTAACGAATTACTCACTTCTTCTACAATGATATCTTTGGTAACTGTGAAGGTAGCGGTGCCTTTAATATTTTCTGATGAAGCTCCAACCTTTACAGTATATTTACCTTTTTCTACAATCCATTGATTTTTCTCTTCATCAAAGGAAGCGAGGTCTTTCGCTTTCAAATCAAACTTTAATAGTTCAGTTTGATTTGGTTTTAATTCTTTTGTTTTTCCAAATGCCTTTAATTCTATTTCAGGTTTTTCAAGCTTTCCATCTGGAGCCGAAACATATACTTGCACCGCTTCTTTTCCTGATACTTTTCCTGTATTTTTTATATTAGCAAATACGGTAATTTGATCTTTGAATTTACCTCCCTGATTCACTCGAACATTACTGTAATCAAAGCTTGTATAAGACAATCCATATCCAAATTCATAGGCAGGTTTCACATCAAAGGTTGAGTAATAGCGATAACCAACATAAATGTCTTCTTCATAGACAACCTGAGTAGGGTTCTCTGCTGGTGTACCAGGGAAATTTTCAGATGAAGGTACATCTTCATATTTTACAGGGAAGGTGGTTGCTAGCTTTCCGGAAGGGTTCACCGCTCCAGTTAATATATCTGCTACCGCATCACCTGCTTCCTGTCCCGGTTGCCATGCTAGAAGGATGGAATCCACTTGATCTCTCCAACTTGCTATTTCAACAGGGCCACCAATATTCAGGACAACTGCCACTTTCTTTCCAGCATCATGATATGCTTTTGAGACGTTTTGAATCATCGCTTTTTCCGTATCTGTTAGAAGGTAATCACCTTTTACATTTTGACGATCCACACCTTCACCAGAATTTCTTCCAATCACAATGACCCCGATATCTGATTCACCCTCGATTGTTTTAATCTGGTTCGTATCTAAAACCATTTCAGGAATGACTGGTATTTCTTTTCCAAAGTCCTCACCCCATGGACTCGGCTTTATTTTGTATTGTTCCATTTGTCTTAACTCACTAATGTGGTTGCTATATTGATTCACAAGGTCTTCATGGAGTGAATATCCTGCATGTTTCAATCCGTCTACAATAGACACGGTATAGGCTGCGTTTACATCTCCACTACCTGTTCCACCTTTTACCGTTTCAATCTGTGCGGTACCAAATAACGCCACTTTGTTTTCTTTTTGAAGTGGAAGTGCATTTTGATTATTTTTTAATAGAACCATTCCATCCGCCGCAGCTTGACGAGCAACTAGGGCATGAGCTTGGAGGTCTGGATTGTCAGAATGGCTATAATTTTTAAAGCTAGGAGATTCGACGACGAAGTTTAAGATGTTCTTAACATTTCTATCTAATATCGCCTCGTCTAAGCTTCCGTTTTTAACCGAATTTGCAATTCGTTCTGAGCTTTGAGGGAAACCAGGCATAATCTGATCATTTCCTGCTCTCATTTGGGCAACCGGATCTGTTCCAGCAAACCAGTCAGTCATCACATAGCCATCGTAGCCCCAATCTCCTCTTAAGACTGTTGTCAGCAATTCTTCATTTTGAGATGCAGGTGTACCATTTAGCAGATTATAAGAACTCATGACAGCTTTCGGATGAGATTCCTTCACAGCGATCTCAAAGCCTTTTAAATACAACTCTCTAAGAGCTCTTTCAGAAACAATCGTATCAATGGTAAAACGATTGGTTTCCTGATTATTAGCTGCATAGTGTTTGATGGTAGCACCTACTCCATTAGATTGGACACCATTTACTAAGGCAGCGGTCATCTTACCTGCAATCAAAGGATCCTCAGAAAAATATTCAAAGTTTCTTCCGGTTAATATGTTTCGGTGAAGGTTTAGAGCTGGTGCAAGCAATACATCCACACCGTATTCCTTCACTTCATTCCCCTGTGCTTGCCCAACCTTATTTACTACACTCGTATCCCAAGTGGATGCCAATGAGGTAGCGATGGGGAAGGCAGTGGTATAATACGTTTTTGACTCTCCAGGACGTGTTGGACTAATTCTTAACCCGGCCGGTCCATCCGCATAATACATGGCAGGAATTCCTAATCTCTCAATGGCTGGTGTTCCTCCCACTGCACCTTGCACGGGAAGTTTAGGAATTGTCATTCCAGGCATGCCCACACCTACTACGAGTTTTGCCTTTTCCTCCACCGTCATAGCGGCGATGACAGCATCAATGGAAGCCTTGTCTACTAATTGAGGAACTATATTTTTGATTGTTTGTTCTGTCTTTAGTGCTTCTTGTTCAGCTGCGAATACTCCTGTTTGAAAACTTAATCCGGATAAAGCAATACCTGTTGCTAATGCAATGGAAGTTAATTGTCTTCTTTTTTTCCTCATCTTCTTTAACATCATATCCCCCCAAAAAGTTAAGTGAGTATGTTTGGTAACGCTTTCATAAACAATCTTACCAACTAGAGTGTGAATTTTCAGAAGTTTTAAAAAGGAGTATTTTAGTATTACTAGTAATTTTTCAATGCAAAATCTACTGAAAATTGCCATACGACAACATTCACTTTTAATCGACAGAAAGGTATACTTGAAAAAATAGGTTAAAAGTCGGGTGAATACGATGAACTTTACATATGAAATTATCGAAATGAATAAGGACCTGCCGATACATATTTTTCTGCACAGCGTTGATTATGTGACAAACCATTGGCATGACAGCATAGAAATGATCTTTGTGTTAAAAGGGAAGGTTGCTGTTTCGGTTAATGATAAAAGATACCATTTAAATGAAAAGGATATTTTTCTGATCAACGCAAATGATATCCACTCCATACAACATCAAGAAGATAATTTATTACTAGCTCTTCAAATCCCGATCCCTGATTTGAAGAATAATATAAAAGACGCCGACACATATTCTTTCTCTTGTAAGTCTTTTTTATTCGATGAAAGCCATCAAGGGGAGTTTAATGAGATTCGAGCTCTGCTTGCACAAATGATGTGGGTTATTAATAAAGAGGGAGAAGGATATGAGCTACAAATACAATCTCTTTATTTCCAATTAATATACTTGTTAACGAAAAATTTCAAAGATGAAAACGTTAAGGAAAGCAAAATCTCCAGCCAAAAGCATATCGATAGACTCTTACGAATCACTTCTTATGTAAAGGATAATTTTAAGCAAGAAATAACACTTAACGAACTAGCTCAGATTGAGTTTCTTTCTATTCACTATCTTTCTAAATTTATTCAGAAGCATCTTGGCATGCCCTTTTCAAAGTATGTCGATAGTATTCGACTAGACCATGCGGTAAAAGATATTGTTTTTACCGATATTCCTTTAACGCAAATTGCCCTTGATAATGGATTTGCTAGTGTAAAGGCGTTTAACCGAGCTTTTAAGGAATTTTATCAACAGACACCAAGTGAATATCGACGGGCCGTTGAAATGGAACCAAGAAAAACAGATAGTAGCAAAGTGACGCTTGCTAACTATGTTGAAATTGATAAGGATCAAGCCTTCTCAAAGCTCTTTTCGTTTTTACCTCAAGAGGATAAATTAATTGAAGTGAATCATAAAGCGGTGGTTAAGAAAAAGATTCCTATTAATATAAAAGGGAAAACCTCTAAACTGAATCATACTTGGAAAAATTTAATGACAATCGGAAAGGCGAAAGAGGGTCTTTATACAGGTGTTCAAAAGCAAATAAAGAGAGTGAAAAAAGCAACCGACTTTCACTATCTTCGCTTTCATGGATTGTTTGACGATGAAATGATGGTATACGCGGAAAACGATAGGGGTGAGGTCGAGTATAACTTTTTCTATACAGATCAGCTATTCGATTTTTTAAAAAGCATAGACGTAAAACCATTTGTTGAACTTGGTTTTATGCCAAGAGACTTAGCTGAAAATCAAGAGGAAACGGTTTTTTATAAAAAAAGTATTATTAGCCAGCCGAAGGATATCGAAAAATGGAATTCTCTAGTGAAGAACTTTATTTTACATTATGAAAATAGATATGGAACGGAAGAAGTGAAAAACTGGTATTTTGAGGTATGGAATGAACCTGATTTTTACGTGTTTTGGAGAGGGACCTTTGAGGATTATTGTGATTTTTATAAAAGTACCTATAACACGATAAAAAAGCACAATCCTACCTATAAAGTGGGCGGCCCAAGTATTAATACGGTGAATAGTGTTTGGTTACAGGGGTTTTTAGACTTTTGTAGTAACGAGAATTGCATTCCTGATTTTATTACGTTCCATTGTTACTCACATGAAGAAAAAGATATTAATAAGAAAAGAAAAATGGTAGACGGCGATTCCTTCGAGTTTGGTTACATTTCACGAGACGAAGACTTTTTAAAAAATAAGATTAACCGACTCAAGGACATTCTAGCGGAGAAAAAAATGTCACAATTAGAGGTTCACCTAACAGAATGGAATTCAACCGCCTTTCATCGAGATTTAACAAATGATACAAGCTTTAAAGCCGCTTTTATCGTTAAAAATCTGCTTGAAAATATCGATAAGATCCAAAGCTTGGGCTATTGGACTTTGACAGACTTCATTGAGGAACAAAGGATTGCCCTTGAAACGTATCATGGTGGCCTCGGTTTAACAACGAACAATGGCATTCCAAAGCCTGCTTTATATGCATATGAATTTCTAGGAAAGCTTGGAAATGAGTTAATAGCATCAGGGGAAGGGTATTTTGTGACCAAAAGTTCTGGGGGGTATCAAATCATTCTTTATCATTATTGCCATTATGACAGATTGTATTGTATGAATCAGCATGCAAAAATCGATTTGACCGATCGCTATAAGGTATTTCTCGATAAAGATGATATTCGCATGACACTATATGTAGGCGGTTTGGATAAGGGGATTTATATAGTGAACCAACACAAAATAAACCGAGGCAATGGGAGTAGCTTTGATCAATGGGTAGAAATGGGAGCGCCTATCCGGATGGATGAGGAAGCCGTTGAATATTTAAAGCATTCTTCCATTCCTAAAAAGCATATAAGAGAGGTAAGTGTTGAAGGAGAGTTCATTATAGAAGAGACCCTACAGCCTCACGAAGTGCAATTAATAGAAATTATTCCTCAAAGAACCCTCTAGGCAGGCTAAAATACCTGCCTTTTTTTGTTGTAGTTAGTTAATGTAAAAAGTCAATTCAAAAGAGAAATGACAATTTACGGTCTCTCTTTGAGCAAATATCGGATAGTGTAAAGGTTTTCATAGTTCTATAATGAAGTACATAGGAAGCGTTTCCAGCGCGGAAAGAAAATGAGTTTATTTAGCACTTATGTTATGTAGTAGTTTTATAGGGCTTTTGAAAGCGCTTAGATAGTTATTAAAGGGAGGTTAAACAAATGGAAAGTGTAACATGGAATAAAACACCTACACCGCTGTTTCGATTAGTTTTTGCAGCTATTTTGGGAGTAGGTACGGCAGTAGCTCCTCTCGTATTACTTGGTTTTGGTCTTATTCAGTTTAATATTATTCGACTTGTTGGAGAGGAAAATGTAACCGCTGTTTATGGTATGGTTGCTGGGATTGGTGGACTTGCGATTGTATTTTTAGGTCCTTTAGGCGGAGTCATCGCTGATAAGACTCGCTTGAAGTTTGGTAGAAGAAGATTTTGGATGGTTGCGGGAAGTATCGGTGGAGCGCTATCCATGCTTTACTAACATATGCCCCATCAATACCTGTTCTAGTAGTAGGTTTCTGCTTAGTTCAATTCTTTTATGGAATGGTTTCTCTTTCTTGCTTTGCCATCGTACCTGAACAAGTGGAACCTGAAAAATTTGGTCGTGTATCTGGACTGATTGGTGCAGCGGCTCCTGCATTCGTTATGTCAGGTCAAATGATCATGGGTGTGTTTGCAGATTCAACAGTCCAACAGAAATTAGTAGCAATAGCCATTATTCAGTTAATTGGTGGAATTGCAGCAGCTCTACTTGTAAAAGATAACTACTTTGCTGGTACAGCGCAAGCTTCAAAGAATACACCAATTTGGAAGCGACTACAAAACTTCTATCCTAGTTATAAAAAGCACCCAACATTCACTTGGGCATTACTAACAAAACTATTTATTAACGTTTCAAATGCTGGATTATCACTATTAACTCTGTTCTATATTGCTAGATTCCATCTTGGGGAAGCAGATATCTTTAAATTAATGGCTTATACGGCACCTTCCATTATGCTAATGGTGGTGGCGGGAATTCTTGGAGGCTTCCTTTCTGATAAGGTCAAGAAACAAAAACCTTTTGTTATGGGGGCAGCGTTAGTAACAGGTGTGTGTCTTGTTGCATTTGCATTCTCTAAAGATATCATATGGGTCATTGTTGGTAACTTTATCTTCAACTTTGGATTTGGTATGTACGGAGCAGTTGATAATGCACTAGTTAACCGTATCCTGCCGTCAAAAATGGATACGGGAAAAGACTTGTCTATTATGAATGTTACCGTCCAGCTTTCTTCAGCATTAGTAAACTTTGCAGCACCTGCAGTAATTGCATTAGGGGTCTTATGGTTTGGTGGTGACGGTTATACTTTATTCTTCTTAATACTTGCTGGGTTCTCTGTACTATCTGCATTAGCTGTTATTCCAATTCCAGAAATGGGAGCGCCTATTAAAGGAAAAGACGATTCAGAAGAAATTCCTTATGAAAAGATAGGATAATAGGTAAACAATATAGAAAAAAGTATGGGTTCGGTTTTTCAATCGGGCCCATTATTCTGTTAAACAAATAAGGAGGAATTATCGTTATGTTAATGGAAAAAATCAGACTATGGGAAAATTGTGATCATGTATACTTACAAACTTATATTCACGAAAATTCATTAGAATTACAAACGGACAAAACACGTCCCGCTATCATTATCTGTCCTGGTGGTGGATATTTAGGAACATCCGACCGTGAGGCAGAACCCGTTGCATTACGCTTTGCATCTCAAGGCTATCATACATTTGTTTTACGCTATACTACTTATTTTAAGGAATGGGTTAAGGATTTTAATAATCTACCGGCTCCGAATGAACAGTCTGCTTACCCTCAACCATTATTCGATTTAGCACAAGCCATTTTAATGATTAAAGAACATGCTTCTAAATGGTTAGTAAACACTGAAAAAATTGCTGTTTGTGGATTCTCTGCAGGAGCGCATTTAGCTGCTAGTTTGGGAGTTCAATGGAATAGTGCACTTTTAACAGAAAAATTTAGTGTTGAAAGTGACGTCTTTAGGCCTAGCGCTGTTATTCTCGGATATCCCCTAGTAGACTATCAGCTTATGAAGGAAAAAGTAGACACAGATGCAGATTCATTCGCTAAAGGGTTTTGGGATATTTCGAGTAAAGCTGTTTTTGGAACGGCCACTCCTACAGAAGAGCAGCTTATTGAAGTTAGTCCCGTGAACTACGTTTCTCCTCAGACTCCGCCAACTTTCATTTGGCACACAGCAGATGATTCACTCGTTTATGCTGAAAATGCTCTAAGATTTGCAACAGCACTCGCGCAAAAGAAGGTTCCTTATGAACTGCATGTCTTTGAAAGCGGAGTACATGGATTATCTCTTTGTGATGAAACAACGGCAAATAATCCAAGTCATTTAAATGAAGACTGCAAGATATGGTTCGATCTTGCGGCTAGGTGGTTGAAGAAACAATTGTAAGTTCGTATGAAGACTGTTATTAGGGCCAACTAGATAAGAAGTGGTCGTCATAGAGGAAATGAAGACTGTTATTAAAGTGAATCTAGAAAGAAGCGGTCTTCATAGTGGGTATGAAGACCGTTATTGAAGTGAATCTAGTAAGAAACGGTTATCATAGAGGAAATGAAGACCACTAATGAAGTGAATATAATAAGAAATGGTCTTTATCCCCTTAATTCTTAGCCTCCTCAGTAAGTTTGTTCATCTTCACTTTCCTTAATCAAATCCTCTATTTTTGTCCTTTATCGTTTCAGCAATCCTTCTCCAATTTCATTTAGAACAAATAACGGCTATTTTAATGTCAAAAAGGGGAAAGCGCAAATTTAAAAAATCTTATATCATAAAAATAATGAAACGCTTTCAAACAATCAATATGGTGGAAACGCCCTGAGATAAGGATGGGATATATGAAAAAGTCAGCAGTCATTTTTGATTTAGATGGGGTTATTGTCTCTACAGATGAATATCATTTCGAAGCTTGGAAACAAATTAGCGATCAGGAAGAGATTCCTTTTAATCGAGAGATAAACGAAAAATTACGAGGCGTAAGCCGAATGGAAAGTCTCGACATCATTTTGAACCATACAACTAAGAGTTATTGCGAAACTGAAAAGCTCCTTCTAGCTGAACGAAAAAACGAAACATATCGTGAACTCTTAAACCATCTATCTGCTAAAGATATTTTGCCGGGTGTAAGGGAACTTATTCTGAATCTAAAAGGTAGAGAAATCCAAATAGCGATCGGTTCCTCAAGTAAAAATACACCTTTTATCTTAGAAAAAATCGGAATGGCTTCAAGCTTTGATGCGATTGCAGATGGAAATGCGATTAAAAATAGTAAACCAGATCCAGAGGTTTTCTTGCTAGCAGCTGAAAGGCTTGGCGTACGACCGGAAGAATGTATCGTTATGGAGGATGCAGAAGCAGGGATTGAAGCTGCGATTGCTGCAGGAATGAAGGCAGTAGGAATTGGCGCAGCTGCGACCTGTCCTAACGCACATATCTGTGTAGAGGATTTAACTAAGCTCAATATTGAACAATTATTGGAGAGATAAGGAGAGCAAACGATGATACAAATGGAAAGTAAATACGCTCATTTAAAAAACAAACCGTTTTTTTTATCAGATAAAGATATCAGTTGGATTGAACAAACCCTCCAGTCCATGAGTTTACGTGAGAAAGTTGGCCAACTATTCTGTCCGATTGGCAGCTCCGATCAGGAAGAAGAGTTAACTAGATTTATCGAAGAATTCAAGCCAGGTGGGATCATGTATCGTCCGAACGAGGGAGCGAAAATGCAGGAAACCCACCGACTTTTACAGAGTCTTTCTCCTATTCCTTTGTTAATTTCCGCTAATTTAGAAGCGGGAGGAAACGGTATTGCAACCGATGGAACGTACTTTGGGAAGCAGTTACAGGTGGCAGCCACGGACAATGTGGACATGGCTTATAAGTTGGGGGTAGTTGCCGGTCGCGAAGGAAGAGCAGTAGGTTGTAACTGGGCATTTGCACCAATCGTTGATATTGATATGAACTATCAAAATCCGATTACCAATGTAAGAACATTTGGTTCTGATCCTGTAAGAGTGACGAATATGGGAAAAGCCTATATGGAAGGTTTGATTAAAAGTGGTGTAGCAGCCGCTGTTAAGCATTTTCCAGGGGATGGAGTAGATGATCGAGATCACCATCTTTTATCTTCTGTGAATTCACTATCACCAGAAGAGTGGGACCAAACATTTGGAATGGTATATAAAGAAATGATTGAGGCTGATGCAAAATCGATTATGATAGGTCATATCAAACTACCACATTATTCTAGAAAACTCGTTCCAACCATTCAAGACGAAGAGATTATGCCAGCCACTTTAGCTCCAGAGCTGTTAAATGATTTGTTGAGAAAACAATTAGGCTTTAATGGACTAATCATTACAGATGCGACTCCAATGCTTGGTTTCACTGTTTCGGAAAAAAGAGAAATTGCTGTACCAAAAGCCATTGCGTCAGGCTGTGATATGTTCCTCTTTAATCGTGATATTAGAGAAGATTATGAGTTTATGATGAAGGGAATTGAAACGGGTATTCTTTCAGTCGAAAGAGTAGATGAAGCCGTAACGAGAATATTAGCTTTAAAGTTGTCTATAGGTTTACACAATCAAAAAGTTGATGGAACACTTGTACCCGGTCAAGAAGCATTATCTGTACTACAGAGTGAGGAGCATAAGAAGTGGGCAAGCGAATGTGCTGACCAGTCGGTAACGTTAGTAAAGGACACACAGAAATTATTACCGATTAGCCCTAAACAATATAAACGGATCAGATTAAATATTTTAGGTGACCAAAGTGGCGGCTTGAAAGAAGGCGCTTCTGTAACTCATTCCTTTTTAGAAGCTCTTCAAAAAGAAGGATTTGAAGTCGATCTTTTCGATAATAGCAAGGTGAACTTTAAAGAATTACTCATGAGTGTTCATGATCTAAAAGAAAAATATGACCTTGTTTTATATGTAGCGAATTTAGAAACGGCAAGTAATCAAACAACTGTTAGAATCAATTGGATGCAGCCTTTAAATGCAAATGCTCCATGGTTTGTAAACGAAATTCCTATCATGTTTATATCTGTAGCCAACCCTTATCACCTTCAGGATGTACCGATGGTAAAAACGTATATTAATGCGTATTCGTCTAATGAGTTTGTCGTCAAGGCAGTGATCGATAAAATTACTGGAAGATCAGAATTCAAAGGCAAGAGTCCCGTAGATGCGTTTTGTGGAAAATGGGATACTAGATTATAAAAAGAAAGAGTACTAGTTAAAAGGAGACTCTAACATGAAAATCATAAATTTAAAAACGAACCGTATAACAAACCCTTTGGGATTTGATCTAGGAAAACCAAGACTATCTTTTATCACCTGTGAAACAGAAGCAAAAAAGCAAACAGCTGCACAAATTCAGGTGGCTTTAGATCCTCATTTTTCTAACATCGTGTTCGATAGTGGGAAAAGTGAAGAAATAGACAGTCTTGCTTTTGAACTACCAATCGAACTACAACCGAATACACGCTATTTTTGGCGCGTGACCGTATGGGCGGATAATGGGGATATGGCAACTAGCGATCCTGCCTGGTTTGAGACAGCCAAGGGGGAGGAGCCGTGGAAGGCAAGTTGGATTACACCAGAGCTTGATAAGAGTATAGAGCCTGTACTAATGAAAGATTTTATGATTGAAAAAGAAATTGAATCTGCTCGAGCATATGTATGTGGGTTAGGTTTATATGAAATGGAGATCAACGGTGACAAGGTCGGGAATGAATATTTAACTCCCCATTTTAATGCTTATCATAAATGGCTGCAATATCAAACCTATGACATTACAGAGTATATTAAAACAGGACAAAACAATGTTGAAGTGATGCTAGGAAGTGGTCTTTATAAAGGAAGATTTGGTTTTGATGGAGGAACCTCTGAAATCTATGGAGATAAGTATGCTCTCCTATGTGAAATGGTCTTTTACTTTAAAGATGGAACAAGTCAACTTATATCTACAGATAACACTTGGGCAGCGAGAAAAAGTAATATTTTAGAAAGCAGTATTTATGATGGTGAGGTGTATGATGCCACTTTTGATGATCGTACAACCTATACCGTCCAAGAAATTGATTTAGGGTTTGAACGATTAAAAGCAAGATTAAGCTTACCTGTTGTGATAAAGGAAACGATTCAACCAATCGAGATTATTTCCACACCTGCGGGTGAGACCGTGTTAGATATGGGGCAAAACATGGTGGGTTGGATTCAATTTAACAATAGGACTCCTAAGGGTTCAGAAATTACGTTAGAGTATGGGGAGCTTCTTCAGGAAGGTAATTTCTATCGTGAAAATTTGCGTACAGCTCAAGCGAAGTTTACGTATATATCCGATGGAGAAGAAACGGTTGTTAGACCACACTTCACTTTCTACGGTTTCAGGTACGTAAAAGTGTCGGGATGGCAGGGAGAATTGAATTCTGATGATTTTACAGGTTGTGTTTTGTATTCAGATATGGATGAAACAGGGCATATTGAAACGAGTAATCCATTAGTGAACCGATTATTTTTGAATGCCTTATGGGGACAAAAAGGGAACTTTTTAGATGTGCCAACCGATTGTCCGCAAAGAGATGAACGGATGGGTTGGACGGGGGATGCACAAGTCTTTTCAGGGACGGCCTGTTTTAATATGGATTCGTATGCTTTTTTCAGCAAATATGGATATGATCTTTGGAAGGAACAAGAAGACAAAGCAGGCATGGTTCCAATGGTGGTACCAGCTACAAATATTAATGGTGGCGGTTCAAGTGCTTGGGGTGATGCAGCTACTATTATTCCTTGGAATGTGTACCTTCATTATGGTGATAAAGCCATATTAGAGCAACAATTTGATAGCATGAAAGCTTGGGTTGATTATATTAAAAGAGCAGATGAGGAATCAGGCTCAAAGAGACTGTGTACAACAGGCTTCCATTTCGGTGATTGGCTTGCTTTAGACGGGGAAAACCCTAATTTTCCTACCGGTGGAACAGAGGTGAGCTTTATCTCATCTGCTTATTATTGCTATTCCGCAGGTTTAGTCGCAAAAGCAGCGAAAGTACTTGGAATGGAGGATGTGTCGAACGAATACGAAAACCTGTCAAATGAGGTAAGAACCGCAATCCAGGACGAGTACTTCACAAGAAATGGTCGACTCGCATTAAATACGCAAACGGCACTAATTGTAGCATTATTTATGGAGTTAGTTCCTGAAGAGTTTGCCGATAGAATCGCCAATGATTTACGTGCGAAGTTAAAGAATGATGGTAATCATTTAAAGACGGGCTTTGTGGGAACTCCATATTTGTGCAGAGTATTATCTGAAAATGAAAGCAATGACGTAGCGTATACGTTGTTACTAAATAAAGATTATCCAAGTTGGTTATATGCAGTGACAATGGGAGCAACAACCATTTGGGAGCGCTGGAATTCTGTATTGCCGGATGGAACAATAAGTGGGACCGATATGAATTCTCTAAATCACTATGCATACGGTTCGATAGTTGAATGGATGTTTAGAAATATGGCTGGTATCAATCCAGTAGAAGAACAGCCAGGATTCCGCCATATTCAATTAGCTCCACAACCAAACAGCAGAATCAATCAGGTAAAGGCTAGTTTGAATTCTGCCTCTGGTTTATATGAAAGCCAATGGTCAATAGATGAGGAAGGAAACCTGGACTTTGCATTCACAATTCCATTTAATGCAACAGCCACACTTGTCTTACCAGATGCATTACTACAAACCGTAAAGATTAATGGTCAATTATTAGGTGAGACTGGATTATCCGCACACCAATTGAATGAGAATGTGCAGGTAGAGCTGGAAAGCGGAGTATGGGAAGTAAGGTATACTCCAACGAAAGCTTATATCGAAAGCTACAGCACAGAATTTGCCTTGACCGAGTTACTCCACAACGAAGAGGCAAAAAACATTTTAGTAGAAAAGGCATCACAGATATCTCAATTACCTGAGGATTTGATAGGAAAAGTGGGACATTTGTCTTTAAGAGAAGTAGCAAACAAACCATTCTTACCGTTACCTAAGGAAGTCTTGGATGAACTAGATGAGTTATTAGGTAAGGTTAAAGTGAGTTATAAGTAAATGAAGAATAAGCAGACCACATATAGTGTCTGCTTATTTCATTTTAATTTTCTTTTACCTCTGATAAATTTACTTTCTCCGGCCGAATCCAAAAGGTCCCCGAAACTAAGAAAACCCCACTAACCAAAAACACAGACATAATTCCAACCGAGGCACCGATTACCCCAAATAAAAGAGGAGCAATCAGCTGTGATAAGCGATTTGTGGTTAGTCGTAGCCCGAGAACTTCTCCGGTCCTTGACTTAGGAGAAGCATTATACGTCGTTGTCATGGAGAGAGGTTGACCACAACCCAAGCCCAACCCCATAAGGGAGCTCAAAATGCCCATAAAAATCACATTCTCTGAAAAAGGCATTAGCAGAAAGGAGATTCCAGCAACAATGATAGAAGTAAGAAGAACCCTGTCTCTACCGATTACTTCAATTAATTTTGGTAGAAACACCCTTACAACAATCATCGCTAATCCTTGGACAGCTATAATGATTCCAATAGTAGAGTCGGACATATGGAAGATTTTCGCATACAAAGGAAAATAGGCAATAAAAATATCTCTTGAGTACAATACTAGGGCACTTGAAAATAAGGCTTTTTGTAATAATGGATTTTGTAATAGCTTAATAGAAGAAAGCATTCCATAATGATTTGCAGAACCTTGCCTTTTCATGACTGGCAGGAAAAAAGTAAAAATCACTGGTACGATTCCAATAAGAATGGAAAGAAGAAAAGAAAACGAATATGAAATATGCTCCGTAACAAATCCACCGATGATAGGCCCGATTAATGCACCGGTTGCAACTGCCATGCCAAGCATACTAAAGTAGTGATCACGATTCTCCTTTGTTGCACTATTTCCAAGAACATTTTGTAAGGAAACAGGGATAAATACACTACCAATTCCTACAAAAAACTGGCTCACAAACAAGGCCCACATGCTTGGGAAAGAAAATGGAATAGCCATCCCCACAATAATGGAAAATAACCCGATAAAAACAGGAATGCGATCTCCAAGTTTATCCGCTAATTTACCGGCTTGAATCGCAAAAATGAGCGGAAATAAGGCAAAGGCTGCCGTAAGGATACCTATTTCAAGAGGAGAAGCTCCAAGCTCTGATGCATATAACGTGATGACAGGTCTTGTCATATTAATAATCGTCTGAAACCCTAATGTAATGATAAATACAATTCTTACAACCAACCCAATCACCTCAATCTGAAAAACGTCACTGTGGTCTAAGACATACTCTAAGTATACTGTTCATTTGACAGAGTAAAAATTAGGAAAATCCTATCAAGGATGATAATTAAAATGAATCCACTTTACTCCTGTCTTAAAAATGTGTACACAATCGTAAAAATAGCTCTCTATCGCTGAATGGTAGATAGGGAGTAAGATAATTTTATAGGAGACCGGTCCCTCCATAATTGAAAGCGCTTAAAAAACCTGAAAGGAAGTGCTGTGTTGAAAAAATCCCGTCTTTCTAGAATAGGGAGAAAATCACTGTCCGTATTGCTTGTTACTTCGCTAACCGCGAGTCTCGTTGGATTTAAAGTTCCAGAGAAAAAAGCAGAAGAGAAAATCATATTTAAAAATCAGGTTGGTGGTGTATTTGATGGAATGCCATTGTTTGATGGTGTCCCTGACCATCTAGATGAATATGTGGATGCTTATTTTGAATATACAGGTCTAGAAGGACCGGCCGTCTATGCAACTGGTTCAAGAAACCATTACACCTTACAGCGTGGAGCCAATAAAGGCAAGGTGATCCCTGGTGCTCTATCAGCTGCAGATAATGTTCAAGGGGTTTCAACGGATTTCCCTGCGTTGGTAGGAATGGGGCAAACTTGGAATAAAGAACTTCTTACGGACATTGGTAAAGTAGTAGGAAGTGAAAAAATTAGTACATTAAAAGTGAAGCAAGGGGAGTCGAATATACACGGTGGAACAGATCCTTCTGCGACTGTTGCCTTTACGGTTGTGAGCGATATGCGAATTAATCCGTTAAGCGGTCGATTTGACGAAGGGTTTTCTGAAGATGTTCACATGGCTTCTACGATGATTGATAATATGGCAGCAGGTCTTAGTGGGACGGATCAGGAAAAGAGTGAAGATGGATTTTGGATGCGTGCCGCTGTTGGGACGAAGCATTACTCCGTATATAATGCACAATGGTTCCGTCAAACGGCTAATAATAGTGCTGGTGCTAGATCTATTTTCGAATATCAGACAAAAAGTCCTTTGAAAGCACTAAGCTCTGGTTCTGTTGCAGGGGTCATGACTTCATTTGGACGTACGAATGGAATTCCGAATATCCTTTCACCTTACCAAATTCATGCGAATAATCATTCTAAATACGGTGTTTACAGCTCTCCAGATTTTAATGGAGATGCCCACGTTTTTGGAGCAAATGCGCAAGGCAATGGTTATGATACGCAATATGCAACGGATCGAACGACTGCAACTATCTTAATGATTTTAGCTGATGCGAATGCCGGTCGTCCTGGGCCAAATCCTCAAAATGCTTTAGACGATGTGGCAGCTGTAGTTGATGCAGTTGAAGCAGGGAAATACGGTGTGACAAAAGAGGATTTAATCGATGCAGCTCGTCCGCATGTGAATCAAATGGTTCGAGGGGGTATTTTTAATGAAGTAGATGAGAACGGAATTCCTAAGAACTATCCGTTTGCTCAAGAGGCGAAAGATGTTAGGGAAGAACTAGCTACATATAGTGATCCTGAACATCAAGATGTTGCATTAAGGGCTGCTCAAGAAAGTATCGTCCTTCTAAAGAATGATGGGGCACTCCCACTAGAGAAAAACAAGAAGGCGTCCGTTTCTGGAGTGTATGCAGATTCAAGGTTTAAAACCACATACTCAGCAAGAACGACACCGAATATAGACAACTCTGGAATCTCACCACTATTAGCCATTATCAAGGCGAATGGTTCCAATAATGTTTCCTACGATCCGGCGATAGAAGTGGTTGCATTAAAATCAAAGCTGAATGGGCAGACAGTTACAGCCGACGAAAATGCAGCAGATGTAACAAAGGGTTCTCAGCTTGTAACTACAACTGAACCATTAGATGTGAATAACCCTGCTCATTTATTTGAAGTGTATGATTGGGGCCAAAAAGGGTATAGCTTACGTTCAGTATTAAACGGAAAATGGGTGACGTCACCTACAGCTGCTAATGCATCTGTTGAAAATTCAAATCCAACGGCATTAAACTTAACCAATAATGACTGGGATCTTGCCCAAATGTTAGGAAATACAAGTGCGATTCCACCAACCATCCGATTGGAGGAAAATGCAGATCAGACGGTTTCCCTTGTGGCGAGTGGATACAGAACTGGATTCTCAGGTGATTTCACGAATTGGTATTATTCCAACGGACGAGTGATTACCACTGGCTCTGATGGAAAATTGAAGACTGCGGCATCAACGATTGGAAATGCTGAAAATGTAACCAATCGAAATGATGATGTGAAATTTGAACAAACAGTCGTAAAAGAAGTAGGAGTTGAAGCGGTCAATCGTGCGAAAACGGATGACTATGCTGTTGTATTTGTAGGAGCTATTCCACGTCATAGTGCGGGGGAAGGCAATGATCGCTCTGACTTAAATATGGGAGAGGCAGATTACGAATTGGTTGAAAAAGTATCGGCTGCTTTTGCTGCGGAAGGGAAAAAGACAGTTGTGGTTGTAAAATCTAGCTTCCCGGTCGGAATGGAGCCAATTCAAAATAACCCGAACGTTTCAGCCATTGTTTATCAACCATATGGAGGTCAGTACGATTCACATGCATTAGCTCAAGTATTATATGGGGACTATGCTCCAACGGGACGACTTTCTTCAACATGGTATGCAGATATGTCTACATTCCCAGAAATCAGTAAGTATTCTATTCCTGAAGGAAATACAACTATTGCATTGGTTGACATTGATCCAAGATTTAAGTTGGATATGACAAATGCCGATCCAATTGAACAAGAATTAACCTACATGTATACAAAGGCTCCTGTCACATACCCATTTGGTTACGGCCTATCTTATAGTAACTTTACGTATAGTGACTTTAAAGCACCAAAGATGGCTTCTGATGGTTCTCCTTTTGAAGTAACAGTTCAAGTGAAGAATGAAGGAACGGTAAATACTTCTGAAGTCGTTCAGCTATACGGAAAAAATAATAAATCTGCTTATGGGGAATATGCCCCTCAAAAGCAACTCGTGGCTTTTGAGAAGGTATCCTTACAAGCTGGTGAGACAAAGAAAGTTACACTCAAGGTCGATCCAAAAGATTTAGCTGTTTGGGATGTAAATGCCGGGGATTTCCTTGTAGAGGAAGGAAACTATGTATTGATGATAGGATCTTCTTCTGAAGATGTTAAAGCAGAAAGTACCATTGCCATTGATGGAGAATCACTTGCGGCTTTACCAACAAATAAGCCATTTAATGTGTTCGACCACTCTTTTGCATCAAATGAAGTTGTTTATCATGAAGTCTCCAAAGCAAGAACAGCCGAAAGTTTAAAAGCAGAAAAGGTTGTTGGAGAATATCATGCTGTTCGATCGAAACAAAATGGTTCATGGGTAGCTCTACCAAAAGTAGTACTAACAGGTTCAAAACAAGTAACGGCTAGTGTTGCTTCCGATGTGACAGGAGGAAAAATTACTTTGCATTCAGGTTCTGTTACTAGCGAACCTGTTGCTGAAATTGAAGTACCGAAAACAGAAAAGAACACATACACCATCGAGAATGCAGGGGTGACCGTAAACGAGTTGGGATACACAGATGTGACTGTTGATCTAAAAGGAAAATTGCCGAAGGGTCAAAACACGGTATATGTCGTATTCCATTCACCAGATCTTCGAATTGATAGTTTATCTTTTGAAGGTGATAAACCCAAAAAGAAATAAATCACAAGAAGGGTCACAACCAGTCGATTAGACGGTTGTGGTCTTTTTTTAGTATGACCTAAAAAAAGCAGACATCAACCAAAAAGATAGCGTTTTCAAAATATTATAAAACTTAGTAAAATGAAAGTACTGAAAAAGTGAATTTTATCTCCTTCTGTTCTTCTTCAATAAACAATCTAGTAGATGTCCTCCAACGTAAACTTGACTATCTAGAAATCTATTTAACCCGTATATATTCAATCTCTGTAAATATTTGATGGATAAGGAGTTGAAGAATGTAATGGTTAAGGCTTCCATTTTTGAACTTGAGTGTAAGGCATTGACAGAAAAGGAACTTACTCAAAGAAAACAGTCACTTCTACTTAGTCTCCGCATGCTTGATCGTGAAGCGTTTCTACAAAAAATAGAGGAATTTAATTGTTCCATGATAGAGCGGAAATTAGACCCAGAAGTAGTAAAAGGGAAGATGCTAAGACTTATTTACCTAAGTATGGAAGTAGCTAAAGAAAGTCTTTGGAATAAAGGATATTTGCCACATCAGGAAGTTGCCAATCTACACTCAACGATAGAGCTATGCTATTGGTTTCAACAGCAGATGCATCAAATTTTGCAATGGGTAAAGAACAATCAGATTAAGCCTAAACATATCGCCATTGAGCGTGCCCTCCGTTTTATTCATTTGAATTACGAGACAGAACTTAGCCTTCAAGAAGTGGCAGAGCATTCTAACATGAGTAGCACCTATTTTAGTGTGTTATTTAAGGAACAAATGGGAGAGTCCTACATAAAGTACGTCACAAAATTGAGGATTGAACAGGCAAAGAAATTGCTAAAGAATGGAGCGAAAGTAAACGAAGTTAGTGAAAAAGTGGGTTATTATAATTATCGCCACTTCTCTGTGTTATTTAAAAAACATGTTGGAATGACACCCGGCAAGTATCGAGATAGACAATCAAAAGCCTAGTAACTAGATAAATAGAGCTGTTCAATAGTAACAGCTCTAAAAAAATTATTATTCATTAACCATTTTTTGTTGCTTATGCAAATTGTGTTTCGTACCCCAATCATGCATGGCTCTTAATATGGGCTCTAAGCTTTTCCCATAATCCGTTATGGAGTACTCCACCTTTGGCGGAACCTGTGGATAAACGACACGTTGCACAATGTCTTCCTCTTCTAAATCACGTAACTGATTAGTTAGCATCTTCTGGGTGATTCCAGGCATATTTCTCTTTAACTCGCTAAATCGTTGAGTTCCTTTTGTTAAAAGATGTAATAAGATAATGGGTTTCCATTTCCCCGTTAAAATTCCTAAAGCATCGTCGACACGACATAATTCAGGCTTTATTTCCAATCTCAATTCCTCCTTTAGGTAAAAATTAACTGGCTATGTGAAGGTGATTGCTAAAGTGATAGTATACATTTTGATACTATACCACTTTTAAGTGCGTACTTAACAATCATTTGACTCTGATTATAATAATTATAGTTAGGTTAGTTAGTGTTACTAGCCTGGCAAAGAAGTCAATAAAGGAGAGAATGTAAATGAATGTTTTAGTAGTAAAAGCAAATAACCGCCCTGCTTCTGAGGCGATTTCTAGTAAGATGTACGAAACGTTTATGACGGAGTTAGAAGGGAAAGACGTAAACGTTACTACTTATGATGTGTTTGAAGAGGATACACCATATTTTGGTCAAGACCTTTTTGATGCATTTGGTAAGGTTCAAAATGGTGGAGAACTAACTGACGTTGAATCACGTTTGTTAGCTGCAAAACAAAAAGCAATGGATGCACTTTCAAGCGCAGATGTTGTTGTGTTTGCGTTTCCGTTATGGAATTTAACGATCCCTGCAAAATTACAAACGTTTATTGATTATGTATACGCAGCAGGCTTCGCATTTAAATATGATGCTTCTGGTAACCTAGTAAGCTTAATGCCAGAAAAGAAGGCCATATTCCTAAATGCACGCGGAGGGGTTTATTCAGCGCCTGAAGCAGCACCGATGGAAATGGCTGTGAACTATATGCGTAATGTTTTTGGTGGAGTGTTTGGAATGCAAATCATTGATGAAGTGATTATCGAAGGACATAATGCGATGCCAGATAAAGCACAAGAAATCATTGCTGCAGGTTTAGAAGAAGTAAAAGCATCTGCACGCCGTGTAGTTGAGTTAGCAGTCAAAGCATAAATAGATTAAGTAAGGCCCTTGCGATAAAACGCAAGGGTTTTTTAATATCTTAAAATATGAAAAACCTACTATATCTTTTAGAGAATTATGATTAAGTCCATATAATTGGCAATGATAGGACGGAAAAAAGTTAGGTTGCTTGAAGAAATTGACATAAAGAAGAAATTACTTTTAGAAATAGCTTCTGAGCTAGAATTAACAAATGAAAAAGTTGTTACCTGCAGCCAAGAGTTAGATGTGTTAATAAATTTATTCTATAAAATAGATCATTCTCCAGCCATATGTCTAACAGACCAAATCATAAATTGGGGGAAGTGCAGTGACCATGTTTGAATCTATTCCAAAAACAGTTGATAACAATGACCGGATTTCCCAGGAATATTAGCTTTATGAAATGGAAAGTGATTTAAAGAAAGCATTAGTAAGAGAAGAATTCATCCTTAACTATCAACCGAGAGTGGATACATATACAGGGGAAATTAAAGGAGCAGAAGCGCTTATCCGATGGAATCATCCTATATGGGGAGTAATTTCTCCAATGGAATTTATCCCTTTGGCAGAAGAGAGCGGTTTGATAGATGAAATGAGTGTATGGATTCTCCAAAAAGTTTGCAGCTTGCTTATAAAATGGGAAGGAACAGGAGTTAAAAGAGTCCCTATTTCCATTAACCTATCTGCAAAAACATTGAAGAGGGCGGATTTTATTCCAATAGTTTTAAAATATTTACAAAAATATCAAGTAAGCCCTAGTTTATTAGAAATAGAGATTACAGAGAATTCCATGCTTGAGATGGATGCGTCTGTTTTCTCCAATATTGATTCGCTAAAAGATTTAGGAATATCTATTTCGATTGACGATTTTGGTACAGGATTTACTTCCATCAGTCATCTGAAAAAGCTTAAGGTTCAGTTTTTAAAAATTGATAAGTCTTTTATAAAAAATATAATAGAAAACGAAGAAGATTCCATCATAGTAGAATGCATTCATTTACTGGCAAAAGGGTTTAATTTAAAGGTCGTTGCGGAGGGTGTTGAAACGATTGAACAGTGGGAAATGTTAAAAAAAATGAATTGTCACTTTATTCAAGGTTACTTATTTAGTAAACCATTGGAAGAAAAGCAGTTTGTAAATTTTATTTCAAATGGTAAGAACATTCCTGCTTTTGCTAGATGATTAACCTAGATTTACCATTTAAATGATTCAAAAAGACGACGATATACTTAATAAATAAACCATCGATAATGGCAAACTTATTGAAAAATAAGGACGCAAAGCTACGGGTCTAAAGCTAGGTTCAGCAATGATCGCCGGGTTTCCGAAAGGGTTGGAATAATAAGATAGGAGGCAGTCTACCCTATTCTATTAGAGCTCACCAATCTTTTTGGTGAGCTTTTTTGCACCTATTAAGTTAGAAACAATATGCTTTGGGTCTATCTCTTATAGAGATTAAATACTTCATAAGGAGGTAGAGAAAATGGGATTAGTAATAGAAAAGGAAGAACAGGGGACAACAACTGTTTTTAAATTTAAAGGGATTTTAGATATATCGACTGCGAATGTTATTGATCCACTACTAGAAGAAACTCAGGGTATCAATACCTTAATTTTTGACTTTAGTGATTTAGATTTTATTGATTCTACAGGTATAGGTTCAATAATAAACTCTATTTATTTGTCACAGGAAAATAATTTTCAACTTAAACTTTTAGGAATGAATGAACTAACTCACCAAATATTTGAAACTGTAGGAGTGTATCGTATTTTAGATACGATACAAAGGGAGGTTGTTTAATGTATTTTGATAGCCTCACATACAATTATCCTACTAAAACGGATGACAAACAAAATGTCTTTGATAAGTCTTTACAAAGAGAAATAAATTTAGCAAGAAATATTCAGTCTCAACTTCTTAATGGAAAAACTCCTACCTTTGAAGGTGGGGAAGTATCAGGTTCATCTCTTCCTGCTCGACTAATCGGTGGTGATTATTATGATTTTTATCTTTTAGTTAATGGAAACATTCGGATTGTTATCGGTGATGTAATGGGGAAAGGGATACCGGCTGCCATGTTAATGATATTAACTAGAGGCGCTTTTCGGAGTGCTGCTGAAAGTACTCAAGGTCCTGGTGAAACATTAACGGCTATGAACCAAGCGCTCTATGAAGATCTAAGAACATTAAAGTCATTTGTCACTCTTTTTTGTGCAGATTGGAACCCTAAAACAGGAATATTAACGTACGCCAATGCGGGGCATAATCTCCCTCTTTATATTAAGGGGAAAAGCAATAATATTGAGGAACTACCAAATGTAAAAGGAATTATGGTTGGGGGACTACCAAATCAAGTGTATAAAGAAAATAATGTATATCTTGAAGAATTAGATACAATCTTTTTCTATACAGATGGAATTATTGAAGCCCAAAATGATACGGGTGAACGATATAAATTGGAAAGGCTAATTCAAACATTGATACAAAACAAAGATCTAGGGGTAGGAGAACTTGAGAAATGTGTCATGAAATCAATAGAGCAATTTACAGAGGGCGTTCCTCAAAAAGATGATATCACAATGGTTTTATTAAAAATAAGCCAACAAAAGGCTGATATTACCAGCCTAAATTCCCCTGTTATTGGTTAGGAGGGATTCTTTCATGCAAAGTATATTATCAAAAGGGAATAGCATAAACGAAGCGATACATGTTGGTCTTGAGATACTAGATACAACGAGGGATAAAGTAAATATTGAGATTATTGAGCAGGGCACAAAAGGAATATTGGGCATAGGATCAAAAAAGTCAGTCGTAAAGTTAACAAAGGTTTTAACTTCTTCCACACCTGAAATTGAAGATCTTTTAAATGAAATGATTGAAGAAGAAAGTTTTGAAGAAGAAGAGAATTCGAAAAACATATTATATGAAGACCATACGAAACAGGTTGAATTAGATCCACTTCAAGGAAAGGTTTGGATATCGAATGGAAGAATAAATTTCAAAGCATCAGCAAATCATTTTCCTACAATTACTATTCAACCTGGAATTAAATTGTATAGAAATAATTTACTTGTTAATGAGAAAACGGCGGTCATTTCTGATTTGGATCTATACGACATCGAAGGGGAAAATGTTGAGTCCGAAACGAAATGGAAAGTAACACTTGATAATCAAAAGTTAAAAGCTCAGTTATCTATAGAACCAGGTTATCGCATTATTCGGACAATCCCAGATATTGAACCAAATAATCATCTAGATGTATCAGCTATTGAGAAAAAAGAGGTAAATAATACACTAACTTTTCCAGAGGTTATGCAAAAACTTGAAGAAATGGGTGTTAAACAGGGGATTAACAAAGGCCAAATTCAAAAAGCAATTGATGCATTGGTTCCTTCAACGTTTGAGATTGCTTCGGGGCTTGCCCCTAAAGAAGGAACTGATGGTTGGGTTGAACTGAAAGTCGATGTAGAGATGCAGAAGGGGCCGAAGGAAAAAGAAGATGGTAGGGTGGATTTTCGTGAAACCATTACAATTCCAAATGTTGAGAGAGGACAGGTAATTGGAATCATACATCAACATACACCAGGAGAGCCAGGATATACAGTAACAGATGAACCCATTCCTCCGAAACGAGTTTATCCAACTATTTTCATTGCTGGAACAGGGGTAGTGAAAGTGGCTAACAAAATCGTTGCAACGCAATCAGGACGTCCTTTTATAGAACGGAGAGGTCAGTTGCTTCGGGTAAAAATATTCCAGAAACTTACACATAAAGGGAATGTTGACTTATCAAGTGGCAATATCCGCTTTTCTGGAGATGTAGAAATATTTGGTGAAGTTGAAAATAACATGATTGTTGAGGCTGAAGGAGATTTATATGTTCAAAAGACAGTCACAAATGCAATCCTTATTTCCTCAGGAGCTATTCAAGCAAATGGAACCATTATCGGATCGGAAGTATCAGCAGGGAAAAATAATTTACTTGTAACAGAATTAGGGCATCTGCTGGGGATTATCAACAGGAATGTGGAAAATATTATTACCATTATTAAGCAATTAAATCAAACTTCGGCATTTAAATCTAGTGATCTACAAAGTGGTGGGTTACAGCCATTAATCCGTATCCTGTTAGAGAAGAAATTCAAAAGCTTTCCTCCTGTTGTAAAAAAATATATTGAAGCTGTAAGAATAGGAGAAAAGTATTTAGAAAATGAAGATTGGAGATTGATAGGTGTAACTTTATCTCGGTATTTTTTATCAATTTCTAATGAAGTAACCTCACTCGATGATTTAATGCTACTAACTAAGAAAATGAAGAGATTAATTGAACTTGCTGATACACCTGTGGAGCCAGATTCATATATAACGATTCCGAATACTCTCAATAGCAAAATTTATTGTAGTGGAGATATACATGTCTTTGGACAAGGATGTGTAAATACAAAAATACACGCTGGAGGCATATTGAAAATATCCGGTATTATCCGTGGTGGAGAGGTATATGGAAGAATGGGAGTTGAAGTGAATGAATCAGGTGCGGAAAGCGCTTCATCAACACTTATATCGGTTCCTAGTGACAAAAAAATCCAAATTAATAAAGCGATGGAAGGAACAATAATAAAAATAGGTTCGGCTAAATTTGTATTTAAGGATACTCGGTATAACATTCAGGCCTCTCTGGATCATGAGGGAAGAATAGTTTTTAAGTAAGGAAAATTGGGGGTTAACAGAATGATAGAAGTTAAGCTTAGTCCAGATGGAAAAAAACTTACAGTAGATATCATAGGGGATTTAGACATAGATAGTACAGAACTGGTTGAAGAGGATTTAATTCCTACTTTGGAAAAGTATAAAAATATTAACCTAGTTTTTACTGATGTCCCTTTTGTAGATTCCTCGGGTATGGGGCTCCTCTTAACTGTAGTACAAACATTACAAGAAAAAGATATAGAGGTAAGTATTTCAAATGTAAGAAAAGACGTTATGGAGGTTTTTGAAATTCTTCAATTACCTGAAATTCTAGGGGAAAAGGTTTTTGTTTAGTTTTCAACTCCTAATAATGCTTGAGATATTAAATACCTTGAAAGGAGGTGAATAAAACTATGAAAGCAAAATTAACGAGATTTTTAACAATTGCTGCTGTAATCGCTGCTACATTTGGTGCAGTAATCGGTAGACCTTGGTGGTAAAACATTGGAGACTTAGAGGGTTTTATTAAAATCTTCTAAGTCTTTCCAATAATTAAATTGACTATAAGGAGGTTGTTGGAGTGAAATACATTCTTATATTAGCAATTTTACTGACACTTTTAAAAGGGAGAAATCCTCTGACTTTTATAAATAATGTTAAATTTCAATGGCCTCTAGTCATTTTAATTAGTTTTGGTGTCCAAATTGCTTTAGCTATTATTGCAATAGAATCAAAGGAGAAATTTGAATCTATTCTTATATATACATTTATTGGGATTATCGTGGGACTAATAATAAATTATAAAATCCCAGGTGTAATCTGGATCGTAGCGGGGGCTATTTTAAATTTATTAGCACTCCTATTAAATGAAGGATTAATGCCTGTAGATGAAAATGCACTTAAACAAACAGGTCAAGAGGTAACATCATTTGAAACAGATTCGCGTCATCAATTGATGACTGAGACTACAAAATTTTGGATTTTAGGCGACTGGATACCTGTAATAAAATACGTACTAAGTCCTGGAGATCTCTTTGTTGCAATAGGGATCATATTACTTATTTATAAAAATTCCTCAAAGATAAAGACAAAGGTGAGAAAAAATG
>NZ_JBOCCY010000025.1:0-54115 GCF_050586445.1 Bacillus coreaensis
AAGTTAAGCTTTTCAGCGCCGATGGTAGTTGAGGGTTTCCCTCTGTGAGAGTAGGACGTCGCTAGGCAAAGAAAAAAGCACCTGAATGGGTGCTTTTTTTGTTTATTCATAATTAGATAAAAAAGCACCTATCAAGGTACTTTTCACTAGTTCATATATTAGGAGAAAATCTCGGGCATATTAATTTTTCTAAGTTTTGATATATAATATTTATATTTTGGGTCTGTTGTTGGCGTAGCCACTAAACTTCGTTCACATTCCACGCAAATAAATGAAGTGTATAGATGTATTCCTTTCGGTTTGGACTGCTCACAAACAACACAAATTTCCCCCAGCTGTTTTATAGCCATAATCGGTTCCAAAATAACTCCACCTCCATACACCTATTGTTACCAAGATCCACTATTTGTATACAATTTTTCGAATAATCTTTTCGATAGATTGGTTGAATACTATTTTATGTATGATAAGTAAATCGTTGTATGTCTACATGAGTACTTTTAAAAAATAAATAAGAATAAAAAGGACTAGTTTGTTAAAATAGACAAGTATGATACTCGAAAAAGATAAGAGGGATGTCATGTGAATCAAAAACACACCCCACTATATGATGCATTAATCCAACATAAAAATAAAAAAGCAATTTCCTATCATGTCCCAGGGCATAAAAATGGAGAGGTGTTTTTAAAAGAAGCTCATCCGGTATACCAAAATATTTTGACTGTCGATGTAACCGAACTATCAGGTTTGGATGATTTACATTCTCCTAGTGAGGCCATTCTTGAAGCAGAAACTTTGTTGGCTGATTATTATGAGGTGAAAAAAAGTTTTTTTCTTATAAATGGTTCAACGGGTGGAAATTTGGCTATGATCCTTTCAGCTGTAGGTGAAGGAGATGACGTTCTTGTTCAAAGGAATTGTCATAAATCAATCATGAACGGACTGAGCTTGGCCAATGCAAACCCCATATTTATAACACCGGAGTTTGACACAGACTGGCAAGTAGCCGGAGGAATAACATTAAATAGCATTAAAGAAGCAGTAAAGGACTATCCTCAGGTTAAAGCACTAATTGTTACATATCCCAACTATTATGGAATGGTAACTAACCTAAAGGAGATTATTACTTTTTGCCATGAACACAACATTATGGTTTTAGTGGATGAAGCACATGGCGCCCATTTTAAAAGAAACAAGGGGTTTCCAATGAGTGCTACAGAACTAGGTGCAGATGTGGTCGTACAATCTGCACATAAGACATTGCCAGCAATGACCATGGGATCCTACTTGCATTACAATAGTGAAAGGGTTGACTTGGGTAAGTTAAAGCTGTTTCTCCGTATGTTACAATCTAGTAGTCCATCTTATCCAATTATGGCTTCTCTTGACCTTGCTAGAAAGTATATTGCAACATATGAGGAAGAAGACTTACAATATACTCTTCAAATGATCTCTCAGTTTAGAGAAAAATTGAATGGGATTCCATCCATTAAGCTTCTCACTTATAAAGGTGAAGGAGATCCTTTAAAAGTAACGATACAATCAAGAACATCTTTAACTGGTTTTGACCTGCAGTCAAAATTAGAGGAGTTTGGAATTTTTACAGAGTTAGCAGATGAGCATAATGTACTTTTTATTTTCCCACTCTTAAAAAGAGGAGATTTCTATCCTATAGAGGAAGTATGGTGTACAATAAAAAAAGGAATTGGGGATGAAGAAACCTCTGAAAGGAACTTACGGAAGTTAACTAAAGGAACTTCTATTTCAACTTTACAAATGTCATATAAGGAACAGCAAAAAAAGAAAGTAGAAATTATTCCTTTATCAGAGGCAAGTGGACGAGTATGTGCAGAGAGTATTATTCCTTATCCTCCTGGTATACCGTTAATATTACCAGGGGAATTAATAAAAAGTGAAGATATTTTGCAGATACACAACTTATTAGAGGCTGGATCGAGATTTCAAGGTGGAGAAAATATAAAGAATCACAACTTAAAGGTATTTTATCATTAGAAACAAGTGAATTAGTTGGAGGGTATTATGAGTAAGGGTTTATTTATTACAATAGAGGGTCCAGAAGGTGCTGGGAAAACAACCATTATTGGAATGCTAGCAACCGCACTAATCGAACGAGGTATGAAGGTTATAGTAACGAGGGAACCAGGCGGCATTCCGATTGCTGAGCAAATTCGGGAAGTAATTTTGAATAAAGAAAATACAGCCATGGATGCGCGAACAGAAGCATTACTATATGCAGCAGCAAGACGTCAGCATTTAGTTGAAAAGGTATTGCCGCATTTACAAGAAGGATCTATCGTTTTATGTGATCGATTTATTGATAGTTCATTAGCATATCAAGGGTATGCAAGGGGACTAGGGATAGATGAAGTATATAGCATTAATCACTTTGCCATTGAAGGAAGGATGCCAGATACTACTTTTTATTTTGATATTGATCCTGAAATTGGTTTGAACCGAATTGGCCAACATAAAGGAAGAGAAGTAAATAGACTTGATTTGGAAGAACTTCATTTTCATGAAAAAGTGAGAGAAGGATATTATCTCCTGCTAGAGCGGTATAAGGATAGAATCATAATGATTGATGCATCACAGTCTGTAGAACATGTTTTTCAGCAGGCTTTAAATAACTTATTAGAAGTGTTAGATAAAAAATAAGAGGGAAAGTGTCTTACAAGTTAAGGCACTTTATTTTTTTAGTAAAGTAATCCTTGAATTTCCTATTTTAGATTATAGGTTAGAGCATGGTACAACGCTAATTACCTGTTATAATAAAGGTAATAATTCAGAATATATTATACCGCTAAGGGGTGGATGATATGAAATTAATTTTAGCAGTCGTGCAGGATCAAGATAGTAACCGGTTATCCAATGCTTTAGTTGATAATAATTTTCGGGCAACAAAACTTGCTACTACAGGAGGATTCTTGAAATCGGGGAATACTACCTTTATGATTGGAACGGAAGATATACGTGTAGAGAAAGCCTTGCAGATTATAAAGGATAATTGTAAATCAAGAGACCAGATGGTGGCTCCTGTTTCTCCAATGGGAGGGAATGCAGATTCCTATGTTCCATTTCCAGTGGAGGTAGAAGTAGGAGGAGCCACAGTTTTTGTTTTACCTGTTGAGCAGTTCCATCACTTTTAATAGCGAGGTCATCTATGAAGATTAATCAGGATATTCGTTTAAATACAGATAAGATTCGATCCGAACAAAAGGCAGCGACAAACACTAGTTTAAAATTTAATGAGCTCGTCCAAAAACAGGATCAAAAAATGCAAATCGGCCAACTTCAAAACCTCCTAAAGGATATTGAAAGTGCGGGTGAAAGATTATCGAGGTCAAGAACATTCAAAGACCTTTCAAAGTATAAGACATTAGTCAAAAGGTTTGTGAAGGAAGCAGTTGATTTTGGCATGGACTTAAAGCAGTCACATAGCTGGAATCAGTACGGACAAGGAAGATCGTTGAAAATTGTTGAGACGATCGATGAAAAGTTAGTGGAGTTAACCGAGGGAGTACTTGAAAAGGAAGAAAACTCTATTGATTTGTTAGGTAAAATAGGTGAAATAAAAGGTCTTTTAATTAATTTATATACGTAAGTGAGTGAGACGATGCTTAAAACTTGGGATGAGATGGATCAAGTGCAGCCAATGGTTGGGAAGCTATTAAAAAACAGTATACAAAAGGACAGGTTAGCTCATGCCTATCTGTTCGAAGGTATGAGAGGAATCGGAAAAAAAGAAGCTAGTTATTTATTAGCTAAAAGCCTTTTCTGCTCAAGTCCTATCGACAACTATATCCCATGTGATTCATGTAGTAATTGTAAAAGGATTACTAGCGGTAATCACCCAGATCTCCATTTGTTAGAGCCAGATGGGCTTTCGATAAAGAAAAAGCAAATTCAAGATTTACAAGAGGAATTCTCCAAAACAGGCGTGGAATCAAAGAAAAAAATGTACATTATTGTGCATGCGGATAGAATGACAGGGAATGCAGCCAATAGTTTGCTAAAGTTTTTAGAAGAGCCGCATTCAGAGACAACAGCTATTTTATTAACCGAGGGATCTCAGAAAATGCTCCCTACTATATTGTCTCGTTGTCAGATTATTAAATTCCAGCCCTTCTCTCCTGCTATATTAATAAAAAAATTGGATGAACATGGGGTAGAAAGAACAAAAGCTCCTATAATTGCCCAACTTACCAATAATTTAGATGAGGCTTTGGAGCTAAGTCATAACGATTGGTTTGCACAAGCTCAAAAAATAGTGTTAAAATTATATGAAGTGCTAAAAAAGAACTCACTCGAAGCTTTGGTGTTGCTTCAAGAGGAATGGTTTTTACACTTTAAAGAAAAAGAACAGTTTGATCAAGGTTTAGACTTACTTCTTCTATTATATAAAGATTTACTATATTTACAGCTTGAGAAATCAAATCAAGTCGTTTATGTCAGTGAAATGACCCGTCTGCAGCAATATGCTCTCCATGCTTCAGGAAGGCAAGTTGCAGATGGATTGTCTAATATATTGGAGGCAAAAAGAAAGCTGCAAGCCAATATGAATCCCCAGCTCCTAATGGAAGAGCTGGTGTTACGATTGCAGGAGGGATCTTCATTTGTATAATGTAGTTGGAGTACGCTTTAAAAAAGCGGGTAAAATATATTATTTTGATCCCGGTGATCTCTCAATTCAAAAGGATGAATTTGTTATTGTTGAAACAGTAAGAGGAGTCGAGTATGGCAAGGTGGTCATTGCTCCGAAACAGGTTGATGAGCATGATGTTGTGCTTCCTCTTAAGAAAGTCCTTAGAATTGCTGATCAAAAGGATCGTTTAATTGTTGAAGAAAATCGTTTTGCGGCAAAGGAAGCATACGATGTTTGCTGTGAAAAAGTATCTACACATCAACTGGATATGAAACTAGTGGATGTTGAATATACATTTGACCGAAATAAAGTGATTTTTTATTTTACAGCTGATGGTCGGGTTGACTTCCGTGAGCTTGTAAAAGACTTAGCGGCTATATTCCGTACAAGAATTGAACTTCGTCAAATTGGTGTTAGAGATGAAGCAAAAATGCTTGGCGGTATTGGTCCGTGTGGTAGAATGCTATGCTGTTCAAGCTTTCTAGGTGATTTTGATCCGGTATCTATAAAAATGGCAAAAGATCAAAATCTCTCATTAAACCCAACAAAAATCTCAGGGTTATGCGGACGTCTTATGTGTTGTTTAAAATACGAAAATGATGAATATGAGTCTGCAAAAGAGCTACTACCTGATTTAGGTCAAGTCATCACTACACCACAAGGTCCTGGTCGTGTAGTAGGGTTAAATATACTGGAAAGAGTACTCCAGGTTGAACTGGCTGATCATGAGCGTGTCCTCGAATATACTCTCGATGAAATATTAAAGGAAGGCGCTGTATAGATTCAATCCACAGATTAATGAGGTGGAAGGCGTGAATAAAAAAGAAATTTTTGATTCAGTAAGCAATATGGAAGCACAAATTGGGCATCTATATAAGCAATTAGGTGAGTTAAAGAAACATTTAGCTGAAACGCTTGAAGAAAATAACTCCTTAAAGCTAGAGAATGAGCACTTAAGGAAACACCTTGATCGAACATCCATCGAGAGGCAACAGCAACCAAAAGTAAGTAAAAGCAAAAAAGGTAAAAAAGCAGAGGAGACTCAGAACGAAAAAATTGTTGATATAGGTGAAGGATATGATAACCTTGCTCGCCTTTATCAAGAAGGATTTCATATCTGTAATCTTCACTTTGGAAGTCCTAGAAAGGATGACTGTTTGTTCTGCTTATCCTTTTTAAATAAAAAATAAGAGGGTCTCCTTTGACAAGGGGGCCTTTTTTTCGGAGAATAAAGGAATTGAGGTAGGAGGACAAAACGATATGTTAAAAGGCGACGAACGATTAGATTATTTATTAGCTGAGGACCTTCGGATTATCCAAAGTCCAACAGTTTTTTCATTCTCTCTAGATGCTGTATTATTAGCAAGATTCGCTTATATGCCTATCCAAAAAGGAAATGTCATTGATTTATGTAGTGGAAATGGAGTGATTCCCCTATTTTTAAGTACAAGAACAAAGGGGAAAATAACGGGAGTAGAAATACAGGAACGTCTATACGATATGGCGGTAAGAAGTGTTCATTATAATCACCTTGATCAGCAAATTGAGATGATCCATGGAGATATTAAGGAAATGCCAAAGCGTCTTGGTCATGGGAAATTTGATGCAGTTACATGCAATCCTCCTTACTTTTTAACTGATGGAAAAGAAGAGAGAAATGAGAATGAGCATTTAGCGATTGCCAGACACGAAATCCTATGTTCTCTAGAAGATGCCATTTCTGTATCTAGTCAGCTTGTTCGCCAAGGTGGAAAGGTCGCATTTGTTCATCGCCCAGGACGACTGTTAGATATCGTGACTTTAATGAGACAATACCGTTTAGAACCTAAGCGAGTACAGTTTGTTTATCCAAAGGTTGGAAAAGAAGCCAATATATTATTAGTGGAGGCAATCAAGGACGGAAGCCCAGATTTAAAAGTACTTCCTCCCATGTTTGTCTACCGTGACAACAACGAATATACTGATGAAATGAAAGAAATATTGTATGGAGAAAATGAAGGAAAAGCGGAAGTGGGTGGTCTACATGTGGGGACAAAAAAGCTTTGAAAATGAGGAGAATAAAGGGATTCTATATTTGGTTCCTACTCCCATTGGGAATTTAGAGGATATGAGTTTTAGGGCCGTTAGAATGATGAAAGAGGCAGATTTCATAGCAGCAGAAGACACTAGAAATACAAAAAGGCTATGTAATCACTTTGAAATAGATACACCAATTGTTAGTTACCATGAGCATAACCGGATGGTAAGTGGAGCAAAATTAATCGAAAAGCTAAAGGGAGGAGCAAAGATTGCTCTTGTTAGTGATGCAGGAATGCCAACCATTTCAGATCCTGGTTATGAACTGGTAGTGGAAGCAACCCATGAACAGATTGCAGTTGTCCCTTTACCAGGAGCTAATGCGGCATTAACTTCGCTTATAGCATCAGGTATACAAACACAGCCCTTTTACTTTTATGGATTTTTATCAAGACAGAAAAAGGATAGAAAAAAAGAGTTGGAATTACTAAAAAATCAACAAGCGACAATGATCTTTTATGAGTCACCACATCGGTTGAAAGAAACACTTCAGCAAATCGAGGAAATTTTAGGAAACCGACAGATGACCATATGTAGAGAATTAACAAAAAAGTTTGAGGAATTCATTAGAGGGACTACCTCTGAATTGGTGGAATGGGCCAATCATGGAGAAGTGCGTGGAGAATTTTGTTTAATAATAGAAGGAAACAAGGAAGAAGCAGCAGTAGAAGAAAGCTGGTGGGAGAGTTTATCTATTCTCGATCATGTAGAGCATTATATTTCTGTTAAAGGACAATCATCTAAAGAAGCTATAAAGGAAGTTGCAAAGGATCGACATTTACAGAAGCGTGAAGTGTATCAGGCTTATCATATTCAAGAATAAAAAAAGCTTCTCTTTATCTGAGAAGCTTTTTGTTGAAATTATTTAGATACTTGAAAGTTGTTTTGGATTTCTTGAAGTAGTTGTTCTGCACCTTCACGGCTAAGAATTAACTTTCCGCCTGCTAGTGTGATATTATCATCAGAAACTTCACCAGTTACTTGGCAAGTCATGTTTGGCTTGTATTTTTTAAGGATGATACGCTCATCGTCAACGTAAATTTCTAATGCATCCTTTTCTGCAATACCAAGTGTACGTCTTAATTCAATAGGAATAACTACACGACCAAGCTCATCAACTTTACGAACAATACCAGTAGATTTCATATTTTTTAGCTCCTCTCAAATCACCATTTTATTTATTTTTTCTATCTCTTATTCGTCATTATTCGACAAATTTCTTTTATGTTTTTATAATACCAGCCATTCCCAAAAACGTCAATAACTTTATATCTGATTAAATTAGAAAATATTAGAAGTAAAAGAACGTTGGTACATCAACGTTCTTAAGGTATGTTAGGATGTTTTTTAAGTTTTTTATAAGAAATAATGAAAAAACGTATGTCGACAAATGCTTGTAATTTAATACATCATTCGACAAGAACCAACAAACGTTGTTACATGAAAGTAGGTATAAATGGTAGGGGTAAGTGGGAAAGGCTAAATAGTTGATTATATTGCACATTTCTTCATAATTAGGTATATTTTGATGAGATAAGAGGTTATGCTGACGAGTATAAGAAGTGACTCGATTCAGAATGATAATCGGATGAGGAGTGAGTGATTTGGGTGAGAAAAGAAAGTCATTTTATTTAACAACACCAATTTATTATCCTAGTGGAAACTTACATATTGGACATGCATATACAACGGTAGCTGGAGATGCGATGGCTCGTTATAAGAGGTTACGTGGGTTTGATGTAATGTATTTAACGGGTACAGACGAACATGGTCAGAAAATTCAACGCAAGGCAGAGGAACAAGGAATTACTCCTCAAGCATACGTTGATGATATTGTCGCTGGAATTCAGGAACTTTGGAAGAAGCTTGATATTTCGTATGATGATTTTATTCGAACGACACAAGACAGACATAAAATGGTGGTTGAGAAGATATTTTCTCAACTTCTTGAACAAGGGGATATTTATCTTGATCAATATGAAGGTATGTACTGTACTCCATGTGAATCTTTCTTTACTGAAAGACAACTTAATGAAGGGAACTGTCCAGACTGTGGTAGACCTGTAGAAAAGGTGAAAGAAGAATCTTACTTCTTTAAAGTAAGTAAGTATGCGGATCGCCTGTTGCAATATTATGAAGAAAACCCTGGGTTCATCCAACCTGAGTCTCGTAAGAATGAGATGATTAATAACTTTATTAAACCAGGATTAGAGGATCTTGCCGTATCGAGAACGACGTTTGACTGGGGTGTTAAGGTACCAGGTAATCCTAAGCATG
Organism: Bacillus coreaensis; assembly: GCF_050586445.1. Classification (NCBI taxonomy): domain Bacteria; kingdom Bacillati; phylum Bacillota; class Bacilli; order Caryophanales; family Bacillaceae; genus Bacillus; species Bacillus coreaensis. The sequence continues at coordinate 9,017 of NZ_JBOCCY010000025.1, forward strand.
TTATTTATGTATGGATTGACGCTTTGTCCAATTATATTACTGCTTTAGGCTACGGCACCGAGAATGCTTCTAAATATGAAACCTATTGGCCAGCGGACGTACATTTAGTTGGGAAGGAGATTGTTCGATTCCATACCATCTATTGGCCAATTATGCTCATGGCGTTAGATCTTCCACTTCCTAAAAAAGTGTTCGCTCACGGTTGGCTTCTTATGAAAGATGGGAAAATGTCTAAGTCTAAAGGCAATGTGGTAGATCCAGTTACATTAATTGACCGTTATGGACTTGATTCCCTTCGTTACTATTTACTAAGAGAAGTTCCATTTGGAGCAGATGGGGTGTTTACACCTGAAGGGTTTGTTGAAAGAATTAACTTTGATTTAGCGAATGATTTAGGGAACCTATTGAATCGTACAGTTGCTATGATCAATAAGTATTTTGATGGAACGATTCCAATGTACCAAGGTTCAAAGGGAGAATTCGAAGGACAGCTACTTCAAGTAAATGAGGAAACTGTGAAAAAGTATGAAGAAGCAATGGAGAAGATGGAGTTTTCAGTTGCTCTAACAGCACTTTGGCAGTTAGTTAGCCGAACTAATAAATTTATTGATGAAACATCACCTTGGGCTTTAGCAAAAGACGAGGAGAAAAAAGATGAGTTAGCAAGTGTTATGGTTCATTTAGCTGAAACACTTAGACGAGTGGCTATACTGCTTCAGCCATTCCTAACAATGACACCAAAAGCAATATTTAAACAGCTTTCTATTATAGAAAGTAGTCTTCAGTCCTGGGAAAGTCTCGAAAAATTCGGGATGATTCCAGAAGGTACAAAGGTGGAGAAAGGTGAACCTATTTTTCCGCGACTTGATATTCAAGAAGAGGTATCTTTTATTAAAGAAAAAATGCAATCTTCTGTGAAGCCTGCTGTAGAAGAACCCAAAGCAGAAGAAATTCCAGAGGTTGAGGAAATCACGATTGATGACTTTATGAAGGTTGATTTACGAGTAGCACAAGTAGTAGAAGCAGAGCCGATTAAAAAAGCGGATAAGCTGTTAAAGCTACAGTTAGATCTTGGTTTTGAGCGTAGGCAGGTAGTTTCCGGAATTGCTCAATTTTATAAACCAGAAGATTTAGTTGGACAAAGAGTCATTTGTGTTACGAATTTAAAGCCGGTGAAATTACGTGGTGAATTGTCCCAGGGAATGATTCTTGCAGGTCAAAAGGATGGAATTATGTCATTAGCCACAGTGAGTGACTCTCTTCCGATAGGAGCAAAAGTAAAATAAGGAATAAAGTCATACTAAGATAAAACATAGAAATGTTTCACGTGTAACAATACACATGGCTCATTCCTATGTTTTTCTTATCTTTCTGTTAAAATAAGGAACCGGTGAGTGGGATTAAGAGATTTAATAGTTGAGAAACAAATAATATATATGTAACAGAAAAATAATATTGGAGGAAATAAATGTTATTTGATACGCATGTGCATTTAAACGCAGAACAATTTTCAGAAGATTTAAATGAGGTAATTGACCGAGCAAGGATGGAAGGTGTCCAAAATATGGTGGTTGTAGGATTCGATCGACCAACCATTTTAAAAGCAATGGAATTAATTGAAGAATATGATTTTATCTATGCAAGTATTGGATGGCATCCTGTTGATGCGATTGATATGCGTGATGAAGACTTGGTGTGGATTGAAGAGCTTGCGAAACATCCTAAAGTTGTAGCTATTGGGGAAATGGGACTTGATTATTACTGGGATAAGTCACCAAAAGACGTACAACAAGATGTATTTAGAAAACAAATACAGTTAGCTAAAAAGCTGAAACTGCCGATTGTCATTCACAACCGAGAGGCAACAGCGGATATTGTTACAATTTTAAAAGAAGAAAAAGCTGCTGAGGTAGGGGGCATTATGCATTGTTTTAGTGGAAGTGTGGAGGTCGCAAAGGAATGTGTGGAAATGAACTTCTATATATCCCTAGGTGGACCGGTTACTTTTAAAAATGCGAAAAAGCCGAAAGAAGTGGCACAAGAGATTCCGTTAAATAAGCTTTTAATCGAAACAGATTGCCCGTATCTTGCCCCACATCCATATAGAGGGAAAAGAAATGAACCAAGTTATGTGAAGTTAGTGGCAGAACAAATTGCTGAACTAAAGGGTCTTAGCTACGAGGAAGTTTCACAGGTTACAACAGAAAATGCAAAAATATTATTCGGCATAAAGTGATAAGGAAACCTGTCGAATAAAATAAAAGCTTGTCCAAATCTTTTCTTTTTCTAAAAAGTTCTACATGTCTCCTTTCTCTCATAGGATAACCATGTCGACAACTCTCTCTTTCTTTTTTGAACTCTATTAGTCATAATAGGGAATACGTTCAGAGGAAAATCCTGAGGGTTGACAGGCGCTAAGATACTTTATATAATCACTCCGAGAGAAAAGGGGGCGTTTTTCATCGTGATCCAAAACATGAAAAACCTGTTTTCTAGGTCTTTGAGGACAAAGAAGTGGGCCATAATCTCTGCTAGTTTCATAGTTTTGACAACAGCTACTGGATTTACGGTTTATGAATCCACCAAGGAAACTGTTACCATGACAATGGATGGCCAAGAACGTATCATCAAGACACACGCAGCCACAATTGAAGATATTTTCGACGAACTTGACATCGCTCTTCGTTCAGAAGACTATGTGTTTCCCTCGGCAAACACAAAGGTTAAAGACAACTTAGAAGTTGTTTATAAACCTGCTAAACAGGTCCAAATGGTAAAAGACACCGAGAAAAAAGCAGTTTGGTCTACAGCGGATACTGTAGAAGAGTTCCTAAAGGAACAAGAAATTACACTTACTGAGCACGATAAGGTTACACCTGATTTAGACACTGCAATCAAGAAGGATATGAACATTGAAGTAAACATTGCGTTTCCATTCAAGTTAAATAACGGTGGTACAGAAGAAGAAGCATGGACTACTACTTCGACTACGGTCGCTGACTTTTTACTACAACAAGGAATCACTCTAGGAGAACTAGACCGTGTAGAGCCTGAAAAAGACTCAGTTATTCAGAAAGATGCTGTTGTTAGCATCATTAGGGTTGAAAAAGTCACCGATGTAGTGGAAGAACCGATTCATTTTGCAGTTGTTACAAAAAATGATAGTAATCTATCAAAAGGCACAGAAAAGGTAGTAACTCCGGGTCAAGAAGGATTGAAGACAAAGGAGTATGAGGTAGTATTAGAGAATGGAAAAGAAGTCTCTAGAACACTTCTAAACGAAACACAGGTTAAAGAGAAGCAAGATAAGGTTGTAGCGGTAGGAACAAAGGTTAGTACCCAAACCGTATCACGTGGTAGTGATAGTGTTAGCAAGGAGTTTTTTGTTACGTCCACTGCTTATACAGCAAGTTGTAATGGCTGCTCTGGCATTACGGCAACGGGATTAAACCTTCATGCTAATCCAGGAGCGAAAGTTATTGCCGTCGACCCAAGTGTTATTCCACTAGGAACAAAGGTGTATGTAGAAGGCTACGGCTATGCAGTTGCTTCCGATAAAGGGACAGCAATTAAGGGAAATAAAATCGATGTGTTTTTTGCGTCGAAAGCAGATGCCTATCGTTGGGGTCGTAAAACGGTTAAAATTAAAATTCTTAACTAATTCATTTATGCAGGGGGGCTGCCCTCTGCTTTTTTGTGTTTTTGTCCGCTTTTCATTACAATTGGTTTATACTATATAGACGAATTAAGTAGCAAGAATGTTTCATTTTTATTTCAATTATTTTAATTTTTTTTCAGAAAGACTGTTTATTTAATGGTATGTGTATTGGGAGGAGTTTATGAAGATACAGGAAATTATCGTTGTGGAAGGTAAAGACGATACGACAGCCATTCAAAGGGCTGTAGATGCTGATACAATCGAAACAAATGGTTCTGCGTTAAATGAGGATACCATCAATAGGATAAGAAGGGCCCAACAGACAAGGGGAGTTATTGTTTTTACTGATCCAGACTATCCTGGTCAAAAAATAAGACAAACAATCGCTGAGCATGTACCAAATTGCAAGCATGCCTTTATCCCAAAGGAGAATGCGCTACATAAACGAGGGAAGGGTGTTGGTGTTGAACACGCTTCAGTAGAAGAGATTCGAAAGGCTCTTCGCCATGCTCACCTTATGAAGGAAGAAGTAGAAGTACAGATTACTCAAGAGGATTTGCTAACAGCAGGTCTAATCGGTGGGCCAAAGGCAAAGGAGAGGCGAGAGAAGCTCGGTCAACTCCTTTCGATTGGGTATACAAATGGAAAGCAACTTTATAAGCGACTACTGATGTTTCAAATAAGTAAAACAGAGTTCTCTAAAGCACTAGCCGTTATTTTTCAGGAGGAAACAGATGAATAAAGATATCGCTACCCCTGTAAGGACACAGGAAATACTAAAGAAGTTTGGTTTTTCTTTCAAAAAAAGCTTAGGTCAAAACTTCTTGATTGATACCAATATTTTAAAAAGAATTGTTGATCACGCTAATTTAACCGAACAGTCCGGAGCCATTGAAATTGGGCCAGGGATTGGGGCATTGACAGAACAGTTAGCAAGAAATAGTGAAAAGGTGGTTGCGTTTGAAATTGACCAGCGATTGCTACCGATTCTAAAAGAGACACTAGCTCCCTATCCGAACACAACGATTATTCATGAAGATGTGTTAAAAGCAAATGTAAAGGAAGTAATTGGGGAGCAGTTCGAAGGCATAGAAGACATCATGGTTGTAGCCAATCTACCATACTACGTAACCACTCCGATTATTATGAAGTTATTAGAGGAGAAACTCCCAATTAGAGGGATTGTTTGTATGCTTCAGAAAGAAGTAGCCGACCGAATTGCTGCGAAACCTGGTGGGAAGGAATATGGCTCTCTTTCAATTGCTGTCCAATATTATACGGAAGCGGAGACGGTGATGGTTGTACCGAAAACTGTCTTCATGCCTCAACCAAATGTGGATTCTGCGGTTATTCGATTAACCGTTAGGCAAGAGCCTGTAGTTAAAGTTCGAAATGAAGACTTTTTCTTTCAAGTAACAAGAGCTAGCTTCGCTCAGCGTAGGAAAACGATTTTAAACAACTTAACAAGCCAACTACCCGACGGAAAGATTAAAAAGGACAAGATATTGCAGGCGCTTGAAAAAGCTGAAATTGAGCCTTCTAGAAGAGGAGAGACATTGTCGATTGCTGAGTTTGCTCAACTTAGCGATGCTTTGCTCGACCATTTTGCTTAAAAAGACCCCACTGAGGGTCTTTTTAAATGGAAATTACGTTATTTATTTTGAACTCTGTCTAGCTCCAGCGCCTAGCCCCTCGATGGAATAATTTAAATCTATTATTCCTAGGTCATAAGCCAAATCACTACAGAAGGCAGGCCTTCCTGCGCGATTCGTCTTATGCTTGTCGGGGCTAAACAAGGCGCTTCCGCTTTTCTATATATCACGACTTTTAAGCTACGTGCATAGGATAATTAAGAATTATTCTATTTGAATGCTCTGTTTTTTTTGGGCTAATTGGAGTGACTACATTGACGATCAACCTTTTGGATGTCGTTGGGAGAGTTTCGTATAATTGTGATATTATCTTTCGGGTTATAGATATACGAGAAGAAAAGGGAAAGAAGCTTGCTATATTATATGGGGAGGATTTTCGACTAATTGCTGATGCACCCTATGAAGATTTGGTCATGATTGATCAAAACACCCGATCAAAAGTAGCTTCGGAGTATCAAACACTAGAGGAACAATCTTACCAGCTTTTTCGGCAGGATGTAGACCTTTTGCAGTTTAAACAGGAGTTTGAGGTAACTGAAGGTTATAGTAAGCCGTTTAATTATTTTCAAGTGCCAGGCAAAGTGTTACATCTTGATGGTGATCCTTCCTATTTGCAAAAGTGCTTAACTTTGTATGAAAAAATAGGAGTACCAGTAACAGGCATACATGTAAACGAAAAAGAAATGCCTAATAAAATAGGGGCATTGATCGATTACTATCGTCCAGATATCCTCGTTATAACAGGGCATGATGCCTATTCAAAGTCCAAGGGGAAACCTACGGATATCAATGCATATCGGCATTCAAAGCACTTTGTTCAAACAGTAAGAGAGGCCAGAAAGAAGTTCCCTCATCTCGACCAGCTGGTCATATTTGCAGGAGCCTGTCAGTCCCATTTTGAATCATTGATTCAAGCAGGTGCTAACTTTGCAAGTTCCCCTTCAAGAGTTAACATACACGCCCTTGACCCTGTCTATATTGTAGCTAAAATTTCCTTTACTCCGTTTATGGAGAGAATTAACGTATGGGATGTATTAAGAAATACGTTAACGGGAGAAAAAGGACTCGGAGGAATCGAAACAAAAGGCGTACTACGAACTGGTATGCCTTATAACAAAGGCAATCATGAATGAGATTCGGTTTGAAATTATAATAGGTTTACTTGTGAAGTGCAAAACGGCAAATCACATAAACTCCACAGTCAAAAAGGATTAGAGATGGAACTATCTCTACTCCTTTTTGACAATGCGCCCGAAACTCAGAGTTTGATAAATAAGCGGAGAAATTTCTCTTAATTAGGAAAATGCACTGAATATAGCTAAAATAGACGGAAGGATTCCGACTATTGACTCGAAAAACTTGAAAATGAATAATTTTGCTTTGTTTAATCGGAAAAACTCCGCTTATATCCCCCGAACTAAACTCTATTATGGAGTCTAACGGAAAAAACTCCGCTTATGTTTTAATTTATTATGTTTGCGCATCTAAGGTACCAAAATTGAACGGTGTTTTTTTGTTTCAAAATTCGGTACATATTTCAAAATAAATAGGTAATCCTAAAAATGTTGAAAATTAGAAGAAAATGCTGAACAAAAAATATTGACTTTTATTTTTAAACACTGTTATAATTTATTATTTTGTTTGACTATACAGTGTAAATGTGTTATACTTTACATAGTGAGGTGGACCGAATGGCAAAAACTTTGGTTGATATTAAAAAAGCTCTTGATTCAAATTTAGGAAAAAGACTTTTGCTCAAGGCCAATGGTGGTCGAAGAAAGACTATTGAAAGATACGGAATTCTTGCAGAAACGTATCCATCTGTGTTTGTAATTGAGTTAGATCAAGAAGAAAATGCTTTCGAACGTGTATCGTACAGCTATGCAGACGTTTTAACACAGACGGTTCAAATTACCTTCTATGAAGATACAACAGGACAAATGGCACTAAGTTAAGGTTGTCCTTATCGTGTAAGCAGTGAACTTTGGTTTGCTGCTTTTTAATTTGTTTTTTATTTTATATTTTCTTTTAAAAACTATACATAAATTTAATCAAATTTTCTCTAAAAGCTAATGAATTTCTAACCACTTCAACATAATAAGAGTGTCGTGATGAAGAAAGGGGATGTTAATCGTGAGCAGAAGAAGAGGGATGATGTCAGAAGGGTTTAAAGAGGAACTAGCGAAGGAGCTAGGGTTCTATGATGTCGTTCAAAAAGAGGGTTGGGGCGGCATTAAAGCAAAAGATGCTGGCAACATGGTCAAGCGTGCGATTGAAATAGCGCAAATGCAGTTAACGGAAAAGCGCTAAAAGCAGCAACCTTTTTACTTCATGCGAGAGTTAACTAACAATTCGAATTCATTGCGACAGAAGCCGGAGAAAACTGATTCTCTGGCTTTTTTGTGTGGAGAGGTCTTACTTTTATCGTTTTGTGGTAAAATAGGACAAAAATGGACTAGAGAGAATGTTTAAAGTAGGTGGAGATGTTGAAGCTTCTAATAAAAGCTCCTGCAAAAATCAATTTATCGTTAGACGTATTACATAAACGATCGGATGGGTTTCATGAAGTAGAAATGATCATGACAACGATAGACCTTGCTGATCGAGTCGAATTAACCTTTTTAGAAGAGGATACCATTCGAATTAATTCTCAAAATCGGTTTGTTCCGGACGATCAAAGAAATCTAGCCTTTCAAGCAGCAAAGCTATTGAAAGAAAGATTTCAAGTGAAAGCTGGGGTTCATATTTCTATTGAGAAAAATATCCCTGTTGCGGCAGGTTTAGCTGGTGGAAGCAGTGATGCAGCGGCAACTTTAAGAGGATTAAACAAGCTTTGGAAACTGAACTTAACATTGGACGAGCTTGCAGAGTTAGGTTCTGAGATTGGGTCGGATGTGTCTTTTTGTGTTTACGGTGGAACAGCGTTAGCAAAAGGACGTGGAGAAAAGATTACACAACTTCCTCCACCTCCTACTTGTTGGGTAGTTTTAGCAAAGCCCTTTATCGGTGTTTCAACAGCAGATGTGTACAGAAGGCTTGAATTAAGTGGAATAAGTCATCCAAACCTTCCTGCAATGGTCGAGGCGATTAAGGAAGGAAGCTTCGAAGGTGTTTGTGGCAATGTTGGAAATGTGTTAGAGGATGTCACTCTGAAGCTCTATCCAGAGGTTGCTCAAATCAAGGATCAAATGCAACGATTTGGTGCAGATGCGGTCTTGATGAGTGGAAGTGGTCCAACTGTTTTTGCCCTTGTTCACCATGATTCAAGAATGCACCGATTGTACAATGGGCTGAGAGGATTTTGTGACCAGGTTTTTGCTGTACGTATGCTAGGAGAACGCCATACCCTTGATTAAATCCGTACATTAATGGTATATTATCGTTAAAACATTCGGATATGGGAGGTCTATTATGAAGTTTCGTCGAAGCGAAAGGTTAGTAGATATGACGAATTATTTGCTTGAGCACCCCCAGCAATTAGTTTCACTTTCTTTCTTTTCAGAAAGGTATGGTTCCGCTAAATCATCCATAAGTGAAGATTTAGCTATCATAAAAGAGACTTTTGAGAAGAGAGGAATTGGAACGCTGAAAACGGTTCCTGGAGCATCAGGTGGTGTAAAGTTTACCGTAAAAGTATCAGATGAGGAAGCAAGGCCAATTATTAACGAATTATGCGGCCTGATAGCCGATCCTGATCGGTTATTACCAGGTGGATATCTTTATATGACAGATATATTAGGAGATCCAGCTATTGTTCAAAAGGCTGGTCGCTTGCTTGCTTCTGCTTTTACAGAAGAAAAAATTGATCTTGTTATGACAGTTGCAACGAAGGGGATTCCTTTGGCTTATGCAGTAGCAAGTCATTTAAATGTGCCGGTTGTTATCGTGCGCAGAGATAATAAAGTAACGGAAGGTTCAACCGTAAGTATTAACTACGTGTCTGGCTCAACAGGAAGAATTCAAACGATGGTTCTGTCAAAACGTAGCATGGATCAAGGAGCTAACGTTTTAATTGTTGATGATTTTATGAAAGCAGGCGGAACGGTTAACGGAATGATTAGTATGTTGAATGAGTTTAATGCTAATTTAGCTGGAATTGCCGTACTGGTGGAAGCAGAAAAAATCGAAGAGAGACTAGTGGATGATTATTTATCCTTAGTAAAGCTTTCGGATGTAGATGTAAAAGAAAAGCAAATCCAAGTGAATGAAGGAAATTATTTTTTACATAAACAGGAGGAATTAGTATGAAAGTAGTTCAAACAAATCAAGCACCTGCAGCTATCGGGCCGTATTCTCAAGGCATCGTGGTAAACAATATGTTTTTTAGCTCTGGTCAGATTCCTTTAACAGCCGAGGGTGATTTACTACAAGGAGATGTAAAAGAACAAACGCATCAAGTATTTAAAAACTTAAAGGCCGTCCTGAAAGAGGCAGGAGCTTCTTTAGAAACAGTAGTAAAGGCAACTGTATTTATTAAAAACATGGATGAATTTGCAGCAGTAAATGAAGTGTATGGGGAATATTTTTCGGTACATAAACCAGCTCGTTCTTGTGTGGAAGTAGCAAGATTGCCGAAGGATGTATTAGTAGAAATCGAAGTAATTGCACTCGTCAAATAAGACGAGTGTTTTTTTATGGAGATATTTTCTAAGAAACTACAAATTCGTCCATAATTTTGACTAATTTTTCAAAAAAATTGAATTAGAAGAAGGAGATATGAAAAATTTGTTGAATATTTAAACGTAGATTATATCTAATTGTGCAAAGGTGGTGAACAGGATGGAAGTAACAGACGTAAGATTACGCCGCGTTAATACAGACGGACGTATGAGAGCAATCGCATCCATTACGCTTGATAATGAGTTTGTTGTTCACGATATCCGCGTGATAGACGGAAATAACGGATTATTCGTTGCTATGCCTAGTAAACGCACACCAGATGGAGAGTTCCGCGATATCGCTCATCCGATCAATTCAGGTACACGTGGGAAGATTCAAGAAGCAGTTTTAGCTGAGTACCACCGCTTAGGTGAATTAGAAGTTGAATTTGAAGAAGCTGGTGCTTCCTAAAAAAAATAAACAACAAGGGCCTACTTCCTAAGGGTAAGGCTCTTTTTTATGTATCTGTATCCATTTTTTCTCTCCAACCTACTACTACCCATAAAAATAAATGGTTAAACCTTCTTTTATGTTAAAATCATGCAGTTTTTTATCTGTTCTTGAAAAATACGAGTATTTAAGATATATTCTTAATGGATAAAAAGGTATATTGGAGGCCTGTAAATGTCGAATCGGTATGCGGTAGTATTAGCCGCAGGTCAAGGAACTAGAATGAAGTCAAAACTGTACAAAGTTCTCCATCCTGTTGGTGGTAAGCCTATGGTGCAGCATGTAATCGATCATGTGAAAAAGCTTAATATAAACAGTATTGTAACGGTTATTGGACACGGAGCGGAACTTGTAAAAGCACAGCTGGGTGAAGAGAGCAGCTACGTGCTTCAAGAACAACAGCTTGGAACAGCACATGCTGTTATGCAAGCAACGGATATACTAAAGGATAAAGAAGGTATTACCATTGTCGTATGTGGCGACACGCCATTAATTAAGGCAACGACGATGGAAGCATTGTTTAAGCATCATGAAGAGACTTCTGCTAAAGCAACGATTTTAACAGCATGGACAAATGATCCGACAGGCTATGGACGTATTATTAGAAATGAAGATGGATCGGTTGAAAAAATTGTTGAGCATAAAGATGCAACGAATGAAGAACGCTTAGTAAAAGAGATTAATACGGGAACGTATTGCTTTGATAATAAAGCCCTCTTTGACGCCCTATCAAAGGTTTCAAATGATAATGTCCAAGGAGAGTACTATTTACCAGATGTTATTGAAATTCTAAAAAATGCTGGCGAAATAGTAACCGCATATCAAACAGAAGATTTTGAAGAAACATTGGGTGTTAATGACCGAGTAGCATTAGCTGAAGCGGAACGAATCTTTAAAGAACGTACGAATGAGTGGCATATGCGTAACGGTGTTACAATCATTGATCCTTCAAGTACATATATTGGTCCGGATGTAGAAATTGGTCAAGACACCATTCTTTACCCAGGAACGATATTAGCTGGTGGAACTGTTATTGGAGAGGATTGTATTATTGGTCCACAAACTGAAATCCACAATTGTAAAATAGGCAATGGAACGTCTATCCGTCAGTCAGCAGCTTACGATAGTGAAATTGGTAGTGAGGTTGCCATTGGTCCGTTTGCGCACATAAGACCTCAATCGAATATTCATGATGATGTGAAAATTGGAAACTTTGTTGAAATAAAGAAAGCTGTATTTGGCAAAGGAAGTAAGGCTTCCCATTTAAGTTATATTGGAGATGCTGAAGTTGGTAGCAATGTAAACATTGGTTGTGGATCGATTACGGTGAACTATGATGGGAAAAATAAGTACTTAACAAAAATCGAAGACAATGTATTTATAGGTTGTAATTCAAACCTTGTAGCTCCAGTTAGAGTAGGAGAAGGAGCGTATGTAGCAGCTGGATCAACCATCACTCACGATGTTCCAGGAGAAGCGCTTGCTATAGCTAGAGCAAAACAAGTAAACAAAGAAGATTATGTTTCAAAATTAAATAGCAAAAAGAAATAAGCAATCGGAGGTCCATCATGTCAAATCAGTATTTAGATCCAAATTTAAAGGTGTTTACTCTTAATTCGAATCCTGCTTTAGCAGCAGAAATTGCAAAGGTTATTGGTGTGGAGTTAGGGAAATGTTCGGTTACTCGTTTTAGCGATGGAGAAATTCAAATTAATATCGAGGAAAGTATCCGTGGTTGTGATGTGTTTATTATCCAATCCACTAGCTCACCGGTTAATGAGCATTTGATGGAGTTATTGATTATGATTGATGCACTTAAAAGAGCATCTGCCAAATCAATTGGTATCGTAATGCCTTATTATGGGTATGCACGTCAAGACCGAAAAGCTAGAGCTCGTGAACCAATTACAGCTAAACTAGCAGCTAATTTACTTGAAACTGCAGGAGCTACTCGCGTAATTACATTGGACCTACATGCACCACAAATCCAAGGTTTCTTTGATATTCCGATTGATCACCTGATGGGTGTTCCAATTCTATCTCAATACTTTAGCAAGAAGGATCTAAGTGGGGATATCGTAGTTGTGTCACCTGATCATGGTGGGGTAACGAGAGCTCGTAAAATGGCAGAAAGACTTAAGGCACCAATTGCGATCATAGATAAGCGTCGACCTAGACCAAATGTTGCTGAGGTAATGAATATTGTTGGTAATATTGAAGGAAAGACGGCTATATTAATCGACGATATTATTGATACAGCTGGTACGATTACTCTTGCTGCCAATGCACTTGTTGAAAATGGTGCTGCTGAAGTGTACGCATGCTGTACACATGCTGTGCTATCTGGACCTGCGATTGAAAGAATTGAAAACTCAAAAATTAAAGAGCTTGTTGTAACAAACTCGATTGCGTTATCTGAAGAGAAAAAAGCGTCTAAGAAGATCAAGGAACTTTCCGTTGCTGAGCTTTTAGGAGAGGCTATTATTCGTGTACACGAAGAACAATCTGTAAGTATTTTGTTTGATTAATAAAATTCTGAGGCTTGCTACTGGTGCAAGCCTCATCTGTTTAGGCTAAATTAAAAAATTCTACGTTTAGACTCTCCTGTTTAAGGGCATTTTTTATAAAGAGACCTTAATATTGGAAGGAGAAAACGATTTTGACTACCCAATTACATGCACAGGAACGTGAGGATTTCCGTCAATCCACTTTGTCAATTATGCGTCACGAAGGCCAAGTGCCAGCAGTGGTTTATGGCACTAATGTAGATAGCAAAGCGCTATATATCAATGCTATTGATTTCGTGAAAACGATTCGAGAAGTGGGAAGAAATGGTGTGATTTCTCTTGATCTTGATGGAGAAACATACGATGTCATTTTATCGGATTATCAAATGGATCCAATAAAGAAGGAAATACTACACGCTGATTTTCTAGCTGTGGATATGGCAAAAGAAATACAAGTAAATGTTCGTGTTACACTTGTAGGTGAGGCTGCAGGTGTGAAAGATGGTGGAGTACTCCAACAGCCTTTACATGAAGTAAGTATTACAGCCACACCAGCAGATATTCCGCAGGTTATTGAGGTAGATGTTAGCAATCTACAAGTTGGCGAGACCATGTCTATTGCGGATATTCAAGGACGTACATCTTACCATATTAACAACGAAGGTGAAGAGACGATCGTGTCGATTCTTCCTCCTAGACAAGAAGAGGAAATTAGTACTGGTGAAGAACAAGAACCAGGAATTCCTGAAAACCTAGAAGGAAGAGAGACAGAGGCTGTCGAATAATTAAAGATAACAAAGCAATCACTACAGGGACTGACCATATTTGTTTGGCCAGCCCCTTTTGATGTTGTAAGAGGTGAAACATGAAACTATTTATCGGTTTAGGCAACCCTGGAAAACAGTTTGATCAAACAAGGCATAATATAGGGTTTGAAGTGATTGATCATTTATCCAATGAATGGAACATTAAGCTTGATCAGTCAAAATTTAAAGGAATATATGGTGTTGGTTATGTAAATGGGGAAAAAGTTTTTCTATTAAAGCCATTAACTTACATGAATTTATCTGGAGAGTCTATCCGTCCGTTAATGGATTACTTTAATATTTCTATTGAAGATATCGTTGTGATATATGATGATCTTGACTTACCAGTAGGGAAGCTACGTTTAAGAGAGAAAGGCAGTGCTGGTGGTCATAATGGTATAAAGTCCTCCATCGCTCATCTAGGAACACAAGAGTTTAAACGTATACGTGTGGGAGTTGGAAGACCAACAAATGGGATGAGTATTAGTGACTATGTTCTTAGTAGATTTACAAAGGAAGAGCAGGAAACCATTAACCTCATCGTGAAAAAATGCGGGGAAGCATGCATAGATTGGCTAAAGGACCCTTTCTTGCAGGTAATGAACCAGTATAATCAATAATCATAGAAAAAAATAAATCTTCGGTTATCATTGCTACGTGGATTACATATCGTATATAAGTAATGAATGAATAAAGTCTGTCCTAAAAGGTCAATACTAAGCTTAATGAATTGTTTACTAGGAGGGACAGGCATGGCCATTCATTACCATTGCCGACACTGCGGACATACAATGGGTACCATCGAACAAACGACTTTAGAGTCTGAAAGATTAGGGCTTCACAAGCTGAATGGTGAAGAGCGACTTGATATGGTAAGTTATGATCCAGAGGGAAATATGCATATTAAATCGATTTGTGAGGATTGTCAGGAGTTGCTAGAAAGAAATCCTGGCTTTCATGAACAAGACTATCTAATTCAGTAAAACGCTTTGGAGAAACATCCAAAGCATTTTTCTGTTTTTATATTACATACATGTGTAGGTATTGGGAGGAGGGCATATATGTTAGCAATTAAGCAACTTTTCAGTGAATTAGATGATACAAAATCCGTCCTTTCTGGAATTGAAGAAGGCATTACTGAACAGCTGATTGCGGGGCTATCTGGTTCTGCAAGGACAGTATTTTTGGCTTCAATGTATGAGCGAATGAGAAAGCCAATGCTTATCGTTACTCATAATCTGTTACAAGCTCAAAAGCTCTATGATGATTTAATCCAATTGGTTGAGGTAGATGAGGTCTTCCTCTATCCAGCTAATGAACTCATCGCAGCTGAGATGAGTATTGCTAGTCCAGAATTAAAGGCACAGAGAATAGAGGCTTTAAATTATTTAAGCAGCAATGCAGGTGGAATTGTTATTGCTCCTATTGCTGGAGTTAGAAAATATCTTCCGCCACTCGAGCTTTGGAAATCCAAACAATATACGATTTCCCTAGGGCAAGATATTGAGTTAGGTGAGCTAAGTCTTCAGCTTGTGAAAATGGGGTATGCAAGGTCTGAAATGGTTGCAGCACCTGGTGAGTTTAGTGTACGTGGGGGGATTTTAGATATATATCCGCTTACGGAAGCGGACCCGATTCGGGTAGAGTTTTTTGATACAGAAGTAGATTCTATTCGCACGTTCTCATTGGAAGATCAGCGCTCAAAGGATAAACTGTCTACCGTTTTTATTGGACCAGCAACGGAAGCGCCACTAGATGATTCCCATTTTCCAATAATCGCCGAGCGGCTTGAGGAGCATCTAGCAAAGAGTTTGAAAAAGTTGAAGGATGAGAAAGTAAAAACCGTACTGTCTCAAAATATAGGCTATGAAATCGAACAGCTTAAGAATGGTCAGAGGCCAGAGCAGTTATTTAAGTATTTATCATTCGCCTATGAAAAGTCTAACAGTCTATTAGACTATTTGCCGAAAAATGGTCTTATTTTTGTAGATGAAATTAGTAGAGTTCAGGAAATGAGCGATTCTTTGGATAAAGAGGAAGCTGAATGGTATACAAGCCTTCTAGGTGAGGGAAAGATTGTTCATGATATTCCTGTGTCTCACCAACTGAATGGAATGCTACAAAAATCTAAAAAATCAATTGTATATATGTCACTTTTCCTAAGACATGTGCCCAATACGAACCCTCAAAATATTATTAATGTCACTTGTAAGCAAATGCAAAATTTCCATGGACAGATGAATGTGTTAAAAGGGGAAATTGAGCGTTGGAAAAAAGGGAAGTACTCCGTCATTTTTTTAGGAGAAGATAATGAGAAAAGTAAGAAACTAGAAAGAGTATTAGAAGACTATGAAATCGAAGCAGTTGTTGCGGACCAAAAGCAGGATATTTTAAAAGGAAAAGTCCAAATTATGCAAGGTGGGTTACAAACAGGCTTCGAGTTACCTATACAGAAAATTGTTGTTATAACAGAGGAAGAACTTTTTAATAAACGTTCGAAGAAAACAACAAGAAGACAAAAGTTATCAAATGCTGAGAGGATAAAGAGTTACTCAGAATTAAAAGTGGGCGACTATGTTGTTCACGTGAATCATGGGATAGGGAAGTATCTTGGGATTGAAACGCTCGTCATAAACGGAGTGCATAAGGATTATTTACACATTCGCTATCAAGGAACCGATAAGTTATATGTTCCTGTAGAGCAAATTGATTTGGTTCAAAAATATGTGGGATCTGAAGGCAAGGAGCCGAAAATATATAAACTTGGTGGGAATGACTGGAAACGTGTGAAAACGAAGGTTCAGTCATCTGTTCAAGATATTGCTGATGATCTTATTAAGCTTTATGCAGAAAGGGAAGCTTCTGTCGGTTATGCCTACAGTCCAGATGGAGATATGCAGAGAGAGTTTGAATCAGCATTTCCATATCAAGAGACAGAGGATCAACTGCGTTCTATCCAGGAAATTAAAAAGGATATGGAAAGAGAGCGTCCGATGGATCGACTGCTGTGTGGGGATGTGGGTTACGGAAAAACTGAGGTTGCCATTCGTGCTGCATTTAAAGCAATTGCAGATGGTAAGCAGGTTGCTTTGCTCGTCCCAACAACGATCTTAGCTCAGCAGCACTATGAGACTATGAGGGAACGTTTTCAAGATTATCCAATTAATATCGGTCTATTAAGTCGTTTTAGAAGCAGAAAGCAGCAGAATGAGACCATTAATGGCCTAAAGACAGGTACGGTAGATGTGGTAGTAGGAACTCATCGAATTCTTTCTAAAGACATTACGTATCGCGATTTAGGGCTGTTGATTATTGATGAAGAACAGCGTTTTGGAGTCACACATAAGGAAAAGATTAAGCAGTTAAAAACAAATGTAGATGTACTCACGTTAACGGCTACTCCGATACCGAGAACTCTTCATATGTCGATGCTAGGAGTAAGGGATCTATCGGTAATTGAGACTCCTCCAGAGAACCGTTTCCCGGTTCAGACCTATGTGATGGAGTATAACGGTGGACTCGTAAAAGAAGCGATTGAAAGGGAATTAGCACGTGGTGGGCAAGTTTATTTCCTTTACAATCGTGTGGAGGATATTGAAAGAAAAGCAGAAGAAATCAGTGCGCTTGTTCCAGATGCTCGTGTGACTTACGCACATGGTAAAATGACGGAGAATGAGCTTGAGTCTGCTATGCTTGGGTTTTTAGAAGGAGAATCGGATGTACTTGTTAGTACGACCATTATTGAAACGGGTGTAGATATTCCTAATGTAAATACCTTGATTGTATTTGATGCTGACCGTATGGGTCTTTCTCAGTTGTATCAGCTAAGAGGACGTGTAGGACGATCTAACCGGGTGGCATACGCGTACTTTACCTATAGAAAGGATAAGGTATTAACAGAAGTTGCAGAAAAAAGACTTCAAGCTATTAAAGAATTTACTGAGCTTGGATCTGGTTTCAAAATAGCCATGCGTGACTTATCTATTCGTGGAGCTGGAAATCTATTAGGTGCAGAACAGCATGGATTTATTGATTCTGTCGGATTTGACCTATATTCTCAAATGCTTAAGGAAGCAATAGAGGAAAGAAAAGTTGGTATCGATAAAGAGGTTGTTATAAAGCCTGTTGAGATTGATGTGGAGGTAGATGCATATATACCAGACACATACATTCGTGATGGAAATCAAAAAATTGAAATGTATAAGCGGTTCCGTGGACTATTAACTCTAGAAGATGTACAAGAGCTTCAGGAGGAGATGATTGATCGATTCGGTGAATTCCCTGATGAAGTGGCCTACTTGTTCCAATTATCCGAGTTAAAGGTCTATGCGAGAATGGCGGGTGTAGAGACAATTAAGCAAAGCAAAAATGAAATTAACATCATTGTCTCTGAAGAGGATAGCTCTCAAATAGATGGGCAGAAAATATTTGAGGTAAGCAGTCAATTTGGCCGGATGGTTGGACTTGGAATGGACGGTAGTAAATTAAAGATGGTTCTTCATATTAAGGGAGTTGGGCTAGATCAGTGGCTAGACGCTGCATTCAAGATGATGAAAGGTCTTCATAATGCAAGGAAGGATCTAGGAAGTATTGTCTCATAAGAGATAAGTAGCATAGTAAAATGTTTAATTGCAAAGGTAAGGGGTAAGTAAAGATTAATTGGTTTATTTATCCATCGTTGTTAATTTTAACATTTTAGAGAAAAAACTATGTAAGTGTATAGAACTTTCCATATGAAAGATACTAAGTTCAAACAATGGCAATCATTTCACAACGTAGGGAGATGGATGCCAATCGTTTAAATCATCAGATGAAAGTGAGGCAACGTTGGATGAAAGCAACTGGTATTGTTCGTCGAATCGATGATTTGGGTCGTGTCGTCATTCCTAAAGAAATCCGCAGAACTCTTCGAATTCGTGAGGGAGACCCGTTAGAAATTTTCGTAGACCGCGATGGAGAGGTGATCTTAAAGAAGTATTCTCCAATCAGCGAGTTAAGTGACTTTGCAAAGGAATATGCAGAGGCTCTATACGATAGCCTAGGAAATCCCATCTTAATTTGTGACAGAGATGCTTACATAGCTGTTGCAGGTAGCTCAAAGAAGGACTATTTAAATAAGAATATTAGTGATCTGGTTGAAAAAACAATGGAAGACAGAACGTCGGTCATTATTACACAACAGGGTGAAGTCGCATTAATCGATGGAATTGAAGAAACCATTTCTTCATACACCGTGGGTCCAATTATTGCAAATGGTGATCCTATCGGTGCTGTCATCATCTTCTCGAAAGAATCCACTATCGGTGAAGTAGAGCGTAAAGCTGTAGAAACAGCTGCTGGATTCCTGGCAAGACAGATGGAATCATAAAATTCAGGGTGAAAAAGAGGTAGCAATCAGCTGCCTCTTTTTCCGTCTTATCATGTATGCATGTCTCTGATGTGCTATAATAACTCCGAATTACATAAATTGGGGGTGAGGGTGATTAAACCCCATATAGAGTCACATACCATACTAAAGGGAACCTTACTTCTTACTGTTTCTGCACTTATTGTTAAAGTGCTAAGTGCGTTTTATCGAATTCCCTTCCAAAACCTAGTTGGGGACGTTGGATTTTATATCTATCAACAAGCCTATCCCTTTTACGGAATGGCCTTGGTGTTATGTACATACGGCTTTCCTGTTATTATATCTAAACTTTATATTGAAAAAATGAGCGTAAAAGACGTTCAAGGAGCAAAGAAGCTAATTGTAACCTCCTCTTTTCTTTTATCTTTGATTGGAGTCATCTTATTTATAGCTTTATTTTACGGTGCTCCTTATATAGCCTCTTTTATGCAGGACCCACATATTGCCCTTCTTTTAAAGGCCATTTCTTTTATCTTTCTTTTATTCCCGGTTCTATCTATTTTGAGAGGGGTTTTCCAGGGAAGTGGTGATATGAAGCCGACGGCAATATCACAAGTAAGTGAACAATTTATACGAGTCAGCACCATTTTAATGGTTGCCTTCTTTTTGAGGAACGAAGATCTATATACAGTGGGAGCAGGAGCGATGTTTGGTTCCGTTATCGGAGGGCTAGTAGCAGTATCCGTCTTGCTTTTCTATTTTAAAAAGAGGCAAAAGGATCTCCCGTTGTTTTTTCAAAAGGCATCCATTCCATCATGGTCTGAAGCAAAGGGAATTATAAAATTAGTTTGTATTCAAGGATTTGCTATTAGTGTAAGTAGTATGCTTCTCTTATTTATTCAACTGGCAGATTCTCTAAACCTGTATTCATTATTATTAAAAATTGTGACAAATGAACATGCTGCAAAAGAAATAAAGGGAATATATGATCGAGGAGTTCCTCTTATTCAACTCGGAACGGTAGTAGCTACATCGATGTCGTTAGCGCTTGTACCAATTATCTCTAGTGAAAAAGTGAAAAAGAATATGAGGGTGTTACATGATCGAATTCGCTTGTCTTTGCTTATTAGCATAATGATTGGATGCGGAGCAAGTATTGGGCTTCTTTCCATTATTGAGCCGACCAATATATTTTTATTTCGAAATAGCGAAGGGTCATCCATTCTTGCTATGCAAAGCACCATCATTCTTTTAAGTTCCCTTATTATCACCTTATGTGCGGTACTTCAAGGAATGGGGCAAATCGTCTTTCCTGCGATCACCATTGTTCTTGGATGTTTATTAAAATACTTATTTAATATGTATTTCGTGCCCCTATTTGGAGCTTATGGTGCGGTCTTTGCTTCCGTTTTATCACTTGTTATTATTTGCATCCTTTTGTTTATGGTTCTACTAACAAGGGTAAAGGGAGAGATTATAAAAGGGAAAGAGTTAATAAAGGTTGCGGTGGCTGCTTTCATCATGTTTTTGGTATTAAAAGGGTACCAGTGGCTTATTGATCATTTCCTGAATGAACCGAGTCGATTAGAGTCTGGTTTAGAAGCAATGGTTGGTGTCATATTAGGTGGACTAAGCTACTTAATTGTTATATTAAGATTATATACATTTAAAGAGAGTGAATTGAGTTTATTGCCTCTTGGAAGCAAACTAATACAATTACTCCCGAAAAAAAATAGGAGTTGATGAATTTGAATAAAATCCAAATCGTTGGTCTTGGTGCAGGTGATATGGATCAGCTGCCACTTGGTATATATAAAATTTTAAAACAAAGTGAGAGAGTGCATCTTCGAACGAAAGAACATCCTGTAGTGGATGAGTTAGTGAGAAAAGAAGATTTTCAGTTTACTTCATATGATCATATATACGAAGCAAAAGAAACATTTAATGAGGTATATGAGTCTATATGCGATGATCTTATCTCAAAAGCAAATAAGGGGTCACTAGTGTATGCTGTTCCTGGACATCCAATGGTTGCCGAACGTACGGTTCAAATTCTGTTAGAAAGAGCAAATGAGCTACAGGTAGAGATTGAGGTTATTGGAGGTCAAAGTTTTTTAGATCCCTTGTTTCAGGCAGTAAAAATCGATCCAATAGAAGGATTCCAACTTTTAGATGGGACAAATCTGAAGCGTGACGATATTTATATGAGTCAGCATCTGATTATCGGGCAGGTATATGACACTTTTATTGCCTCAGAAGTAAAACTAACATTAATGGAAAAATACCCTTATGACCATGATGTGACGATTGTAACAGCAGCAGGTACTTCCAAAGAACTGGTCAAAAAGGTTCCGTTGCATGAGCTTGACCGAGAAGTGACATTAAATAACTTAACCTCCGTATATGTACCACCTGTTCAAAATGAAGAGTTATCTTATAAAGAGTTTTCTAAGCTTCGAAATATAATTGCTGAACTTCGTGGGTCAAATGGCTGTCCTTGGGATAAAAAGCAAACACATCAATCTTTAAAAAAGTATCTTATTGAAGAGTCATATGAGTTAATTGAAGCAATAGAGGAAGAAGATATTGACCACATGATTGAAGAGCTAGGAGACGTACTACTTCAAGTAATGCTACATGCACAAATCGGAGAGGATGAAGGATATTTCTCTATTGATGAAGTAATTGAGGGAATATCAGCGAAGATGGTTAGAAGGCATCCGCATGTATTTGGTGATGTGACCGCCGAAACGGCTGACGAAGTTTTGAAAAATTGGCAAGAGATTAAAGTGGAAGAAAAAGGGGAACAAAAAGTTTCTATTCTTGATGGTGTAGGTACACATTTACCTAACTTAATACGTGCTTATGAATTACAAAAAAAGGCGGCAAAGGTTGGTTTTGATTGGGAAAATGTATTACAAGCATGGGAAAAGGTAAAAGAGGAACTTCTAGAGTTTGAGGAAGAACTCGCAAAGGATACGCATACAGATGATTTGCAGAAGGAATTAGGAGATATCTTGTTCGCTCTGGTCAATATTGCTCGGTTTTTACAAATTCAGCCTGAAGAGGCTTTGTTTCAAACAAATCAAAAATTCATGCGACGCTTTGCCTTTATAGAGGCTAAGGTGCTTTCAAGTGGGAAAAGCTTTGATGAATTTACGTTAGAAGAGCTTGATCAGTTCTGGAATGAGGCAAAAAAAGAAGAGCGATAAGGAGGAGTTTAATATGAGATTAGATAAATTTTTAAAAGTCTCACGTCTTATTAAAAGAAGAACACTTGCAAAAGAAGTTAGTGACCAAGGGAGAATTACGATAAATGGCCTCCAGGCAAAAGCGAGCTCAACCGTAAAAGTTGGAGATGAACTGGCTGTCCGATTTGGGCAAAAGATCGTAACGGTAAAAATTGAAAAGCTTCAAGAAACTTCTCGAAAAGAGGAAGCGGCAGATATGTATAGTCTTGTTAAGGAAGAGAAGGTTGAAGAAGCCGTTGAATAGCTAGCTAGAAGAGGAATCGTATCCTTATGTTTCTGTTCTAATTGAATCATTCCCTTCATACATATGTACAAAAGGTTGTACAAAGTGATTGTGAGGGATGAGAGAATGAGCCAATACTATGACACAAATACTTCAAAGGGATCTACGTTACCAGATCATGATGTCATCATGAGGGGACGTAGACTTTTAGACATCACAGGTGTGAAACAAGTTGAGAGTTTTGATAATGAAGAGTTTCTTCTTGAAACCGTAATGGGCTTTCTTGCTATTAAGGGTCAGAATCTGCAGATGAAAAACCTAGATGTTGATAAAGGGATTGTATCAATTAAAGGGAAAGTTTTTGATCTTGTGTATTTAGATGATCAGCATGGGGAGAAGGCTAAAGGTTTCTTTGGCAAGCTATTCCGATGACGCTTACTACACAATTTTTAACAATGATTTCCATGGCGGCCATGGGAAGCTATCTAGGTGCTGCAATTGATACGTATAATCGTTTCTTATTTCGATCGAAAAGAAAGTCTTGGCTTGTATTTTTAAACGACATATTCTTTTGGATTCTACAAGGTTTGATTTTTTTCTATGTTTTATTTGTTATTAACCAAGGAGAATTAAGGTTTTATATCTTCCTGGCCATTCTCTGTGGGTTTGCTGCTTACCAAAGTCTCTTAAAGCGTGGGTACGCAAGAGTTTTAGAGATTATCATAAACATGATAATCTCTATTTATCGGTATGCTGTTAAAATATTCCTTATGCTTATTTATAGGCCCATTGTCTCTCTCTTGCTAGGTTGTGTTAGTCTAGTTACGATTATAGGAAAGGGACTATTCGCACTTGTGATGTGGACAATCAGGGTCATTTGGACGATAATTAAACTGGTACTTACCCCTATCAAATGGCTCTTGATATTATTTTGGAATTTATTGCCGAAACATATTAAAAAAACCGTCGAGAAGTTATATAATAAGTTAGCAGGATATTATCAGAGAATAAAGAATACCATTAATAACGTTCTTTCTAGGTGGAGAAAGGACAAAGAGTAAGGAGGGAACGCCGAGGTGAGTGTTGTTAGAAAACGCAATATAACAAAAATACCGTCACAATATGTGGAGCATCAGGAAATGGCAGTGATTCAAAATGCAAGAAAAAGAACTCTGCTTATGAGAAGGCTTATTGTTTTTATTGTAATTGTAGGATTAGCAGCATACTTTATTGTATCTACACTCCTAAGGCAATCCGCGACTCTAGAGGCAATGAAGGAAGAAAAGCAAAAGGCGGACCAGGAACTAGTCGCCTTAAAAAAGGATGAAACCATCCTTAAAGAGGAAATCATTAAGTTAAATGATGAAGAATATATCGCTAAATTAGCAAGAAAGGATTTCTTTCTTTCCAATAGTAACGAGATAATTTTCAACCTCCCAGAGGAAAAAAATGACAAGGAAAAATGAACCGGTAACTCGGCTTATTGACACGCTTTTTTTCCTTTCTGTATAATATATATAAAGTATGATTTTTTATATTCTTAAGGAGGAACATTCTTTTTATGTCAATCGAAGTAGGCAGCAAGTTACAAGGAAAGGTAACAGGCATTACTAATTTTGGAGCTTTTGTAGAGCTACCGGAAGGATCAACAGGTCTTGTTCACATTAGTGAAGTTGCAGATAATTATGTTAAGGACATTAATGACCATCTAAAAGTTGGTGACCAAGTTGAAGTAAAAGTTATCAATGTTGAGAAAGATGGGAAGATCGGTTTATCAATTAAAAAAGCTGTGGATCGACCTGAAAGACCTGAGAGACCTGAACGTAGCTCTCGTCCAGAAAGATCGGAAAGACCACCATATCGTGGTGGCGGAAATGATTCAAGAGGAGCAGGGCGTCCGCGTCAAGGGAAAGCAAATGATAGAATGCCTGCTAAAGAGAACTTTGAGTCTAAAATGGCTCGTTTCTTAAAAGATAGTGAAGATCGACTGTCTTCTCTTAAGCGTAATACTGAGTCTAAGCGCGGTGGAAGAGGAGCTAGAAGAGGGTAACTTGCTGCTTATACATTAATAAATATGAAGGCAAGCCGAAAAACGGCTTGCCTTTTTGTATGGGTTCATAAATTTCTATAAAAAATGACTATTTTTATTCCCATAATTTCTACAAAAACCCCTTTCTTTTTGGAAGGGGTTTTGACTTCCGAAGTTATGAATATAGTTCCGAAAGCGAAGAAATATATAGAATCTTGTCACGTTATTGAATAATTCTTGTATTAATCCAAGAATTACGTCGAAGGAAAATTGGAATATGTTGAGTAATTATGACAAAATTTTGAACTTATGTTTTTTATAATGCTTGCAACGAAACAAAAATGGGGTGTAAAAATTATGGAAAAGGTAGAAAGGAATATTATTGATCCTGTCGGTGATGTCAATTTTAATAAACATAAGATTGAGTTTGGAAATATGTTGAGCAAGCTACAAGCAAAGTTAGAGACGTTTTTCGTAAAGAAAGGAATTCTTCTACTACTCATCGGATTTTTGCTTGGACGAGCCCTTATATTGGCTAAACTAACGCCTTTTGCCCTTCCTTTTTTTGCGGCTGTCTATTTCGTAAAAAAGGACAAAGCTCCTCTTGCTTTAATCGGACTAGTAGCTGGTGCAGCAACCCTTTCAATTGTAAATTCCGCTTTTGCTTTTTGCACAGCTTTTCTCTTTTTATTTGCCTTTCGACTAACGAAAAGATGGTTGAAAACAGAAGTTCGTGCAATCCCCTTTTATGTATTCTTCACTTTGGGTATTGGTGAGATTGGAAAAAGCTATCTAACAACAGGCAATGTATCACTTTACGATGGAATGATGGCAGGGGTTGAGGCTAGTCTTGGCTTCATATTAACCCTAATTTTCCTTCAGAGTATCCCTCTTCTTTCAATAAGTAAAAGAAGACAAACTTTAAAAACCGAAGAAATCGTATGTCTTATTATTATGCTGGCATCTATTATGACAGGGACCATTGGTTGGTCATTGTATGATTTATCTATTGAACATATTATGTCGAGGTATTTAGTATTAGTATTCTCCTTTGTTGCTGGGGCAACCGTAGGCTCTACTGTCGGAGTTGTGACGGGATTAATATTCAGTCTGGCGAACATTACTAGTTTCTATCATATGAGTTTACTAGCCTTTTCGGGGCTGTTAGGAGGACTTTTAAAAGAGGGGAAAAAAGTAGGAGTAGCCGTTGGATTATTAATAGCAACTTTATTAATTGGCATGTACGGAGAGGGTGGTGGTTCTCTTTACAAAACCGTCTTAGAAACATCTGCTGCGATTCTATTATTTTTCCTGACACCTCAAGCACTAACATCTAAACTAGCCAAGCATATCCCTGGAACACCCGAGTATTCTGCTGAGCAACAGCAGTATATGAGAAAAATGAGGGATGTAACTGCACAAAGAGTAGAACAATTCTCTTCTGTCTTTCAAGCTCTGTCAGACAGTTTTTCATCATTAGATGATAGTGGAGAAATAGACAAAGATAGAGAACTTGACTTTTTCCTAGGAAACGTAACAGAAAAGACCTGTCAAACTTGCTTTAAAAAGGAAAATTGCTGGTCCAGAAACTTTAATACAACTTATGAATATATGAAAGATATTATGAATGAAATGGATCAAAACTCTGGTGTTGTGCCATTAAAGCTTTCACGAGACTGGGAGAAACATTGCACAAAGTCCAAAAAGGTAGTCGATGCGATTCAACAGGAATTAACCTTCTATCAAGCGAATCAAAAGCTGAAGAAACAAGTGCAGGAAAGTAGAAGACTTGTGGCTGACCAACTCCTGGGTGTTTCAACGGTCATGGGGAACTTTGCAAAGGAGATTCAAAGGGAAAGAGATAATCATTATAAGCAAGAAGAACTTATACTTGAAGCATTACGAGAGTATGGTGTTCATATAGAACATGTTGAAATCTATAGCCTTGAACAAGGAAGTGTTGATATAGATATAACCATTCCATATTGTAATGGACATGGAGAATGTGAAAAGATCATCGCACCTATGTTATCAGACATATTAGGGGAAAACATCGTTGTAAATGCAGAAGAGTGTGCTTCCTATCCAAATGGTTATTGTCATGTAACGTTCCATTCGGCGAAGGCTTTTACAATTGATACAGGGGTTGCTCATGCGGCAAAGGATGGGGGCTTTGTATCAGGTGATAGTTATTCAACGATTGAGCTTGGTGGTGGAAAGTATGCTGTTGCCATTAGCGATGGCATGGGAAATGGGGAAAGAGCCCATATCGAGAGCCAGGAAACTCTTCAACTTCTACAGAAAATTCTGCAATCGGGAATAGAGGAGAAGGTGGCCATTAAGTCAGTCAATTCTGTCCTATCTCTGCGCACAACGGATGAAATATTCTCAACTTTAGATTTAGCAATGATTGATCTTCAAAATGCCGCTGTACGTTTCTTGAAAATTGGTTCAACACCAAGTTTTATTAAGAGGGGGAACGCAGTTATTAAAGTCCAAGCGAGTAATCTTCCGATGGGGATTATTCAGGAGTTTGATGTGGATGTGGTAAGTGAACAATTAAAGGCTGGTGATCTCCTGATTATGATGAGTGATGGAGTATTTGAAGGGCCTAAGCATGTAGAGAACTATGACCTTTGGATGAAACGGAAAATCGGAGAGTTAGTTACGGACGATCCACAAGAGGTGGCTGATTTAATTATGGAAGAGGTGATTCGCTCTCGTTCAGGGTATATTGAGGATGATATGACAGTCGTTGTTTCAAAGATTAAACATAATACTCCGAAGTGGTCCTCTATACCGGTTAATAAATATCGACAAAAAGCAAACTAGTTATTTTATACAGTAAAGAGAAAAGATATGTATATTTCCTCTCCAACTAGTCGAAAATGTTATCAATATGTAGACGTGGAGGGGAATCGAATGAAAACTGGCACATTAAAACAAATTCTTTTGATAACTGATGGATGCTCAAACCAAGGAGAGGACCCAATTGCTGTTTCAGCTTTAGCAAAAGAACAAGGGATCACTGTAAATGTTATTGGAGTGATGGAACAGGATGTTATTGATGATCAAGGTTTAAGAGAAATTGAGAATATTGCATTATCTGGTGGAGGAGTAAGTCAAGTAGTCTATGCACAGCAGCTTTCTCAAACCGTACAAATGGTTACAAGAAAGGCGATGACACAAACACTTCAAGGAGTGGTAAATAAGGAATTACAGCAAATTTTAGGTGGTTCACAGACAGTAGAGGACTTACCTCCGGAAAAACGAGGCGAAGTAATGGAGGTTGTTGATGAGCTTGGAGAAAAGGTAGAACTGGAAGTGTTGATTCTTGTCGACACAAGCGCAAGTATGAAACACAAGCTTCCAACTGTTAAAGAGGCTTTATTAGACCTATCGTTAAGCCTTAATGCTAGGTCAGGTGACAATCATTTTTCCGTATTTGTATTTCCCGGGAAAAAGAATGATGTCGAAAAATTGCTAGATTGGACCCCGAGGTTAGAATCATTAAGTAGTATTTTTTCAAAACTTACAACAGGTGGAATTACACCTACTGGTCCCGCACTCCGTGAAGCACTGTCATCCTTTAAGAAAAAACGTTCGTTAAGGAGCCTACTTTCTCGTGATGATGAACAATTCTTTGAAGAATCTGTCTAATTTAACAGCTGGAACAATTGTTGAAGGGAAATGGCATAAGAATAGATATGTAATTGTCAAGGAGCTTGGGTATGGAGCAAATGGAATTGTTTATCTTGCTCAGTACTTAAATCAGTATATAGCATTAAAGTTGAGTCATAATGGCATGTCAATTACTTCTGAGGTCAATGTCCTCAAATCCTTTGCCAAGGTCCAAGGGTCAACCCTAGGGCCTTCTTTGGTTGATGTGGATGATTGGATAAGACCGTCAGGAAAGGTATCCTTTTATGCAATGGAATATATTAAAGGTCCGGACTTTTTAACGTTTATACAACAAAAGGGGTCAGTATGGATTGAAGTTCTTGTGCTACAGTTACTCTCCGATCTCCATCTATTGCATGTCAATGGATGGACTTTTGGGGACTTAAAGCCAGAAAATTTAATCGTTACAGGTCCACCATCGAAAATACGATGTATTGATGTTGGAGGTACAACCATTCAAGGAAGAGCAATCAAAGAATTCACAGAGTTTTATGATAGAGGCTATTGGGGTCTTGGATCAAGAAAAGCAGATCCAGCTTACGACTTATTTGCAGTTGCGATGATTATGATCAATACCGCATATCCAAAGCGGTTCCAGAAAACCTCAGGAGGTCTTAATCAGTTACAAATGATGATTAGACAAAAGTCTGAATTACTAAAATTTGAGCAAGTGATCATTCATGCACTGCAAGGGAAATACCAATCAGCTATGGACATGAGAAAAGCAATAATTGAAGGTAATCATGCTCCTATTCAGCCCAATACAACGAAGGCATCCAATATACAATCACAAAAGCAACGCTCTAAACCATCTGTGCAGCAGCAAAGAAGCCAGGCGCAAAATCAAACGGGTCAAAGTCGTCAAACTGTTGTAAAAAAGAAAAAG
Source organism: Bacillus coreaensis (assembly GCF_050586445.1). NCBI lineage: Bacteria > Bacillati > Bacillota > Bacilli > Caryophanales > Bacillaceae > Bacillus > Bacillus coreaensis. The sequence continues at coordinate 38,166 of NZ_JBOCCY010000025.1, forward strand.
AAAAGGCATGCCCTTGAAACAATGCTCATTGTAACGACGCTGTCCTTTCTTTATTTCCTTTATATTTATGGGCAGTTATAAAAAAATAATAAATAAATCCCTTAGTTTTTGAAGGAATGTATAGAACATGGTAAGCTAATGATAAGACAATGAAGTAAGGAAGAATCTCATGCTTGAACAAAAAGTAGAAGCTTTTCTAACTCGAAAACAAATAAACTTAATGGGAGCCAGCATTTTAGTTGGTGTATCGGGAGGCCCAGATTCCCTTGCACTTCTGCATTTCCTATGGAGGCGTCAAGAGCGTTACCAATTAAAACTTTTTGTTGCACATGTCAATCATATGTTTAGAGGAGGTGAGTCCGAGCGTGAAGCAAGGTTTGTACAGTCCTTTTGTGAAGAAAGGAACATTCCTATAACGGTTCGTTCTATAAATGTACCATTGTACATGGAAGAAACAGGGTTGAGCTCCCAGGTAGCTGCTAGAGAATGCAGATACTCTTTTTTTCAAGAAACGATGAGAAGGGAAAACCTTCGCTATTTGATGCTCGGACATCACGGGGATGACCAAATGGAAACGGTAATTATGAGGTTAACAAGAGGAAGTTCAGGAAAAGCTAGAGTCGGTATCCCTTTTTCAAGACCATTTGATAGAGGGACCCTTCTAAGACCTTTTCTTTGCGCCTCTAAACAAGAAATAGAAGAATACTGCCAAAGACATTTGTTAGATCCAAGAAGAGACCCTAGTAATGAAAGTGACAGATATAGTAGAAATCGATTTCGCCACACCATCCTTCCTTTTTTGAAAGCTGAAAACCCTAGGGTACATGAGCATTTTCAAAGGTTTAGTGAGGAAATGGAAGAGACAGAGTGCTTTTTGGAAGACTTGGCAAACCAGCAATTAACAAAGGTCATAAGTTTTCAAAGTGAAGAAAAAAATGTTGTTGACATTCAAACCCTATGCTCAATGCCAATGCCTTTACAAAGAAGAGTGATTAAACTAATATTAAACTATCTTTATAAGCAACAACCAGCTTCCCTTTCTGCTATTCATATTGAACAGATCTTTTCTCTTATCAACAATCCTCAGCCCTCCGGTGTGATTGATTTACCTGAAAAATTAAAGGTAACTCGTTCATATGGAGAGTTACAATTTCAATTTCAACATACCCTACCAAAGGATGTAACCTTTGAAATTGAATTAAAGGTTGGAAAAACAGTATTACCAACAGGGGATTTCATGACTTGGGAATATCTTGATAAAGAAATAGAATATACTAACATTAATCAACTTCTACTTCCTTTAACCTACAGCAATCTTCCGCTGAAGGTCAGAACAAGGAGAGAGGGAGATCGAATGAGAGTGAAAGGGATGAAAGGAACAAAAAAGATTAAAGATATCTTTATTGATCTGAAGCTACCCATTAAAGAGAGAAATAGGTGGCCTATTGTTACAGACTCAAATGATCATATCATTTGGATTCCTGGCATAAAGAAATCAGATATATCTTCTTTCGTTCAAGTTGATGAAAAGAAATACATACTATTACAATATAACAAGCAATGATCTTCTAGGGGGCACAAACAAATCATGATGAAAAATGACATTGAAAAAGTTTTATTTTCTGAAGAAGAAATTCAGGAGAAAATCAAGGAGTTAGGGGCAAAACTATCACATGATTATAGTGATAAGTTCCCATTAGCAATTGGCGTACTTAAGGGTGCGATGCCTTTTATGTCAGATCTTTTAAAACGAATGGATACATACCTTGAAATGGATTTTATGGATGTGTCAAGTTACGGAAATTCAACGGTATCTTCTGGTGAAGTGAAGATTTTGAAGGATTTAGATACTTCAGTAGAGGGTAGAGATATATTAATAATCGAAGACATTATTGATAGTGGGTTAACACTTAGCTATCTTGTTGAGCTTTTCCGTTACCGCAAAGCAAAGTCGATTAATATTGTCACATTATTAGATAAACCTACTGGACGTAAGGCTGATATAGCGGCAGATTATGTTGGATTCATCGTTCCTGATGAGTTTGTTGTAGGTTATGGTCTCGATTATGCGGAGAAATACCGTAATTTACCTTATATTGGGGTTTTGAAGCCGGAAGTTTACACAACAAATAACGAGTAAGCGTACGACAAAAGAATTAGTATAGTATGCATATTAAATAGGCATATTCATATACTGGAACAATTTTCTATGTTACTATTTACTATAGTTTGTTTACCCGTGGGAGGAGGTAAGGGATGAATCGGATTTTTCGTAATACCATCTTTTATTTATTAATTTTTCTAGTGATTATTGGTGTGGTTAGCTTTTTTAATGGTAATAATGAACCGACCGAAAATATATCTTATAGTAAATTCGTAGACCATCTTGAAGCTAAACAGGTGGAGTCCATCTCAGTTCAGCCTGAAAGAGGAGTTTATGAAGTTCGTGGGACACTTGAAGGTGCAGAAGAAGGAAAAACATTTATTACTTACGTATGGAACAGTGAAAGTCTATTACAAAGGATTGAGCAGGCTGATCCTACTGTAGATGTGCTTCCTGCGAAGGAAACAAGTGGTTGGGTAACTTTCTTTACTTCTATTATTCCGTTTGTCATTATCTTTATTTTGTTCTTCTTCCTTTTGAATCAGGCACAAGGCGGTGGAAGCCGTGTCATGAATTTTGGAAAGAGCAAGGCGAAGCTTTACAATGACGACAAGAAGAAGGTTCGTTTCAAAGATGTAGCTGGCGCTGATGAGGAGAAGCAAGAGCTCGTTGAAGTCGTTGAATTTTTAAAAGATCCTCGTAAATTTGCAGAACTAGGTGCGCGTATTCCAAAAGGAGTACTTTTGGTAGGACCTCCAGGTACCGGTAAAACACTATTAGCCCGTGCGGCTGCTGGTGAAGCAGGTGTTCCATTCTTCTCCATTAGTGGTTCAGACTTTGTTGAGATGTTTGTTGGGGTAGGGGCATCGCGTGTACGTGACTTATTCGAAAATGCAAAGAAGAATGCACCTTGTATTATCTTTATTGATGAAATTGATGCAGTTGGACGTCAGCGTGGTGCTGGGCTTGGTGGTGGACACGATGAGCGTGAACAAACGTTAAACCAATTGCTTGTTGAAATGGATGGATTCGGAGCAAACGAAGGAATTATTATCGTTGCCGCTACAAATCGACCAGATATTTTAGATCCTGCGTTACTACGTCCAGGGCGCTTTGACCGTCAAATAACTGTGGATCGTCCAGATGTTGTTGGTCGTGAGGCAGTGTTGAAAGTACATGCGCGTAACAAGCCACTTGATGAATCAGTTAACTTAAAAGCGATTGCAGCTCGTACTCCAGGGTTCTCTGGAGCAGATCTCGAGAACTTATTGAATGAAGCAGCATTAGTTGCAGCTCGTCGAAATAAGAAAAAAGTTGATATGACAGATATTGATGAAGCGACAGACCGTGTTATTGCGGGACCTGCGAAAAAGAGCCGTGTCATATCTAAGAAAGAACGCAATATTGTTGCTTTCCATGAAGCGGGCCATACCGTTATTGGTGTGGTGTTAGAGGAAGCTGAAATGGTGCATAAGGTAACGATTGTCCCTCGTGGGCAAGCAGGTGGATATGCGGTAATGCTTCCAAAAGAAGATCGTTACTTCATGACGAAACCTGAGTTACTTGATAAAATTGTTGGCTTACTAGGAGGACGTGTTGCTGAGGAAATTGTCTTCGGTGAAGTAAGTACAGGCGCTCATAACGACTTCCAACGTGCAACAGGAATTGCTCGCCGAATGGTTACAGAGTTCGGAATGAGTGAGAAGTTAGGTCCATTACAATTTGGTCAAACTTCTGGTGGTCAAGTGTTCTTAGGGCGAGACATTCATAATGAACAAAACTATTCAGATAAGATTGCATATGATATCGATCTTGAGATCCAAACCATTATTAAAGAGTGTTACGCTAAAGCGAAAAAGCTTCTCACTGAAAACCGAGATAAACTTGATTTGATAGCAAATACACTTCTTGAAGTAGAAACTCTAGATGCTGAGCAAATTAAGCACCTAGTTGAAAAAGGATCACTTCCTGATCGACCATCTAGTGAGGATGGTGTTGATGCAAACCCTACAACATCAGTGGTAGATGATGTGAAAGTGAACATCGGCGGTAAGAAAGAAGAAGAATCGTCAATAGATGAGGCATCTTCAAATGAAAGTACACTACCTGATTTAAGAAGTAAAAAAGAATAATAAATCTTAAGAGGTACTCATCTACTGAGTGCCTCTTTTCTATGCTTGCGTTGGATAGTTATGGTATGATGTTGGCAGAATGAAACTAAAGGATAAGAAATTTTAATAAAGTGGTGAGACGTTTGATATTTGTATTTGACGTGGGTAATACCAATATTGTGTTAGGTGTATATGATCGAGAGGAATTAAAACATCATTGGAGAATAGAAACAAACCGTTCAAAAACAGAAGATGAGTTTGGAATGATTATTAAGAATCTATTTACGCATGCCAATCTTTCTTTTTCGGATATAGACGGAATCATTATCTCTTCCGTTGTACCGCCTATCATGTTCTCTTTAGAACGTATGTGCCAAAAGTATTTCCATATAAAGCCCTTAGTTGTTGGACCAGGAATCAAAACGGGGTTAAATATAAAGTATGAAAACCCAAGAGAAGTTGGAGCAGACCGGATAGTTAATGCAGTAGCTGCTATTCATGAGTATGGAAGTCCATTGATCATCGTTGATTTTGGTACGGCAACAACCTATTGTTACATAGATGAACATAAGCAATATATGGGAGGAGCCATTGCTCCTGGTATTAATATTTCAACAGAAGCTCTATATACTAGGGCTGCCAAGCTTCCAAGGATAGAAATTGCTCGTCCAGATGGGGTGGTAGGGAAAAATACGGTTGCGGCCATGCAAGCGGGGATTCTATATGGCTATGTAGGTCAGGTGGAGGGAATTGTCAAACGTATGAAGGATCAAAGTAGAGCAAAGCCTACCGTTATTGCTACAGGGGGATTATCCAACCTCATTGCACAGGAATCCAATATTATTGATATTGTAGACCCATTTTTAACATTAAAAGGTCTTCAAATAATTTATAAAAGAAATTTGGAAACGATAAAGTAAGATAACAGCTTTGTATGACTGAAAGGGGTAAACAAATGGGTGACTATTTAATAAAAGCTCTTGCCTATGACGGGCAAGTTCGTGCTTACGCAGCTAGGAGTACAGAAACAGTAGGAGAGGCACAAAGACGCCATTATACATGGCCTACGGCATCAGCTGCCTTAGGGAGAGCTATGACTGCAGGGGTAATGATGGGTGCTATGTTAAAAGGGGAAGAAAAAATCACTATTAGAATAAATGGTGGGGGTCCACTTGGTCCGATTTTAATTGATACAAATGCAAAAGGGGAAGTACGCGGATATGTAACCAATCCTCAAACTCATTTTGATTTGAATGAACATGGAAAGCTGGATGTTCGAAGAGCAGTGGGAACAGATGGTTTTTTATCAGTTGTTAAAGATATTGGGCTACGTGAGAACTTTACAGGCCAAGTACCTCTTATCTCAGGAGAACTGGGTGAGGACTTTACTTATTACTTTGTCACTTCAGAACAAGTTCCTTCATCTGTTGGAGTGGGTGTCTTAGTCAATCCTGATAATAGTATTCTTGCTGCAGGTGGATTTATTATCCAGTTAATGCCTGGAACAGAAGATAAAACGATTGCAGAAATAGAAGCTCGCTTAAAAACCATTGAACCGATCTCTAAGATGATTGAAAAGGGCCTCACTCCTGAGCAAATACTAAATGAGCTACTAGGTAAAGAAAACGTAAAAATCCTTGAAACCTTACCTGTTACTTTTTCTTGCACATGTTCAAAGGAGAAATTCTCGAATGGAATTATCTCTCTAGGTAAAGAGGAAATAGAAGATATGATTGTGACAGATGGCCAAGCGGAAGCGCAATGCCACTTCTGTAATGAAAAATATCAGTTTACGAAAGAAGAATTAGAAGTCCTAAAGGAACAGGCGAAATTTTAATTAAAACCTGGGGGAGAAATGGTGGATAAAAGGTATTTAAAGTCTTTAGTTGTCGGCCTTCTCTTGCTAAATTGTGCAACCATTATTTTTTTCTTATCACGGGATAACGGTGGTAGTAAAGAGGTAGTGGCAACGATAGGGAATGAGACAATAACTAGACAGGAATGGCTTGGGGAAATGGAAGAGCGTTATGGACGTGATATATTAAGTGAGATGATTGATCAAAAAGCAATTGCTCATTTAGCTGAAAAATATGACATCTCCATTTCAAAAAAAGCAGTAGATAGAGAGCTTCTTTTGGTGAAAACCATGTACGGGTCAGGATCTAATGAGAACCTAGATGAAGAAAAATGGAGACAGCAAATTCAATATAGCATCATGCTTGATGAGCTTCTGACAAAAGACGTGGTAGTGGAAGAAGAGGATTTAAAAAAGTTTTATGAGGAAAATTCTAGCCTGTACGAAATTCCAACCGCTTACCACCTTTCTCATATTATTGTAGAGACGGAAGAAGAAGCAAAAAAGGCGCTAGAGGAACTTGAACAGGGTACAAGTTTTGAGGCATTAGCAAGGGAACGTTCCATTGATGAATTCAGTGCAAATCAAGGGGGCGATATTGGTTATGTTAGTGAAGAAATGGACCAGTATGCCCGCGACTACTTAGCAGCTGTCAAGAAGTTGAAGGAAAATGAGTGGACAGGTCCGATTAAAACAGATAATGGTTTTTCCATTGTTATGCTTCACGATCAGATAAAAGGGAGAACGTTCGAGTATAAGGATGTCAAAGACAGTATTCGGAGACAAATAGCCTTAGAGCAAATGGATGTAACTGCAACGGCGCGTGACTTTTGGGAAGAAGCTAAGGTTGATTGGTTTTACGAACAGAACTAGGATAGTTCATTAGAACGATTTTTTACTTGAAAAATCAGTGAAGTTTTGTGTAAAAAGATTGACACATGGCAAATTTATGATATAAATTAAATTAAACCAATAAAAATAGTCGGAATAAGGAGTGGTTGTTGATGGCACGTGTAGCAAACTCTATTTCAGAACTAGTCGGGCAAACGCCGATTGTGAAGCTTAATCGCCTTGTTGAAGAAGGTAGCGCAGATGTATACTTAAAGCTTGAATATATGAATCCAGGAAGCTCAGTAAAAGACCGTATTGCTCTTGCGATGATTGAGTCAGCTGAGGAGAGTGGAGAACTTAAGGCTGGAGATACGATTGTTGAGCCAACGAGTGGTAACACGGGAATTGGTCTTGCCATGGTTGCTGCAGCAAAAGGATACAGAGCTATTTTAGTTATGCCTGAAACGATGAGTATGGAAAGACGTAACCTCCTTCGTGCATACGGAGCAGAGCTTGTTTTAACACCTGGTCCAGAAGGAATGGGCGGAGCTATTCGTAAAGCGGAAGAACTTGCAAAAGAAAATGGCTACTTTATGCCACAACAATTTAAAAACCTATCTAACCCTGAAGTTCACAGAAGAACGACAGGTAAGGAAATTGTTGAGCAAATGAGTGAAGGTCTTGATGCATTCGTTTCAGGGATCGGAACGGGTGGAACGATTACAGGAGCTGGTCAAGTTCTTAAGCAAACTTTTGACAATGTTAAAATTTTTGCGGTTGAACCAGTTGATTCACCTGTATTATCAGGTGGTAAGCCAGGTCCACACAAAATTCAAGGGATCGGTGCAGGTTTTGTCCCTGATATTCTTGATACAAAGGTATACGACGAAGTGATTCAAATCTCTAATGACCAAGCTTTCGAATATGCACGTCGTGCAGCAAAGGAAGAAGGAATTCTTGGAGGAATCTCTTCGGGTGCAGCTATCTGTGCTGCATTGAAGGTAGCAAAAGAGCTTGGAGCAGGTAAGAAAGTGCTGGCAATTATTCCAAGTAACGGTGAGCGTTACCTAAGTACTCCATTATATCAATTCGAAGATTAATCAAATCTAAGCAACAGTCCCTAGGGCTGTTGTTTTTATTTATGCAAATAGTAAAATAAGACAAGGCACTTTTATTTTCACTTTTTTAAAGGGGAGAACCTTTTTTGAAAATACTAACATTAACTAGCAAACAGATACCTTTTGATAAAGAAAGGTTTTACCAGAAGTACAGAGAGCTTTCTGGGTCATATCAACACCATGTGTTGTTAGAAAGTGGCCGAGGTGGACGATACAATATTGCCGCTTTTGGACCAGAAACAATCTTTATTGGGAAAAACAACAAACTAACGATTGTTGAAAAGGATAATAAACAGGAACTACAAGGGAATCCTCTTCATTTAATGAAAGAGTATCTTGCTCAATATACGCTTGAGCATCAGGAAGGGCTTCCGGATTTTCAAGGAGGCCTTATAGGTTATATCAGCTATGATTATGTGCGCTATATAGAGAAACTGCCTAGATTTTCATCGGATGATTTGGACATGCCTGAGGTTTATTTTTTCCTCTTTAATGAATGGTTTGTGTTTGACCATGAAAAGGAAACACTCTGGCTCTTGCAGATTCAAGAGAAGGGATATGAAAGTCCAGATGATCTCGATGAGTGGGAGTCAAAGTGGACAAGCGCACTCTTGAAGTTTGAACAAGAAAGAATTACTCCTCATAATGATGATCTTCATGTTTCCATGAGCGACGAGCAGTTTATGAAAGCGGTAGAAAGAATTCAGGAGTACATTGCTCAAGGCGACATCTTTCAAGTGAATTTATCTGTCCGTCAAGCAAAAGCAATATCTATTCCAGCGGTGAATGTATACGACCAGCTTAGACAATTGAATCCTTCACCTTATATGAGTTATTTACATACCCCTGAGTTTCAGATTGTAGGTGGGTCTCCCGAGCTCCTTGTTAAAAAGCATGGAAAAGAGGTTAGTACAAGGCCGATTGCTGGGACTCGTTCTCGAGGAGAGAATGAAGAAGAAGATCTCAGACTTGCAAAGGAACTCATTGAAAATGAAAAAGAGAGAGCAGAGCATGTGATGCTCGTTGATTTAGAACGAAATGATTTAGGAAGAGTTTGTGAGTACGGAACGGTTGAAGTAAACGAATTTATGGTTATTGAAAGATATTCGCATGTGATGCATATTGTCTCGAATGTTAGAGGTGTCATACGACCGGATCAAACATCTTTTGATTTAATTGATGCAGCCTTTCCTGGTGGTACGATTACAGGAGCCCCTAAGGTCCGAACAATGGAAATTATTGAAGAGCTCGAGCCGGTTCAACGCGGAATTTATACAGGTTCCATGGGTTGGATTGGTTTTAATGATGACATGGAAATTAATATTGTCATTCGAACCATGCTAGTAAAGGAAGGACAAGCTTTTGTACAAGCGGGAGCAGGAATCGTCATAGATTCCAATCCTAAACATGAATACAAAGAATCTTTGAAAAAGGCAATGGCTCTATGGAGAGCAAAAGAATTGGCAGAAAAAGGTGAATTCCAGTGATTTTAATGATAGATAATTATGACTCATTTACTTTTAATCTTGTTCAGTACTTAGGTGAACTTGGTGAGACTTTGGAAGTTAAGCGAAATGACGCCATAAGTATTCAAGACATTCAAGAGTTAGGTCCAAACTTTCTTATGGTTTCACCTGGCCCATGTAGTCCGAATGAAGCAGGGATATCATTACGAGCAATAGAGGAATTTGCAGGAAAGATTCCCGTTTTTGGAGTATGCCTAGGTCATCAGTCGATCGCTCAAGTATTCGGGGGAGATGTCGTGCAAGCAGAGCGGTTAATGCATGGTAAGACCTCTCTAATGTATCATGATGGAAAAACAATCTTTGAAGGATTACCAAACCCTTTTCCCGCAACAAGATACCACTCTTTAATTGTAAAGAGAGAGACGCTGCCAGAATGCTTTGAAATATCTGCTTGGACGAAAGAAGGAGAAATCATGGCAATCAGGCATAAGGATCTTCCGGTAGAGGGGGTTCAATTCCACCCAGAGTCTATTATGACAATGGCAGGGAAACAATTGCTTCAGAATTTTGTTTCGTATTACAAAATGGAATTGTCTCCAAAGAATGAGGGATATTGATGTATTTGTATATGAATGGAGAAATGATTAAGGAGGAGGAGGCAAGAATCTCTCCTTTTGATCATGGGTTCCTTTATGGCATGGGATTATTTGAAACATTTCGTGTATATGAAGATCATCCCTTTTTAATAGAGGATCATCTTGAACGACTAAATAGCAGTCTAGCGATGATTGGAATTCAAAAAATCCTAAATAAAGACGAAGTGATTCAAGCGCTCAAGCTTCTATTGGAAAAGAACCAGTTATCCAATGCTTATATTCGACTAAATGTATCAGCAGGGGTCGGAGCGGTCGGTTTACCAGTAGAGCCGTATGAACATGCCAATGTAATGATGTTTGTAAAGCCTCTTTCCAAAGCCGGTGGACCGATAGAGAAGGAAGTTCAGTTTCTAAAGCTCAGTCGAAATACTCCAGAAGGCCCCTTACGTTTGAAGTCTCACCACTATATGAATAATCTATTGGCAAAAAAAGAAATAGGAAATCGGACAGATGTGGAAGGGATTTTTCTAACGGAGGATGGTTTTATAGCAGAAGGAATCGTCTCAAATATTTTCTGGGTAATAGATAACCAATTGTTTACCCCTGACCTTGGTACAGGAATATTAAATGGAATCACCCGATCATTTATTATAGAGCTTGCTAGAAAAAAGGTTGTACAGGTTAAGGAAGGTTTTTATAAACCAGACGTACTGAATAAAGCAACTGAGATATTTGTTACAAACTCGATTCAAGAGATTGTCGCTATTTCTAAATTAGATTCACTTGTATTTCCTGGTGTAAAGGGTGAGTTTTTTCAGGAGCTGCACAAAGAGTATCGTTTGTGTTCAAATAGACTTTGGAGTAGAAGAGAAATAATTCAACAAAGGAATTAGGAGGCGGACCAATTGATTACTGCTGGACCATATACATTAGATTTCGAGAAGAAAACAATCATCATGGGAATTTTAAATGCTACCCCTGATTCATTTTCTGATGGTGGAAGCTTTAATAGAATTGATGAAGCGGTCAAACGAGCGATTGAGATGGTGGAAGAAGGAGTTGATATCATTGATATCGGTGGGGAGTCCACAAGGCCTGGGGCGAGATTTATACCTTCAGAGGAAGAGATTGAACGTGTGGTTCCTATTATTAAAGCAATATCAAAAGCAGTTGATGTTCCTATATCCATCGATACATACAAAGCAGATGTTGCTAGAGAGGCACTGGCTGCTGGAGCTCATATTATTAATGATGTATGGGGTGCTAAGGCTGACGCGAATATGAAACAAGTAGCAGCTGAAACAAAGGCACCTATCATTCTCATGCATAACCGGGAGGATCGGAACTATCAGTCTTTTTTCAGGGATGTTATGAATGATTTATATGAAAGCATAACTCTAGTGAAGGATGCTGGTGTGAGTGACGAACAAATTATATTAGATCCCGGCATTGGTTTTGCGAAGAATGTAAAGTTAAACTTGGAAATGATGAGACATCTACATAGGCTTGTAGCTATCGGTTACCCTGTTCTTCTCGGAACGTCTCGAAAATCAATGATAGGTGCAGTATTAGACTTACCTGTACATGAACGAATGGAAGGAACAGGAGCAACCGTATGTTACGGTATTCAACAGGGATGCCAAATCGTCAGAGTTCACGATGTGAAGGAAATTAGTCGAATGGCAAAAATGATGGATGCGATGATGGGAAAAGGAGAATATGATGGATAAAATTTACGTTAACCGTATGCAATTTTATGGTTTTCATGGTGTATTCCCAGAAGAGAATCGATTGGGTCAGAGATTTATGGTTGATCTTGTTGTTGAAGTAGATTTAAAGAAGGCGGGCCAAAGTGACAACTTGAATGAATCCATTAACTATGGTGAGCTCTTCCAACTGTGTAAAGATATTGTGGAAGGTAAACCATTTAAGCTAGTAGAATCAGTTGCTGAGGAAATTGCTTCACGCGTTTTAAGGGAATTTCCTAAAGCCCATGCTGTAACGGTAAAGGTAATCAAGCCTGATCCACCGATTCAAGGACATTATGAATCAGTCGCAGTTGAAATAATGAGGAGTAGATCAAATGAATAACTTGGCCTATATTTCCTTAGGTACAAATATGGGAGATCGATATAAAAACCTAGTAAATGCCATTCATTATTTAAAAGTGGAAAAAGAAATTCATTTGGTAAAATGCTCCTCTATTTATGATACGGTTCCGGTTGGATATACGGAACAAGATGACTTTTTAAATATGGTAATCTCGGTTAGAACCACACTTACGCCGGATGAATTATTAGAAATCTGCCTTCGTATTGAAAAAGATTTAGGGAGAAAAAGGGAATTCAAGTGGGGCCCAAGAATAATAGACCTTGACATTTTGCTCTACAATCAAGAAAATATTGAAGCAGAGAACCTAATTGTTCCACATCCAAGAATGCAGGAACGCGCGTTTGTTCTTGCGCCATTACTTGAGATAGATTCTTCCATCATGATACCAAATCAGGATAAGTCGATAGAGGACTATTTCAATATGAACGCTGAAAAAGAAGGGGTACGAATATGGAAGCAGAAAAATGGGGAAGACGTATTCGCGCTTTTCGAAAACTAAAAGGTTTTACACAAGAAGGGTTTGCTAAGGAAATCGGTGTTTCTGTTTCTGTATTGGGCGAAATAGAACGAGGAAATCGAATGCCTTCAGATCATTTAGTGGAAACAGCGGCTCAAGCACTAAAAGTTTCTGTAAAGGATTTAATGCCACAAGAGGTGGATGAATAAATATATTATTAAGACGGAGGGGTAACATGCTTAAAATTGGTAATATGGAAATGAAAAATCAAGTAGTGTTAGCTCCAATGGCCGGAGTATGTAACTCTGCTTTTCGTCTAACTGTTAAAGAGTTTGGTGCAGGTCTAGTTTGTGCTGAGATGGTTAGTGATAAAGGAATTATCTTAAAAAACGAAAAAACAATGAATATGCTTTACATCGATGAAAGAGAGAAGCCATTGAGCTTGCAAATCTTTGGTGGAGAAAAAGAGACATTAGTCCAAGCTGCCAAGTTCGTTGATGAAAATACTAATGCGGATATTATTGATATTAATATGGGATGTCCGGTTCCGAAAATCACAAAATGCGATGCAGGTGCAAAGTGGCTTTTAGATCCTAATAAAATTTACGAGATGGTTTCTGCGGTTACGGATGTTGTGAAAAAGCCGGTTACTGTAAAAATGCGTATGGGCTGGGATGAAGATCATATTTACGCTGTTAAGAATGCCCAGGCCGTTGAACGAGCTGGTGGTAAGGCAGTTTCTTTACACGGTCGGACTCGGGTCCAAATGTACGAAGGAAAAGCAAACTGGGATATTATTCGTGAGGTTAAGCAATCAATCGGTATTCCATTAATCGGTAATGGAGATGTAACGACTCCTCAAGATGCAAAGCGTATGCTAGAAGAAACTGGCTGTGATGGAGTTATGATCGGTCGTGCAGCTCTAGGGAATCCTTGGATGATCTACCGTACGGTTAAATACCTTGAATCAGGGGAGCTCATGGGTGAGCCAACCGTTCGTGAAAAAATTGATGTGTGCATACTTCACTTAGATCGTCTTATTGCTCTTAAAGGAGAATATGTAGCTGTTCGTGAAATGCGTAAGCATGCAGCTTGGTATTTAAAAGGAATTAGAGGAAATGCGAAGGTGCGTAATGGTATTAATGAATGCAATACTCGTGCTGACCTTGTTACTTTATTAACAGCTTTAGTTATAGAAGAAGAAAAAGAAGCGATGGAATCTCAAGTAGGTTAAGATTTGACTTCTAAGCGAACATTCAATATAATACGTTTGATTATGTAAACTGCCAGTTAATGCTGGCAGTTTTTATTTTATTTTACTTTTTTAATGTCTGTTTTTCTCACTTTGTGTAAAATAATATAGTATGCTTATAAGATGGTGTTATTACATAAATTCAAGCAATTGATGTTTGATAGATACAAGAAGGAAAATGGAGTTGATAAAAAATGAGTCATGAGGAACTTAATGACCAATTACAAGTCAGAAGAGAAAAACTAGCTTCCCTTCAAGAAAAGGGTCTCGATCCATTCGGAAAGAGATTTGAACGTTCTGGCTTCTCCCAAGAGCTTATTAATCAGTACGGAGAAATGGAAAAAGAAGAGCTGGTAAATAAAAATATTGCGGTAACTATTGCTGGACGTATCATGACAAAGCGAGGCAAAGGTAAAGCTGGCTTTGCACATATCCAAGACCTAAAGGGACAACTGCAAATATATGTTCGTCAAGATGCTGTAGGTGAAGAGCAATATGAAATCTTTAATCTTGCTGATTTAGGAGATATTGTTGGTGTAACTGGAACATTGTTTAAGACACAAGTTGGAGAGCTATCTGTAAAAGTAGAAGACTTTCAGCTTTTAACAAAGTCATTACGTCCGCTTCCTGATAAATTCCACGGTCTGAAGGATATTGAACAGCGCTACCGCCAACGTTATGTTGATCTTATTATGAGTCAAGAAAGCAGACACACATTCATTACTCGTAGTTTGATCATACAATCTATGAGAAGATACCTGGATTCTAAGGGGTACCTAGAAGTAGAGACGCCTATGATGCATGCAATCGCAGGTGGGGCATCTGCTCGTCCATTCATAACACACCATAATGCATTAGATATGGAATTATATATGCGTATTGCCATCGAACTTCATTTAAAGCGTCTGATTGTCGGTGGCTTAGAGAAAGTTTATGAAATTGGACGTGTGTTCCGTAACGAAGGAGTATCTACTCGTCACAATCCTGAATTTACAATGATTGAACTGTATGAAGCTTATGCTGATTATCAAGATATTATGAGCCTTACAGAAAATCTAATTGCTCATATTGCTCAAGAAGTATTAGGGACAACTACTATTCAATACGGTGAATATGAAGTAAACCTTAAGCCAGAATGGAAGAGACTTCATATGGTAGATGCAATTAAGGAATATACAGGTGCTGATTTCTGGAGAGAAATGAGTGTAGAAGAAGCAAGAGCTTTAGCGAAGGAACATGGAGTAGAAATTAAAGATACTATGCTTTATGGCCATATTGTTAACGAGTTCTTTGAGCAAAAAGTAGAAGAAAAGTTAATTCAACCGACATTTATATATGGTCATCCGGTTGAAATATCCCCTCTTGCTAAGAAAAATGATCAAGACCCTCGCTTTACGGATCGATTTGAATTATTCATTGTGGCTCGTGAACACGCGAATGCTTTCACTGAGCTGAACGATCCGATTGATCAACGTGAACGTTTTGAAGCACAATTAAAAGAGCGTGAAGAAGGTAATGATGAAGCTCATATGATGGACGATGACTTTATTGAAGCTCTTGAGTATGGTATGCCTCCTACAGGTGGTTTAGGAATCGGAATTGATAGACTCGTTATGCTCCTAGCTAATGCACCTTCTATTAGAGATGTATTGTTATTCCCAGCGATGAGACATCGTTAACGATCTAAGTAGCGTACAAGGATATGAATTATTCTTGTACGCTACTTTTTTATTAAAAAACATGTTGCATTCAGCTCGATATGATGATATATTATTATCTGTTGCCGCAAAAGGAGTTAACCTTCTGAGAAAATAATTTAAAAAAGTTATTGACTCTCACAGTTGCTTCTGGTAATATTAAAAAGTCGCCCAAGAGCGACGAGCTAATAAATTGTTCTTTGAAAACTAAACAAATCATACGTCAACAAAAAAAATGATTAGTGTTGAAAATACACTAGCCAACGTTTTAACTTTAAGAGCTAATCTTACTCTTTATTGGAGAGTTTGATCCTGGCTCAGGACGAACGCTGGCGGCGTGCCTAATACATG
>NZ_JBOCCY010000026.1:0-27955 GCF_050586445.1 Bacillus coreaensis
GCATCTAAGCATGAAGCCCCCCTCAAGATGAGATTTCCCATAGCGTAAGCTAGTAAGATCCCTGAAAGATGATCAGGTTGATAGGTCAGAGGTGGAAGCGCGGTGACGTGTGGAGCTGACTGATACTAATCGATCGAGGACTTAATCTAAGATGCGTAGGCGGCTTGGTTAGGCCCGACAGGCATAAGACGAAGACTGTAAGAGGTCCTGACCTCTGGAAGGCTTTGGCTTATGACCACGAGGGACTAGCCGCCGGAGCTCGTTTATGCAAAGTGATACCCGTGTATTTCTTCTTCTTCATTCATTATCTAGTTTTGAGAGAATGGTAAAAATTTCTCTTGAAAAATTGCGGAAAACTATTATAATAAATAGTGTCGCATAAATAGTCTGGTGGCGATAGCGAAAAGGTCACACCCGTTCCCATACCGAACACGGAAGTTAAGCTTTTCAGCGCCAATGGTAGTTGAGGGTTTCCCTCTGTGAGAGTAGGACGTCGCCAGGCGGTAATGGAGGATTAGCTCAGCTGGGAGAGCACCTGCCTTACAAGCAGGGGGTCGGCGGTTCGATCCCGTCATCCTCCACCAAAAATTTTTCGCGAAGCGAAAATATTTATCCTTCACTAAGTGAAAATAACTATCCATTTAAATGATTTTCCTTCACAAAGTGAAGATAACTAATCATTGTTTGCCGGCGTAGCTCAATTGGTAGAGCAACTGACTTGTAATCAGTAGGTTGGGGGTTCAAGTCCTCTCACCGGCACCATTTGTACGAGCCATTAGCTCAGTCGGTAGAGCATCTGACTTTTAATCAGAGGGTCGAAGGTTCGAGTCCTTCATGGCTCACCAAAGTTTTTTACTTCAGCAAAATAACTTTACATTATGCGGGTGTGGCGGAATTGGCAGACGCACTAGACTTAGGATCTAGCGCCGCAAGGCGTGGGGGTTCGACTCCCTTCACCCGCACCAAAGTTTTTTGCGATAGCAAAATAACTTACCATATGCGGAAGTAGTTCAGTGGTAGAATACAACCTTGCCAAGGTTGGGGTCGCGGGTTCGAATCCCGTCTTCCGCTCCAAGAACTTATTTTGCCGGGGTGGCGGAACTGGCAGACGCACAGGACTTAAAATCCTGCGGTAGGTGACTACCGTACCGGTTCGATTCCGGTCCTCGGCACCAAGGATTTTTACAAAGTAAAATATCCAAAGTTTTATAATGAAAAATATGCGCCCGTAGCTCAATTGGATAGAGCGTCTGACTACGGATCAGAAGGTTATGGGTTCGACTCCTTTCGGGCGCGCCATATTAGTTATAATCGGGGAGTAGCTCAGCTTGGTAGAGCACTTGGTTTGGGACCAAGGGGTCGCAGGTTCGAATCCTGTCTTCCCGACCATCTAACTCGATATTTATGGGGCCTTAGCTCAGCTGGGAGAGCGCCTGCCTTGCACGCAGGAGGTCAGCGGTTCGATCCCGCTAGGCTCCACTTAGATTTTTTCACGTAACGTAGTATAGTGAAAAAATCTTCATTAATTCAGGAACATGTGAATTAAAAATTCAATGAATTACTTTGGCGGTGTAGCTCAGCTGGCTAGAGCGTACGGTTCATACCCGTGAGGTCGGGGGTTCGATCCCCTCCGCCGCTACCAAAACTATTAACCAGGTTTCTTTATTTATTGGACCTTTAGCTCAGCTGGTTAGAGCAGACGGCTCATAACCGTCCGGTCGTAGGTTCGAGTCCTACAAGGTCCACCATTTATAATATGTTGGAGGTATACCCAAGTCCGGCTGAAGGGATCGGTCTTGAAAACCGACAGGCGGGTCATACCGCGCGGGGGTTCGAATCCCTCTACCTCCTCCATTTTTAAAAAATAATATTGTCGCGGGGTGGAGCAGTCTGGTAGCTCGTCGGGCTCATAACCCGAAGGTCGCAGGTTCAAATCCTGTCCCCGCAATTAAAAGTTATTTTCAGGGAAACTTGAGAAAAACTTTGGTCCCGTGGTGTAGCGGTTAACATGCCTGCCTGTCACGCAGGAGATCGCCGGTTCGATCCCGGTCGGGACCGCCATATTGTGGCTCAGTAGCTCAGTCGGTAGAGCAAAGGACTGAAAATCCTTGTGTCGGCGGTTCGATTCCGTCCTGAGCCACCATTTATATTCAGTTGAATTATGGCGATTGTGGCGAAGTGGTTAACGCACCGGATTGTGGTTCCGGCATTCGTGGGTTCAATTCCCATCAGTCGCCCCATAAGTTTTATGCGGGTGTAGTTTAATGGTAAAACCTCAGCCTTCCAAGCTGATGTCGTGAGTTCGATTCTCATCACCCGCTCCAAATAAGGGCCTATAGCTCAGCTGGTTAGAGCGCACGCCTGATAAGCGTGAGGTCGATGGTTCGAGTCCATTTAGGCCCACCATAGTGTTTTTAGGATAGTAAAATAACTTACTATTATTCCACAGTAGCTCAGTTGGTAGAGCATTCGGCTGTTAACCGAACGGTCACAGGTTCGAGTCCTGTCTGTGGAGCCATATGGGGAAGTACTCAAGAGGCTGAAGAGGCGCCCCTGCTAAGGGTGTAGGTCGGGTAACCGGCGCGAGGGTTCAAATCCCTCCTTCTCCGCCATATGGCCCCTTGGTCAAGCGGTTAAGACACCGCCCTTTCACGGCGGTAACACGGGTTCGAATCCCGTAGGGGTCATAAAAACATTGAACATTTGTTCAATGTTTTTTTTGATTTTCTAGGTCCTCCTATACCTCCACAAACTACTCTATTACCTCTTATATCAAATATCCTCAAAGTTCATTTAACATTTCCAATATTCGACAATTATATGAAAACCCTTTCATTTTTCTTCATAAAAACCACCTCATCACATAAATAAATCCTCTTGAATATATTATTCAAATTTCAGTTATTTTAAAATTTAAAATACATATTTTTTCATTAACACCAAATAAATAGCATATATCTCTATATCTGCATCATAAAATTTATTATCTATTAAAAAATAATTTCTATCATTTTTTGCAGTTTGCTGCGTTAAAGGGATGAATGCTGTCGAAAACATTGGCCTTATAGATAATTATGTCGAAATGGACAGTTAATTGTCAGAAAAATTAAAGAGGGATTTGAAAGAGTGGCGAGAATTATACAGTAAAAGTAATGTACAAAACTAAAGAATAGGTAGGGAGTAGAATGATTTTGGATTTGATTCATCCAACTGAATACCAGCTGCACTTGTTTCATGAGGGAAATTTTTTTGAATGCTATCGTCTGTTTGGTGCTCATGTTCTTACTATTGATGAAAAGAAATGCACAAGATTTTGTGTGTGGGCACCAAACGCAACACAAGTATCTCTTGCTAGTGATGTAAACAATTGGAATGGAAGTGGTTATGAATTTAAAAAGGTAAATGATGAAGGGGTATGGATGCTCATTGTTGAGCAGGATTTAACGGGCTGCCTTTATAAATATGAAATTCACACATCCACTGGTGAAATATTATTGAAGTCTGATCCATATGCCTTTTTCTCTGAAGAACGGCCAAAAACAGCTTCCATATGTTATTCCTTAGATGGATACCAATGGAACGACTATAAATGGCTTCAGAAAAAAGAGAGAAACAAAGTATATACAAGTCCTACCGTTATTTATGAGATGCATGTTGGATCATGGAAAAAGAAAGAGGACGGTAGCTTTTTTACGTATCGTGAATTAGCAGACGAGGTCATTCCTTATGTACTTGAACATGGATTTACACATATTGAATTGTTGCCACTAGTGGAGC
Source organism: Bacillus coreaensis (assembly GCF_050586445.1). Classification (NCBI taxonomy): domain Bacteria; kingdom Bacillati; phylum Bacillota; class Bacilli; order Caryophanales; family Bacillaceae; genus Bacillus; species Bacillus coreaensis. The sequence goes on from NZ_JBOCCY010000026.1 coordinate 3,778, forward strand.
ATCCACTAGATATTTCTTGGGGCTATCAAGGAACAGGATATTTTTCTGCTACTAGTCGTTATGGAACGCCTCACGATTTAATGTATTTTATTGACCAATGTCATCAAAATCATATTGGTGTAATTATGGATTGGGTTCCTGGTCATTTCTGTAAAGATTCACATGGTTTACATCGATTTGATGGATCTTGGGTTTATGAGTATGAAACAGAAGTTGATCGTGAAAATTTTACTTGGGGGACTGCTAATTTTAACTTAAGTAAAACAGAGGTGCAGAGTTTCTTAATTTCTAATGCATTGTATTGGATGGAATACTTTCATGTGGACGGATTTCGCGTAGATGCGGTTTCAAATATCATTTATTGGCCTAATTCAGATGGTCAGCGAGTAAATGAATTTGGTATTGCATTTTTAAAGAAGTTAAATCAAGTTGTATATCAATATGATTCACAGCTTTTGATGATTGCCGAGGACTCTACTGATTGGCCACAGGTAACTTCCCCAACTCACTACGGTGGATTAGGTTTTAACTACAAATGGAATATGGGCTGGATGAACGATATGCTTTCCTATATGGAAACAGGTTCAAATGAACGCTCACAATTTCACGATAAAGTCAGCTTCTCCCTTCTTTATGCATTTTCGGAGAATTATATCCTTCCATTTTCACATGACGAAGTTGTTCATGGAAAGAAATCGTTACTGGATAAAATGCCAGGAGATTATTGGCAGAAATTTGCTCAACTAAGGCTTTTATTAGCATATATGTTTGGACATCCAGGGAAAAAACTTCTTTTCATGGGATTTGAGCTAGGTCAGTTCTCTGAATGGAAAGATGAAGAAGAATTGGATTGGCATCTATTAGATTATGAGATGCATGGGAAAATGAATCTTTTTGTAAAAGAATTGATCAAGGTATATAAGCGCAATAAACCTTTATATGAGCTTGATCATTTACATGAAGGATTTGAATGGATTGATGTAAATAACCGTGATCAATCGATTTTCTCTTTTGTTAGAAAAGGCGAAGAAGGAGATCCATTGGTTATTGTGTGTAATTTTACAGAAAAGACCTATGAAGATTATAAGATCGGAGTTCCCAAAGAAGGTACGTATCGAGAAATATTGAATACAGATGCGGTTGAATTTGGAGGATCCGGTGTAATAAATAAAAAGCCAATAGAAACGATTGATGAAAGTTTTCATGGAAGAGAGCATCACATCATGATGAGGATACCTCCATTTGGGGTTTCTATATTGCGTCCCGTTAAACATCGAAAGGAGAGAAAAGGAAATGGCAAAGAAGAAGTGCGTAGCTATGCTGTTAGCAGGAGGGCAAGGAAGTAGGTTACATTCCTTAACTTCAAATTTAGCAAAACCAGCTGTACCGTTTGGAGGGAAGTACCGAATCATTGATTTTACATTGAGCAATTGTACGAACTCTGGAATTGATACGGTGGGTGTCCTAACTCAGTATCAACCACTAGTGTTAAATTCGTACATTGGAATCGGAAGTGCATGGGACTTGGACCGAAAAAATGGTGGAGTTACTGTTCTTCCACCTTATAGTGAATCCAAGGAGATGAAATGGTATACAGGTACTGCTTGTGCCATCTATCAAAATTTAAATTACTTAGTTCAATATGATCCGGAATACGTACTTATTCTGTCCGGAGACCATATTTACAAAATGAACTATGAATTAATGCTAGATTTCCATATTAAAAGAGATGCTGATGCTACCATTTCGGTCATTGAAGTACCTTGGGAGGAAGCAAGTCGATTTGGTATTTTAAATACTGATAGCGATATGAAGGTTGTCGAATTTGATGAAAAACCTGCAAATCCGAAAAACAATCTAGCCTCTATGGGAATTTATATTTTTAAATGGTCTGTTCTAAAAGAATATTTGATAAAGGATGCTGCTCTTCCAGATTCAAGCCATGATTTCGGAAAGGATATTCTGCCGACTTTGCTTTCAGACCAGAAGAAACTAGTTGCCTATCCTTTTAGTGGTTATTGGAAGGATGTCGGAACTGTACGTAGTCTTTGGGAAGCAAATATGGATCTTCTAGATGATACGTGTGGATTAGATTTATTTGATTATACTTGGAGAATTTACTCAGTTAACCCAAATCAACCACCACAATTTATATCAAATGACGCACTCGTTATTGATTCACTCATCAATGAGGGTTGTGTGATTGAAGGAGAAATTGAGAAGTCGGTTCTTTTTCAAGGAGTAAAGGTTGAGAAAGGCGCTCTTATTAAAGAATCAGTTATCATGCCAGATGCAGTGATTGGAAAAAATGTGTTTATTGAAAAGGCAATTGTCCCGTCAGAAATGGTAATACCAGATGGAACAATTATTCGTGCATTACCAGATGCAGATGATGATATTGTGTTAGTAACAGAGGATATGCTTCAATCCCTTTAAAATACAGAGAAAAGAGAACAAATAAAATGAGGAGATGAGGGGTAAGGATGGATAGAAAGCTGCTTGGAGTAATTGATGCAACAACTTATCAAAAAGGATTAGAGGATCTAATCCAACATCGTTCATTAGCTGCAGTACCATTTGGAGGGAGATATCGATTAATAGATTTTATTCTCTCAAACATGGTCAATTCTGGAATAAAGAGTGTGGCAATTTTCCCGAAAAACCAATACCGTTCCTTAATGGATCATTTGGGGTCTGGGAAGGATTGGGACTTAAATCGTAAACGCGATGGATTATTCTTTTTTCCAGCCCCTGCAGAAGAAAAAGAAATAACATCATTTAATCATTTTGCTGCAAATAAAGATTTCTTTGATCGAAGTAACCAACAGTACGCCCTCATCTCAAATTGCTTTACTGTTTGTAATATGAATTTTGAGCCTATGCTTGATTGGCATATCAAAAGTGGCTGTGATATTACAGAAGTAAGAAAAGACGGACGGTCTCTTCATATGTTTTTAATAAAGAAATCTCTTTTAGTAGAACTTTTCGAGACAAGAGACGAAACGGGATATACTTGTATGAGAGATGTTGTGACAGATATTAACAGTCCTTATCGTCAATGTCATTATGAATTTAAAGGATACGCAGTTATGGTTGACTCGATTACTACGTATTTTAATGAAAGTATGAAGCTATTAACTCCATCCATTTGGAAGGAACTATTTTTAAAGAATCAGCCAGTATTTACAAAAGTAAAGGATGAGCCACCAACTAGGTATTTTACAGGAGCCACCGTGAAAAATTCTGTAATTGCCAATGGGTGCTTAATTGAAGGAACAGTTGAAAATAGTATTATTTCTCGTGCTGTAAAAATCGGCAAGGGATCGGTAATAAAAAACAGCATCATCATGCAAAAATGTCAAATTGGTGAAAATTGCGTATTAGATTCCGTTGTTTTAGATAAAGATGTTAAGGTAAATGATGGAACGATGATGTATGGCACAAAAGAATTACCATATGTGGTTCGTAAAGGAACAGTACAAGGGGCGTTGATGAATTCGTGAAAGTTTTATTTGCAGTTTCGGAATGTGTACCTTTCGTTAAATCTGGAGGGTTAGCAGATGTAGCAGGATCTCTACCAAAAGAGTTGAAAAGACTTGGTACAGATGTAAGAGTAATGATGCCGAAGTACGGTACCATTCCTCAAGAATTACGTGAAAAAATGACAAAAAAACATGAGTTTATTGTGAATGTTGGTTGGAGAAATCAATTTTGTGGTATTGAAGAGTATATACACGATGGCATTACTTATTATTTTATAGATAATGAATACTATTTTAAGAGAGAAGCCCTGTACGGATATTTTGACGATGGTGAACGGTTTGCTTTTTTTAACCGAGCCGTACTTGAAGCGATTAGGATGTTAGATTACTATCCAGATGTGATTCATTGCCATGATTGGCATACTGGAATGATTCCTTTCTTGCTAAAAACGGAATATCAAAAGAAAAATGGTTATGGTTTTATGCGAACGGTATTTACCATTCATAATCTTGGATTTCAAGGTATTATGCCTAAGGAAGCTTTAAAGGATTTATTTGATTTAGATGATTCATATTTTAATACCGATCAGCTTGAGTTTTATGGAAATATAAATTTTATGAAAGCAGCACTTATTGCGTCTGATCGAATTACTACCGTTAGTCCAACATATATGGACGAAATACAAACGGAGTACTATGGAGAAAAGCTGGATGGATTGTTAAGAAGTCGTGTAAGTGATCTAGAAGGAATTCTAAATGGAATTGATGATGAATTTTATAATCCAGAGAAGGATTCTTTTCTTGTGAAAACTTACGATGCCAATCATCGTAACCATAAGCTAGTAAATAAAAAGGCCATTCAAAAACGATTTGGCTTGCCTCAGGCTTCACAAATTCCATTAATGGTTATGGTCACACGATTAACAAAACAAAAAGGGTTAGATCTTGTTAAACATGTGTTTCATGAAATTATGGCGGAGCCGATTCAATTCCTCATTCTTGGAACGGGGGATGACGAGTTTGAAAATTTCTTTCGAGACATGGAGCGGGAGTATCCAGATCGATTTAAAGCATATATTGGTTTTGATGAAGGTCTAGCTCATCAAATTTATGCAGGTGCTGACCTTTTCCTCATGCCTTCAAAATTTGAACCATGTGGGTTAGGTCAAATGATTGCGATGAGTTATGGCACAATCCCTATCGTTCGGGAAACTGGGGGTCTAAATGACACGGTAACGGCATATGATGAATTCTCAGGAGAAGGGAATGGTTTCTCCTTCAAGAATTTTAATGCGCATGATATGTTGTATACCATTAAACGTGCCATCCATTTTTACGAAAATGATCGGGTTTGGAATAATCTTGTTAAGCATACAATGAGCATTGATAACAGCTGGGCACAGTCTGCTTTTAAGTACAATCAATTATATGCTCAACTTATATCCAGGAGTGAAACTCATGTTTTCTAATAAAGAAATGTTCACGGAAACGTTTTTACAACGTCTCGAAATGACTTGTGGAAAAAGCTTTCAAGAAAGTACGAAGAGAGATCACTATCATACTCTAGGAATCATGATCCGTGAATATGTAAGCTCAAACTGGATCAAGACAAATGAAAGTTATCGAGCTGAGAAAGAAAAACAAATTTATTATTTATCTATTGAGTTTCTACTCGGAAAGCTTTTAAGGCATAACCTTCTTAACCTAGGAATTGATCATATAGTGGAAGAAGGGCTTAAGGAGCTAGGAATTGATCTTAGTGATTTAGAGGAAATGGAAGCAGATGCAGCACTTGGTAATGGCGGCTTAGGCCGTCTTGCAGCCTGCTTCATGGATTCGCTAGCTACTTTAGATCTTCCAGGTCATGGATGTGGTATTCGCTATAAGCACGGCTTATTTGAGCAGAAAATTGTAGATGGATTTCAAGTAGAATTACCTGAGCAATGGCTTCGTCATGGCCATGTATGGGAAGTAAGGAAAGCGGATTTAGCTGTAGATGTTCCTTTTTGGGGAAGAGTCGAAGCGATCAACATTAATGGAAAGATCGAATTTCGTCATCTTGAAGCGGAAACGGTAATGGCCGTGCCATATGACCTTCCTGTGGTAGGTTATCAGACAGACACTGTTAACACGTTGCGCTTATGGAGTGCCGAAACGACACCGTATCCAATGAATCGAGATATTATGAAATATAAGCGTGATACGGAGCTTATCTCAGAGTTTTTGTATCCCGATGATACGCATGATGAAGGAAAAATTCTGCGTTTAAAGCAGCAGTATTTCCTTGTCTCTGCAAGTATTCGTTCGATTGTGAGATCTTATCGCAAACAACATGCTAGTTTAATAGATTTTCATAAATATGTGGGTCTTCATATAAATGATACGCATCCCGTGTTAGCTATTCCCGAATTAATGAGGGTACTTATTGACGAGGAAGGAATGAGCTGGGAGGAAGCTTGGCATATTACAACAAACACCATTTCATATACGAATCATACAACCTTAGCAGAAGCTCTAGAAAAATGGCCGGTTCGAATTTTTCAACCGTTGCTTCCAAGAATTTTTATGATTGTAAATGAAATAAACGAGAGATTTTGCCAAGACCTTTGGAAACAGTATCCAGGAGCTTGGCAGAAAATTGAGGATATGGCAATCATTGCTCATGACCAAGTAAAAATGGCTCATTTGGCGATTGTTGGTTCATACAGTGTGAATGGAGTGGCAGCCATTCATACAGAAATATTAAAACAAAGAGAAATGAACCAATTTTATCAAGTATTTCCTGAGAAGTTTAATAATAAAACAAATGGGATTACCCATAGGCGTTGGCTGATTAAATCCAATCCGAAACTGACGAATTTGATCAATGAGGGGATTGGTACGAAGTGGATCAATCAGCCCGAGCATTTAAAAGAGCTTCAGTTTTTCCAGCAAGATTCTGCATTTTTAGAGCAGTTGTATGAAATCAAGCAGAATAATAAGAAATCACTTGCAGAAAAAATTAAAGCAAAGACAGGTATTGTCGTTGATCCTTTATCTATATTTGATGTTCAAGTAAAGAGATTGCATGCTTATAAACGACAACTCTTAAATGTTCTTCATATTATGTATTTGTATAATCGCTTAAAAGAGGATTCAAGCTTTCAAATGCATCCAAGAACATTCTTGTTCGGAGCGAAAGCATCACCAGGTTATTACTATGCAAAGAAGATTATTAAACTCATTAATACCATTGCAGAAAAAATAAATAATGATAAAACGGTATCTGATCGATTGAAAGTAGTGTTTCTTGAAAACTACCGTGTGTCATTAGCTGAAGAAATCTTTCCTGCGGCAGATGTGAGTGAACAAATTTCGACTGCTAGTAAAGAAGCTTCGGGAACAGGTAATATGAAGTTTATGATGAATGGTGCACTTACCTTAGGTACGCTTGATGGAGCGAACATTGAAATCAAGGAACATGTTGGTGATGACAATATATTTATTTTTGGATTAACAGCAGAAGAAGTAATGAATTATTACCAGTATGGTGGCTATACGTCTGTCGACTATTATCACCATGATAAACGTATTCGCCAAGTGGTAGATCAATTAACAAACGGATATTTTGGTGATCTTGATAATGAGTTTGAGCCGATCCATGATTCATTATTAATGGAAAATGATCAGTATTTTGTTTTGCGTGATTTCTCATCTTATGTGGAAGCCCAAAGAGAAGTAGGGGTAGCATATACTGATCAAAATAAATGGTTAAAGATGAGTTTAGCAAATATAGCGAATTCAGGTTTTTTCTCAAGTGATCGAACCATACAGCAGTATGCGGATGACATTTGGAGTATCTCTCCTGTAAAAGGCAAAGTCAGGTAAATAAGAAAGAGGAGACCATTTTAATGGAAATGGTCTCCTCTTTTGTCTAACTATTTAAGAAATGTCCTAAAAATAGACCAATTGATAACAAAAATCCAAATATCGTATTTGTTTGGGCTGTCGCTATCATGGCTGGCACCATTTGAACGGGTTTGGTTTTTCCGATGAATCCTTTAATCGCCTTTATTGCCTTTGGTGAGCTTAGCAGTACGATCGTTAACCATGCAGAAGCATAGTCCAAACCAATAAGAGTAAACACCCATGCATATGAGACAATGAACATTCCTGCTAAAAGAACGATCGCTCTTTTTTGACCAAGTAGGATCGCTAATGTTCTTCTTCCATTTTCTTTGTCACCATCATGGTCACGTATATTATTGGCAAGTAGAATGGCACCTACTGTTATGACAATAGGTACAGAAATTAATACACTAATCATAGTAATAAAGCCTGTTTGAATATAAAAAGCAATCAATATAATCAGCATTCCCATAAAGAATCCTGCAAATATTTCTCCAAAGGGTGTGTACGCAATCGGAATAGGGCCTCCCGTGTATAAATAACCAACTGTCATTGAAACTAGACCAATCGCAGCAAGCCACCAGCTAGAATTCATACAAATATATACTCCTAGCAGCATGGAAATACCATAAAGGCTAAGAGCTATTTTCATGACGGTTGCTGGTTGAATTCCTTCACGAACAATGGCTCCACCTATACCTACAGAATGCTCGTTATCGAGACCACGTTTGAAATCATAATATTCATTAAACATATTTGTTGCCGCTTGTATAAGTAAGCAAGCGATAAGCATGGCGATAAATAGCCCAAGATCAATAGATGTTAATGGTAAGGCTAATGCGGTTCCTAATAATACTGGAACAAAGGCAGCTGTTAACGTATGTGGTCGTGTAAGTTGCCACCAGACTCTCCAATTTTTCCCCTTAAACGTAGGCGAAGGACCCGTTTGCATTTGTGGTTGCATCGTACCTCTCCCCATTTCTATATTTATTTGTCAAAACTATATAAGCTTAAAATAATTCATATCCAAATTCAAGTGTAGGAAAAACGAAGGAGTGTGTCAATTAAATTTTCCTTCCTAATGAAGGAGACCATTTCCATATTTTCTACGATAATTTTTTGTGCAGGAAAAACATTTAAGGTTATAATATCTCAAAATAGATAGAAATAGCTTATAATAAGGAAAGATATAGGTTTTTCAAGATGCCTTTTGTTGACATGGTCTTGGATTGAGGTGTATCTTAAAATAAGTTTATAACGTTATTTAACAGGAGTTGTACGAATTTGGTTACCATTCAGAATACGGAGCTTAAAGAAGGGATCATTGAAGCAATTGAGAGAGCTCGGAAGCTTTCAATGCCCGTATTAGTTAGCGAAGTCCAAAGGATTCATCCGGTTCAGCCTCTGTCCGTGTTTACAGCTGGAAGAGACCAATTTGTTGGCGAACGCTTTTTTTGGAAAGATCCCTCTGATGAAGTAGTTATGATTGGCATTGGAATATGTAAAGAAATACAATCGGATCAGGCTTCTGGCCGCTTTTTTCATGTGGAGAAGCAATGGCAAAAGCTTATGAATAATAGCATCATGCTAATGGAAGAGAAACTAACAGCTACAGGACCAATAATGTTCGGAGGATTTTCTTTTGATCCATTAAAAGAGAAAACAGATCGTTGGGCACAGTTTCCACATTCTCTTTTCCACATACCCAAATACCTTGTAAGTGTATTAAAAGGAGAGTACTATTTAACAACTAACATTCTTTGTACGGCCGAAGATGATGATACATTGTATGAGGTAGCTGAACAAGAAAGAAAAGCGTTATTCAGTGGAATTGATAAAGAATCAATGCCACGTCTGTCCAACCTATCACAAGTAAATGAAGTTCATTCTGAAAATTGGAAGAAACGTGTGAGCGAAGTAGTAGAATTATTAAAGGAAGGGACCATGAAAAAGGTCGTGCTTGCTAGAGAGCTTAGACTTCAGTTTGAGGAGCAGATCCCTGTAGAGCCCGTGATTATGAATCTTTTAGAGGAACAGAGAGATAGTTTTGTTTTTGCCTTTGAATCGAAAGGTGACTGTTTTATTGGGGCATCACCAGAAAGATTAGTAAAGAAGGTAAAAAACACTGTGTACTCGACCTGTTTGGCCGGTTCCATTGCTAGAGGGAAGACGTTAAAAGAAGACGAGCTATTAGGTAATGAGCTTCTATGTGATGAAAAAAACTTAAATGAACATCAATTTGTTGTTGATATGATCAAAGAGGCAATGGAAAAGGTATGCCATGAAGTACGAATTCCATCTCACCCACAGTTGTTGAAAAATAAGCATATCCAGCACTTATACACGCCAGTGGTTGGAATTGCTGATGAGGAAAGTTCGTTACTTCAGCTTGTGAACCTGCTTCATCCAACGCCTGCTTTAGGTGGGTTGCCAAGAAAAGAAGCAGTAGAAAGCATTCGGATAATGGAAGACTTAGATAGAGGAATGTATGCCGCACCAATCGGTTGGATTGATTTTGAAGGCAATGGGGAATTTGCAGTCGCTATACGTTCAGGTTTGTTACAAGGAAACCAGGCTTCTTTATTCGCCGGTTGTGGAATCGTTAAGGATTCAAACGTAGACAGTGAGTATCAGGAGACGAATATTAAGTTTCGTCCGATGCTTTCTGCCTTAAGGGGGAAAGAGTAATGAATCACCAACAAGCATTAACGAAATACATTGCTTCTTTTGTAGCAGAATTAATACATGCAGGAGTAAAGGACGTTGTTGTTAGCCCTGGATCAAGGTCCACTCCTATTGCAATGATTATGGCTGAACATCCTGATCTTCGTCTTCATATTCATGTAGATGAAAGATCAGCAGCCTTTTTTGCGTTGGGGATGGCCAAGGCTTCCCGAAAACCAACAGTCTTGTTATGTACATCAGGTACAGCAGCAGCGAACTATTTCCCTGCAATAGCTGAAGCGAATTTATCAAGAGTACCTCTAATGGTCATCACAGCGGATCGACCACATGAACTTCGTGATGTTGGTGCACCACAAGCAATGGATCAAGTGAATTTATACGGGAAGCATGTAAAATGGTTTATCGAGATGTCTCAACCGGAAGGCTCCAAAGAGATGCTTCGTTATGCGCGCACCGTTGCTGGGCGCGCTGTTGCAACCGCTTTATCTTCGCCAGCTGGTCCCGTTCATTTAAATTTTCCACTTCGTGAACCACTGGTTCCTGATTTAACAAGTGAAAATATATTTGTCATGGCAGAGAGAGAAAATGGTTATGTTCATATTGAACAAGGTCACTTGGCACTGAATGAAGGTCAATTACAATCCATTGCGAACGTGTTGAATGAACATGCAAATGGTTTAATTGTTTGTGGTGAAATCGATCATCCAACCTTTGCTAAAGCCATCACTATGCTAGCTGCAAAGCTTCAGTATCCGATTATTGCGGATCCTTTATCTCAGCTTCGAAGTGGAAAGCATGAGTTTGTACATATTATAGATAGCTATGATACATTTTTAAGAAATGATGATGTCGTAAGTCATTTAGCACCAGATGTAATTATTCGTTTTGGTGCAATGCCTATCTCGAAGGCATTTTCATTGTTTATGAAAAAGAATGAAGAAGTCCCTCAATTTGTGGTTGATGGCGGGGAAGGATGGAGAGACCCATCTTTGTTAACGACAAACATGGTTTATTGTGATGAAGTAGAATTTTGTGAATCTCTTCTCCCTCTTTTAAATGAACACCAGGATACAATGTTTCTTGGTAAGTGGCAACAAATGAATGAGATAACAAAAACAGCTTTGTTCCGTGTGAAGGAAAATGAATCCCTCAGTGAGGGTCGTTTATTTTATGAACTAGTAGAATTACTGCCGGATGGAGCTACCTTGTTTGTTGGCAATTCCATGCCAATACGTGATGTGGATTCTTTTTTCTATAATAATTCAAAGTCCATTAGAATTATGGCCAATCGTGGGGCAAACGGAATTGATGGAGTGGTTTCATCCGCTCTAGGTGCTGGCACCGTTCACAAACCTATGTATTTAGTACTTGGAGATTTGACTTTTTTCCATGATTTAAACGGACTCATTGCTTCTAAGTTATATCAGATTGATCTTCGTGTTATTGTGATTAATAACAATGGTGGTGGGATTTTTAGCTTCCTTCCTCAAGCAAGTCATCCGAAACATTTTGAACGACTATTTGGTACTCCTTTAGACCTTGATTTTGAACCAGCTGTTTCTATGTACGGAGGGACATTTATCCGAGTTTCCACTTGGATGGAGCTTGCTTCCTCTTTTGAGCAAATTTTGGCGAAAGAAGGATTATCGGTTATTGAAGTTCCGACAAAAAGAGATGAAAACCTACAAGAGCATCGAAATTTGTGGGATTATGTTTCCCGGGAAATTAGTCGGGATTTGCATGGCGAAAACTGATGATTATTGAGGTGAATGGGGTAGAATATCATGTCGAAGTATCAGGAGTTGGTTTTCCGGTTATTTTACTTCATGGATTTACCGGTGATATCTCTACATGGTCGGAATGTGAAGAAGAGTTAAAGAAAAACTCGAGAATCATTAAAATTGATCTCATCGGTCATGGAAGATCGTCCTCCCCCGATTCGATTGAACGATACGAAATGAAGTCAGTGGTAGCGGATTTGCGTTATATTTTACAATATTTAAATATAGGTCAAGCAGATGTGGTTGGATATTCGATGGGAGGTCGGGTTGCGCTTGCCTTTGCGCTGATGAATCCAACTATGGTACGTAAGCTTATACTCGAAAGTGCTTCTCCGGGACTTATAACAAAGGAAGATAGAAGTAGTCGAAGAGAACAGGACCAACAGTTGGCCAATGAAATAAAACAAAGTGGATTAGATTGGTTTGTCGAATATTGGGGCAAAATCCCATTATTCGAAAGCCAAAAAAAATTACCATCACTTATTCAACAACGAATAAAAGAGCAAAGAAAGCAAAATTCTATTAAAGGATTGGCAAATAGTTTGATTGGAATGGGCACAGGGTCACAACCCAGCTATTGGGAAACACTAAATGGGTATTCAGGTGAAGTCTTATTGCTTACGGGATCCATCGACAAGAAATTTGTTATTATTGCTGAAAAGATGTCAAAATGTCTAAAAAACAGTCAGTGGATAAATATTGATGGATGTGGTCATGCAATACATGTGGAACAACCTGAAAAATTTGGTACAATAGTAAGTGGGTTTTTGTCGAAATAAATCCAATTCTTAATTAAGGGAGGAAAACACATTGACAGCTGAGTGGGTATCTCAAAGAAATTACGAAGATATTCTATATGAAACATATAATGGCATTGCAAAGATTACCATTAATCGTCCTGAAGTGCGAAATGCATTTCGTCCTAAGACGGTAATGGAATTAATTGATGCGTTTGCTTATGCACGTGACGACCGTAATGTTGGTGTAATCGTCTTAACAGGAGCTGGAGACCAAGCATTCTGTTCAGGAGGAGATCAAAAAGTACGTGGACATGGTGGTTACGTTGGAGAAGACGAAATCCCTCGTTTAAATGTTCTTGATCTTCAACGCTTAATTCGTGTAATTCCTAAGCCAGTTGTTGCGATGGTAAAGGGGTATGCGATTGGTGGAGGACATGTTTTACATATCGTTTGTGATTTAACCATCGCTGCTGATAATGCAATCTTTGGACAAACGGGTCCTAAAGTGGGTAGCTTTGATGCTGGATATGGCTCCGGCTATTTAGCAAGAATCGTTGGACACAAAAAAGCACGAGAAATTTGGTATTTATGCCGTCAATACAATGCGCAAGAAGCACTTGATATGGGGCTAGTAAATACAGTTGTTCCTCTTGAGCAAGTGGAGGAAGAAACGATTAAATGGTGTGAGGAAATGCTAGAAAAGAGTCCAACCGCTCTTCGTTTCTTAAAAGCAGCATTTAATGCAGATACAGATGGATTAGCTGGAATTCAACAGTTTGCTGGAGATGCAACTCTCCTTTATTACACAACGGATGAAGCAAAGGAAGGGCGCGATGCGTTTAAAGAAAAACGCAAACCAGACTTCGGTCAATTCCCTCGTTTTCCTTGATAGGTTAGAGAGAAAGATGCTTGGCTTTTACATAGCCAGGCTCTTTTTTTTTTGAAAAAATATCTTGTAAAACAACTTTAAGTTATTGTATATTCAAATAATCAGATATACAAATAAAAGGGATAAGAAGGGTGAACATGTTAAGTGATAAAAGATTTTCAAATTATTCGTTAAGTAGTATTCCAAAGGATGTACTATCTGGTCTAATTTGGTGTCATCGCTATTCCGCTTGGAATGGCCTTTGCGATTGCTTCAGGTGTCAAACCAGAATATGGTATAGTTTCAACCATTGTAGGAGGAATCCTTATCTCCTTGTTAGGGGGATCTAAATTTCAGATTGGAGGTCCGACTGGAGCCTTTATTCCCATCCTCTTTGGAATCGTTATGACTTACGGATATGAAAATCTATTAATTGCAGGTTTTTTAGCTGGTATTATGCTCCTTATTATGGGAATCTTAAAATTTGGCTCACTTATCAAGTATTTTCCTAGACCCGTAACTATTGGTTTTACATCGGGAATCGCTGTTACTATTTTTTTAGGACAAATGGCAAGTTTTCTTGGACTTGTTGGAATTCAAAAGCATGAAGAATTTATTAGTAATTTGCTAGAAATTGTTACACATTTTCATTCAATGAATCTTTATAGTGTATTAACTGCGGCGATATGCTTGCTAATCATCACCCTCTCACCGAGGTTAGCCCCTAAAGTTCCTGGTCCACTACTGGGCTTACTTGCATCAACCTTGGTAGCTACCTGGTTTTATCCTGGGCAGGTGGAAACAATTGGTTCTGCATACGGTGCTATCCCAAACTCATTACCACGCATACATTTGCCAAACGTAAGTATTGAAATGATCCTTACTCTATTAAAACCTGCCTTTGTTATTGCCATGCTCGGAGGAATAGAATCATTGCTCTCGGCCGTTGTGGCAGATGGCATGACAAACACCCGTCACAACAGCAATAAAGAATTGATCGGACAAGGAATGGCAAATATGGTTACTCCACTATTTGGGGGCATTCCGGTAACAGGAGCTATTGCAAGAACAGCTACCAATATTAAAAATGGAGCAGTTTCCCCTTTATCTGGAATCATACATGGGGTTGTCGTTTTGCTAGTTTTGTTGTTTTTTTCGCCATTTGCTTCCTATATTCCACTTGCTAGTATGGCACCGATATTAATGGTGGTTGCATGGAATATGAGTGAAAGGAAGGTATTTGCTCATGTTCTAAAAACAAGATCTACTGACTCCATCGTTCTGGTAGTTACCTTTTTACTAACCGTTTTTGTTAATTTAACGACGGCTGTTGAAATCGGATTAATATTAGCCGCTATCTTATTTACAAAAAGAATGAGCGATCTAGTCACGACTGCGAAAGCATTACCTAATTTACATCATAAGCATGGAAAAGTAGAAAATCATGTGGTGACGGATATACATGATTGTCCGCAAATTAGCATTTACAATGTAGAAGGTCCCCTCTTTTTTGGAGCCGCTCAAACCTTTGAATTTTCAATCATGGATACTATTCACTATCGGCCTCGTATATTGTTGTTACGAATGAGTAGGGTGCCTCTTATGGATACAACGGGGGAAGCAAATTTAGCCAGTATTGTGTCCCATTTTTCAAAAAATGGTATAGTTATCATATCAGGAATAAACGAGCAGCCAAAAAATGTATTAATGCGAACGGGTCTATATGACAAAATAGGTCACGAACACTTTTTTGAGAACACTGGGGAAGCGATTGAATTCGCGTTAAAACAGGTGGACAAAAATAAGTGTTTAGGATGTAGACACTTTGCTTTCAGAGAGTGTACCAAACTTTCAAAACCCGAATCTACTGAAGGGAAAGTACTACAGCCTACTACCTTCTAGTAATGAAACAAGGAAGTGAAACGCTTGAATTTAGAGATGCAACAGTTTAAAGCAGAGTTTTTTAAGGCTTTGGCTCATCCATTAAGAATACGCATTCTTGAACTGTTAGCCGAAGGGGATAAGAACGTAAATGAAATACAAACACTCATCGGTAGCGAAGGATCATCTGTTTCGCAGCAATTAACGATTTTACGAGCCAAAAATATCGTGTCAGGGACAAAGGAAGGGAATAAAGTCATTTACACGCTAAAGGATCCGATGATCATTGAACTATTAGCGGTTGCGCGCCAAATATTTAACAATCATCTTGTTGATACAATAACCATTTTAGATCGTTTTACTGACAAGGAAGAGGAAGGGAACATCGTGCCGAAGAATTAAGTTCTTCGGTTTTTTATGTCGCACTTTAGCATGATCATTGAAAAAAATAAAACAATTTGATAACGTGATTAGGAAGAGGGTGAAAAAATTGTCAATTGAAGTTATGCCAAATTTTCTTAAAAAGAGAGCATTTTTGACACCTAGTCGAACGGCGTTGGTATTTGAAGATAAACGCTACACATTTCAACAGCTATATGCCGAATGTGTCGATGTAGCAGGTCGAATGCACGCATATGGAATGAGACAGGATCAATACGTTGCACTGTTATTATCGAATCATTCCGAAAGCGTCGTTATATTGTTATCATTACAGCTACTTGGTATAAAAGCAGTTTTACTTAACACAAGATTAACTCCAGAAGAACTGAATTATCAGTTGAAGGACTCAAATTCAGCTTTTTTAATTACGGAATCATTGTTTAAAGAAAAAGCGGAACAATTAGATGTACGTGTCGTCTACAAAAATGAGTTGTTTCAAACACCATTTTTTGAGCCACCTCTTGTTAATGAAGTAGCTTTGGAGGAGGTTTGCTCACTTATGTATACTTCCGGAACGACGGGTTCTCCTAAAGGGGTTATGCAAACGTATGGAAATCATTGGTGGAGCGCAGTTGGTTCAAGCTTAAATCTTGGATTGCAAGATAGCGATGGGTGGCTATGTGCAGTTCCCCTTTTTCATATTAGTGGGTATTCCATTTTAATGAGAAGTGTGATTTATGGAATAAAGATGGTGTTGCACGAGAGCTTTGACGTGGAAAGAACGTTACAAGATATAAAGTCTGAGAAAGTAACAACGATGTCTGTGGTAAGTACGATGCTTTCCCGATTATTAGAGCACTTGGATAGCCAGTTGCCGGGTCATTTTCGCTGTATGCTTTTAGGAGGGGGACCAGCTTCACTTTCATTATTAGAAAGATGTGTGGAGTTACAAATTCCTGTTTATCAAACGTACGGAATGACCGAAACGGCCTCTCAATTTGTAACTTTATCTCCTGAATATAGCTTGAGCAAATTAGGTTCGGCAGGAAAGGCACTTTTTCCATCACAGTTGAAAATTGTTGATGCTGATGGTTTGAAACAGCAGCCGTTAGAATCAGGAGAAATTTTTGTAAAAGGTCCGAATGTCACGAAAGGGTATTTGAATAAAGAGGGTTCGCACCAAAAAGATGGATGGTTTGCAACTGGGGATATAGGATATATCGATGAAGAAGGTTTCTTATATGTGCAGGATCGCCGTTCAGACTTGATTATCTCAGGTGGAGAAAACATTTATCCTGCGGAAATTGAAGGAGTTTTACAAGGGCATCCTGCTATTCAAGAGGCGGGGGTTATTGGTGTAGAAGATCAGGAATGGGGACAAGTACCGGTAGCCTTTGTTGTTAGGAATACATCTATAACAGAACAAGAAATCATACAATATTCTTCATCCAAGTTAGCGAAATATAAGGTTCCTAAAAGGGTCATGTTAGTTGACCTGCTCCCAAGAAATGCGTCTAATAAGCTTTTAAGAAGAAGTTTGAAAGAATGGGTAAAAGGCGGAGCTTCTAATGAGAATTGAGAGAATTAAGCTATCGGTTGTCTCCATGAAGTTAAAGACTCCGTTTACCACTCATTTAGGTACGGTGCATGAACGAGAAGGGATTGTCATAAAGGTCATGAATCGAGACGGAGTGACTGGGCTTGGAGAGGTAGTAGCCTTTTCCTCTCCATGGTATACGGAAGAGACCGTTCAAACCTCCTTACATATGTTAAAAGAATTTTTTATCCCATTGCTTTTTCGTAGTCGCATTAAACATCCGAGTGAGGCCACTCCGATTTTTAACAAACTCCGGAGAAACTTTATGGCCAAAGCAGGTCTTGAAATGGCTATTTGGGATCTATATGCAAAGGAAAGAAATCAGTCATTATCGAGCCTGCTTGGAGGAACTCAAGATAACATTCCATCAGGAGTAGTGGTTGGGGCTAAATCGATGAAAGAGACTCTTTTGCAAATTGAAAGAAATCTTGAGAACGGATACAAACGTGTAAAGGTAAAAATTTCTCCACAAAATGATTATGATTATATCCAATCAATCAGATCTCATTTTCCCCATGTTCAATTAATGGCCGATGCAAATTCTGCCTATACATTAAAGGATATCAATCGATTAAAGGCACTAGATGATTTTGGATTGCTAATGATCGAACAACCTTTAGGGCACGATGATATTGTTGAGCATGCAAAGCTACAATCCGTGCTCCAAACACCGATTTGTTTAGATGAAAGTATTGTCACTTTTGACGATGCCAAGAAAGCAATTGAGCTAGGAAGCTGCCGGGTAATTAATATAAAAGCTGGCAGAGTAGGCGGCATTCAAACAGTAAAGGACATTCATGATTATTGTTTGGAAAAAGGAGTACCCGTCTGGTGTGGTGGAATGCTGGAATTTGGTATCTCCAGAGCGCACAATATCGCTATTGCTTCTCTACCTAATTTTACGATTGCCGGAGATATTTCTGCTAGCAGCCGATATTGGGAAGAGGACATTACAACTCCTGAAGTCATTGTCCGTAATGGAATGATTGATGTTCCAAATGGTCCTGGTATAGGGTTTGAGATAAATCGTGAGAGGCTGAAAGACGTAACGATTTTTGAGGAAAGTTTTACGAAATTATAATTAGAAAAAACGTGCCCCCATTTGGCCTCACGCCAAATATCGGGCACGTTTTTTTATGTCTTCGTTTCTTCTGGTGGTTTTTGCTGTAGATATCTTTTATCATTCATAAATAATGTCCAGAAATAAAAGAAACCTGGGAAGAGGATGGCGAAACCGGCTATGTAGGTTGCGAAAATAGCCCGGAACGAATTCGGATCAGTGAATGCGTTTTGAATGGTCACCTCTGGGTAAACAATGTAAGGCAAGTGCGCTTGTCCGTAGACAAGACTTGCAAGTAAGTATTGAATCGTTATGGCAATGACAGTAAGGCGAGGCATTCCCTTTGGTCCCCCAGTGACAGAAGGTAAAAACAATCCAAGCCCTCCAATGACAAAAAACACAACCGATACGATTAAAAACGCCAGATTATCCATCATTTTTTCGTAAAGCCAAGGTGCTTCTGTTCGGAGCGTAAACATAATAAGAACAGCCATTGCCAGAGAGATCGGACCTAGAATAATCGCATCTCTTCGATATACAGCATAGGCCTCATATTCTTCCGCTGTTTTTGAATAGTCTGCAAGCAATAAGGAGGATAAAAACAAAGTGGAACTTATTGCAAATCCAATAAACGCGTATTCATTGGCACTGGTAAAAAGTTTTATAAGATTAAGGGTTTGGTGGCCATCTGCAAAGTCGATATAGTTGCCATGTGTAATTGGAAGTACGCTGATGAGTAATCCTGGAATAAGGATACCGGTAATTCCAGAGATATATGTTAGTGGTTTACGATATTCAGATGCAATATTTGAGAAAACGAGAAACGCACTTCGTAAGGCAAGCAAAAGCAAGATCATACTGCCTGGAATAAGCAATACGGTTCCAAGCGTATAAGCTGCGGATGGAAATAAACTATACACAGCAACAACAAGAGCAACAATAAATGTGTTGGTTACTTCCCATGTGGGGGACAAATATCGGTTAGCGATGTTTGTAGCCTTAGTCTGCGTTCTATTAAAGTAAATCATAGACCAAAATCCGGCGCCAAAGTCCATGGTTGCCATAACCGCATAGATGAATACAAATCCCCATAACACAGTAATGGCTAGTAATGCATCAGTCATCTATTTTCACTCCTCCATATATAATGGTGCCTCGTTACGTATTGGATCCATAAAGTGGTACACCCTTTTGTTCGGCTCGATGTAAATCATCCGCAACGGTGTTCTTTCTAAAATAATATAGAAGGACAAAGACCACTGAAACCCCTAGAATGACGTATACAGCTGCAAATGCTAGAAATAATACACCTAAATTTGTTGCCGTTGTCGCCGAATCTGCTGTAGATAGCACGCGATAAATCGTCCAAGGTTGTCTTCCGGTACAAGCAAAAATCCATCCAAATTCAATCGCCAATACTGCTAAAGGGCCAGAGGCAATAAAAGTCGAAAGAATCCAACGGGGATATTTTTCTTTTTTCAAAAATTTTATCCATAGTAAAGCGAGTAGAGGTAATAAAATTAGTAAAGATCCTATGCCTACCATTCCATTGAATAGGGTGTGAACAAATAGCGGTGGCCATTCTTCTTCTGGCCATTCTTTCAGTCCCTTAACGACGGTATCAAAGCTATTTCCTGCTAAAAAACTAAGTGCCCAAGGAATGTGAATGGCGTACTTAACCTCTTCGGTTTCACGGTCAGTAAATCCTCCGATGACGAGTGGGGCATGTGATTGAGTTTCAAATAATCCTTCTGCTGCGGCAAGTTTTTCCGGTTGATATTCATGCAAATATTGAGCAGATTCATGTCCGTTTATGGCGGTTAATAGTGAAAATATTCCTCCAACAATAAGACTAAGAGTTAATGCTTTTTTGTGAAAATGGTAAATTCGTGTATTAAATTCTGTTCGCCATAGTTTATAGGCTGATACGGACGCAATCACAAATGCACCTGTTGTATAGGCAGATAACGCCACATGTCCCGCTGTGACAATAAAGCTTGGGTTAAAAAATGCTGCCCATGGATCAACATCGGTTATCATTCCGTTTTCAATTCTGAATCCAGTAGGTGTCCCTTCCCAAGCGTGAACATTCGTTATGAGAACGGCAGATGCTAAAGCACCGAGCGCCACAAGTACGAGGCTTGTAATTCGAGCCCAAGGAGGAATACGCTCAGCGGCATATACATAAATGGACATAAATAGTGCTTCAATAAAGAAAGCATATATTTCAATTTGGAAGGGTAGGGCCATGACGACACCGATGACTTCCATAAATCCTGGCCATAAAAGGGATAGTTGAACTCCAGCGATTGTACCAGTTGGAATCCCGACACCAAGTAGTACGGCAAAGGCTTTTGTCCAGCGCTTAGCCATAACTACGTACTCCTGGTCTTTCGTTTTTTGATACATAAGCTCAGCCGTAAGCATCATAAAAGGCAAGCCTACCCCGATGGTTGCAAAAATAATATGAAAACCCATAGTAGTTCCGAATAACGAGCGTGCAATTAGTAAATCATCCATTACGATCTCCCTTTCAATATACTCACCACGTTATTCTTTTCTAATAAAAAATAAATATGTAATCTTTTCCTATTTTCACAAGAAATAAGGCAATATAGTGACAGAAAATGGATGGGGGGAAATCGTGAGGTGGGGCGAATTGAGATTCTTAGATGGAATCGCAAATATGATGTGAGAATCGCAAGTAAATTTTGAAAATCGCAAATAAAATCTGAGAATCGCAAGTAAATTTTGAAAATCGCAAATAAAATCTGAGAATCGCAAATAAATTTTGAGAATCGCAAATAAAATCTGAGAATCGCAAATAAATTTTGAAAATCGCAAATAAAATCTGAAAATCGCAAAATATCTAGCAAATATACGGAGAAGAACCACATGAGAAAGCAAATACACATAGAATTAAGGCATTCCAGAGCTGTTTTAAAGAAAATGCCATCAATTTCATGAAAATAGATCAAAAATAAATCTAAAAACAGCAAAAAACCCCCTCAAATAACGAGGGGGCTAACGAATACTATTCGTTTAAAGCGGTTTGCAATGCTTCAAGATTATCTTTCATGATGGTAAAATACGTGCGTTCTTCTTTTACGTCTGCATCCGTTAAGGTTGAAAGATTATGGAGAGTTAATGGTTCTGCACCAATTTCCTTTTGAACAATTTCAGTTAGCTTTGAGCTTACATTTTGCTCGAAGAAAATATAATGTAGGTCATGTTCCTCTGCTTCAGCGATAATCGTTTCAAGCTCCTTTTGAGTAGGCTCATTTGTTGAGGCCAAACCTGATACGCTGATTTGCTCAAGCCCGTAACGCTCAGTCCAGTAACCGAATGCGGCGTGAGATACTAAAAATTCCTTGTGTTTTGCTGTGCTTGTTACTTCAGTAAATTCCTCATTTAATTGTTGTAATTCTTTTTCTAGTGATGCGAAGTTTTCTTCGATTTGCTCTTTGTGATCGGGTAGTTTTTCAAGAAGCTGCTCTTTAATTTCTTCTGCTAGGCTAATCGAATAAATAGGGTCAAGCCATACATGAGGGTCTACATCACCGTGGTTATGTTCATCCTCTTCTTCATGAGCATGTTCTTCTTCAGTTTCTTCCGCATGCTCTTCTGTCGTTTCTTCGTGAGCGTGTTCCTCAGTAGACTCTTCTTCATGCTCCTCAAATGTGATATGTTCAGCAGTTGCTACTAACGTGACGTTTTCATTTTTTAATGCTTCCTCTGCCTTTGAAACGAAACCTTCTAAACCTAGACCAATGTAAAAGAAAAGGTCAGAATCTGCAAGATCAATCATGTCTTTTTGAGATGGCTCAAAAGAGTGTTCATCTGCACCGTTAGGATAAATGGATGTGACTTTTACTAAATCTCCACCTATGCGTTCTGTGAAGTACTGTAATGGGTAAACGGTTGTATAGATGGATAGTTTATCGTTTTCTTGATTGGTTTCCGTTGTGTCACCCTGACAACCTGCTAGAAATGTGGCAATGATTATCATAAAAATAATTGCTGTATATTTACGAAACATACTTACTCTCCTCTCAATTATAGATAAAACGTAATTATTTCGATTTAAAGTATATAATAATAGTTGTAATTTTGTATTTTAATAGATAATCCGAAACGGTTACGATTTACATTAGTTATATTACCTAATAGTAGAGAAATATGCAACCATAAAAATTGTCTAGTTTTGCAATTATCTTGTATTATAGTCATAAGTATAAAAAAGGGGGTACTAGGATGAGACTGTTAGATGAAATTTTAGAGTATAATCAACAGTTTGTTGAAGAAAAACGGTATGAGGAATTTACAACAACAAAATTCCCAAACAAACGCCTAGTTATTTTAACTTGTATGGACACAAGATTACTAGAGCTTTTACCAAAAGCGATGAACGTGTCAAATGGGGATGTAAAACTCATAAAAAATGCTGGTGCACTAGTTACGCATCCGTTTGGAAGTATTATGAGAAGTTTACTTGTAGCTGTTTATCAGTTGCAGGCAGATGAAGTTTTGGTCATTGGTCATTATGATTGTGGAATGAGTGGAATGAAGGCTGATGTAGTCATCGAAAGCATGAAAGAGCGGGGAATTACTCAAGAGACGCTTGATATGCTAAACTACTCTGGCATTAACGTCTCTGAGTGGATGCATGGATTTGACAATGTGTCTGATAGCGTGAAGCACAGTGTGGACATGATTAAGAAGCATCCTCTTCTTCCAAAAGGAGTTCCTGTACATGGACTTGTCATTGATCCTGAAACAGGTAGATTAGACGCTGTTGAAAATGGATATGAGGGCATTTAATTCTTTTTTTCCTTTTTTTCTGGAACATAATCAAACCCACCTGGATGAAATGGGTGACATTTTAATAAACGTTTAATGGTTAGGTAACCACCTTTTATTGGTCCAAATCTTTCAATGGCCTCTAATCCATAGTGTGAGCAAGTTGGATAGAAGCGACAGCTTGGCGGTTTAAGCGGAGATATGGCAATTTGATAGAAACGGATAAAGGCCATCATCGCCTTTTTTAACATGTAAATCTCTCACTTTCCTCTTTCCTATTTACGAACAACATAACATAGATAGGGAAATTAGTCTAAAAAATGGCATAAGAGTAAGTAGAGATAATGCGTAATAATTGTTGTATACTGATAAAAGAAATTGAATGAATAGGAGTGAAACATATGCCTTCTGTAGAAAGTTTTGAACTAGATCATAATGCAGTGAAAGCCCCATATGTAAGACATTGTGGAGTACATAAAGTGGGAAGTGATGGAGTTGTTAATAAATTTGATATTCGATTCTGTCAGCCGAATAAGCAAGCAATGAAGCCAGATGTTATTCATACGTTGGAACACTTATTAGCATTTAACCTTCGTGAGCATGCGGAAAAATACAGCCATTTTGATATTATTGATATTTCTCCAATGGGGTGTCAAACAGGTTATTATCTCGTGGTAAGTGGGGAGCCTTCGGTAGAAGAAATTATTGATCTATTAGAGGATACGATGAAATCAGCCGTGGAAATCGTTGAAATTCCTGCAGCTAATGAAACACAATGTGGCCAAGCGAAGCTTCACGACCTTGAGGGAGCTAAACGATTAATGCGTTTTTGGCTTGAACAATCAAAAGAAGATTTGAAACAGGTATTTGCTTAAAAGTTTAGCCGAGCGTTTTTGCTCGGCTATTTTTTATAAGATAAGAAAGTATAATATTTTCGACTTTGAGAATTGTCTAGCTCCAGCGCCCTAGCGCCTAGTGTCCTTCGCTCTCCGCCCTACGATAAGTCAACATCGAA
>NZ_JBOCCY010000027.1:0-25742 GCF_050586445.1 Bacillus coreaensis
CAAAGGCATCGCTGGGTAGCTATGTGCGGAAGGGATAAGTGCTGAAAGCATCTAAGCATGAAGCCCCCCTCAAGATGAGATTTCCCATAGCGCAAGCTAGTAAAACCCCTGAAAGATGATCAGGTTGATAGGTCAGAGGTGGAAGCACGGTGACGTGTGGAGCTGACTGATACTAATCGGTTGAGGACTTAACCAAAGATGCGTAGGCGGCTTGGTTAGTCCCGACAGGCAAAAGACGAAGACTGTAAGAGGTCCTGACCTCTGGAAGGCTTTGGCTTATGACCCCGAGGGACTAGCCGCCGGAGCTCGTTTATGCAAAGTGATACTCATTCTTCTGACTTTGACTCTTTATCTAGTTTTGAAGGAACAACCTTCAAAATTAAAAGTCTGGTGGCGATAGCGAAAAGGTCACACCCGTTCCCATACCGAACACGGAAGTTAAGCTTTTCAGCGCCAATGGTAGTTGAGGGTTTCCCTCTGTGAGAGTAGGACGTCGCCAGGCACACATAAAGAGAGTAGTCATGTGACTACTCTCTTTGTTTATGACATGACTACCCTTAGGTTTTTTCTATATTTCATATAAAAATGCTATACTTACAGAAAAAACAAGGGAACGGGACAAACTATGGACAGAATAAGCATTAAAGGACCTTACAACTTTGATCAAGTCCTATCCAGACTTGCATTAGATCCATTAAATCAAATCGATCTACAGGAACGCTCGGTTAAAGTACCCCTCATCGTCGACGGAGATAAGCAAGTTGTAAAGGTAATAGGAACGGGAACTACTAAAGAGCCTTCATTTGAATTGAGTGGTAAAACAAATAGGGCGATTACCGCTCGTTTACGGGAAATCTTCCAATGGGATCAACCTTTAGATGATATTCACACCCATTTTTGTCAGACAGATTTAGCCCCGATTTTTAAAGAGCATGTGGGAACTCCTCTGGTTTTAGACTTTGATCCTTACAACTGCTTACTAAAATGCATCGTTCATCAGCAACTCAACCTGAAGTTTGCCCACACATTAACTCAGCGATTTGTTACAACCTTTGGCACAGAAAAAGACGGAGCTTACTTTTACCCAGATCCAGAAATATTGGCCAGTGTAAAAATTGAGGAGTTACGTGAGCTTCAATTCAGTGGCCGTAAAGCGGAGTATGCGATTGGTGTGGCACAAGCGATTGTAGAGGGAAAGGTAGAGCTTCATAAGTTGCACGAAAAGTCAGATGATGAGATTATGGAAGAGCTCGTCACATTAAAGGGCATTGGTCCATGGACCGTACAAAACTTCCTCATGTTTGGACTCGGTCGACCAAATCTCTTCCCAATTGCTGATATCGGTTTACAAAATGCACTCAAAAAACTATACAATATGGACCGAAAACCGACGAAGGAAGAAATGGAAGGCTACAAGCCAAGCTGGGAGCCATACGCAAGCTACGCTTCTCTTTACTTGTGGAGAAGTATCGAATAATAGATGGAGTGAACAAAATGAAACAGGAGCAATCTGTAAGAATAACTGAAAAACAAACCTTTCCACTGACAATTAAGAGACTCGGTATTAATGGGGAAGGAGTAGGCTACTTTAAAAAGCAAGTCGTCTTCGTACCAGGTGCTCTCCCAGGTGAAGAAGTAGTTGTAGAAGCAACAAAAGTTCAACCGAAGTTTGCTGAAGCGCGGATCAAAAAAATCCGAAAAAAATCAGAACATCGCGTTGCACCACCATGTCCTGTATACGAGGAATGTGGAGGCTGTCAGCTCCAGCATCTCGACTATCGTCAACAACTTGTGGAAAAAAAGGACATTGTGAAGCAATCACTTGAGCGTCATACAAAGCTAAATGTAGAAAAGTTAGATATCCGTGACACACTTGGCATGGAGAACCCTTGGAACTACCGAAACAAAAGCCAGTTCCAGGTGGGGCAGCGTAACGGTAAATTACTAGCCGGATTATATGGCATCAACTCACACAAGCTTGTTGATATTCAACACTGTGCGGTACAGCATTCCGCTACAAACAAGGCAACATCAACCGTGAAAAAGATTTTACAAGACCTTAAAGTGTCTGTATATAATGAGAAAACACGCAAAGGTATCGTACGTACCATTGTTGCTCGAATTGGTGTGAAAACAGAGGAGCTGCAGATCGTATTAATCACAAGCCAACGTGAGCTTCCTCACAAGGACGAAATCGTTGCTCGCATCAAGCAAGCTTTGCCAGAAGTAACATCCATTGTGCAAAACGTAAACGGTCAAAAAACATCTCTTATCTTTGGTGATGAAACTAGACTATTAGAGGGAAGAGAATTCATCCAAGAAACTCTAGGAGAACTCGAATTTGAGCTATCAGCAAGAACGTTCTTCCAGCTAAATCCTGAGCAAACCGTGAACCTTTACAATGAGGTAAAAGAAGCAGCAGGACTAACAGGTGTGGAAAAAGTTGTGGATGCTTACTGTGGAGTCGGAACAATCGGTCTATGGTTAGCAGATGGAGCAGAAGAAATCCGTGGAATGGATGTGATTGCGGATTCGATTGAAGATGCAGAAAAAAATGCCGAAAGACATGGAATCAGTCACGCTACTTATGTTGTCGGTAAAGCTGAACAAGTCCTACCAAAATGGGCCAAAGAAGGATGGAAACCGGATGTACTTGTAGTGGATCCACCAAGAACTGGCTTGGATCAACAGTTATTAAATACGATTTTAAAGGTAAAGCCAAAGAAAATTGTGTATGTTTCATGTAATCCATCCACACTTGCGAAAGATATCTCGGTGTTGGTTTCTAAATATAAGGTTGGTTATATACAACCTGTGGATATGTTCCCACAAACAAGTCACATTGAAAGTGTTACTAGTTTAATTTTAAAGGGATAAATGGCAGTTTTTTTGGATAAGTCAGACAATATCCACAATTTTATTCACATTTTGTATAAAAGCGGGATAAAAAAAGTGAAAAATCCTGAAAAATAAGTTATCCACAGTCTAATAAGTCTGAACCAGACGAATGGCTCCTTATTTTCAGGGGCCATTTTATTTTTTGTAACGACAAGTGCTATAGTAGGTAAGGTAAACCATCTTCAGGGGGATAAATCAATGAATAATAACGATATATTAATCAGATTAAGATACGCTTTAGATATTAAAAATGTAGACATGGTAGAAATCTTTAAACTTGGTGGAGTTGAGGTAACTAAAGATGAGGTATTAAAGATCCTCACGAAAATAAATGAAGAAGAAGAGGAAAATGAGGATGTGATCATCTGTGATGATCAGATGTTCGATGCCTTTTTAAACGGCTTTATTATTTTTAAAAGAGGAAAGCAAGATCCAAAACCAGGTCAACCTGAAAGACAGGCTCCATCTCTAAAGGAAAGCTCGAATAATCTCCTACTAAAAAAGCTGAAAATCGCTTTGTCATTAACAAGTGAGGATATGCTTCAAATTCTAGAAGATGCAGGAGTCCATGTTACCAAAGGAGAAATAAGTGCCTTATTAAGAAAAGTTGGTCATAAAAACTATAAGTTCTGTGGAGATCGTTATGCTCGTAATTTCTTGAAAGGGTTAGCTATTAGATATAGAGGATAGGGATCTATGTTTACGCACTCCACACACGTGGAGTGTGTTGCTCGGATAGTTTTAAAAGAAAATGCAGAAGCCAGATAAGGTTTCTGTTTTTTTGGATTTTTTGAGTGCGGATAAAATGATAAAAACAGTTTAGGATTAATAGTGGTGAACCGTATCATAAGTTACGGCGAAATTTTTGAGAGTGTACACTGTATCTGTAAAGAGGTACAGTGTTTTTTATATACAATGAAAGTATTACCATAATCCTAAATGATAAAAATTTGATAATATTATAGTAGTTATTTCTAATAAAATTCTCTTTTTTAATAATATGGTAATATGAATTATATCAGTTATCAAAGGAGATTATTAATGTCACCATTAGAAAATATAGAAGCTATAGAAAAGGGACTCTGGGGAGCGGCTGACACTCTTCGTTCAAATTCTAACTACGCGAGTAATGAGTATTTTATGCCTGTAATGGGAAAAGTTTATACTATTATATTGTAAATTTATGGAGTATATATTGAATTTAGGAATATTTGCTCATATAATAATATTAGATATAGGTCTTTTTTATTAGTCTGGATTACATTTTTTACTAACTTAATAGTTTAGAAAAGGCAAATTCATTGAAAAATGGAGACGCAAAGCTATAGGGGCTAACATCAAAGATTATGCCAGCCAGTTACCGATTTTTGATGAAAGACTAATCGGTATCGTTTAGTCTTTTTTCTTGTTATAAAAGGAGATTAATATGTTTTGTACAAATTGCGGGTCAAAAGTAATAAATGAATCTAAGTTTTGTCCATACTGCGGTCAGAAAATTTTATTGAAATCCTCTGAAAGGAATAAATCTGTCCAACAAATAAGGATAGAAAAAATATATCCACACGCAGGTTTTTGGTTAAGGTTTTGGGCTTATGTATTTGATTGCATTTTGATCGGTGTTCCAAGCATCCTGCTCGTTTTAAACAATCAAAGCTTTGGTATATTCACGTTCCTTGGAGGATTGCTCTATTATGTCGGATTGGAAAGCTCACCACTCCAAGGTACGCTGGGCAAAAAGATGTGTGGAATTATCGTTACGGATGACCAAGGGAATCGAATTACTGCAGGAAAAGCATTTGGACGATTTTTTGCCAGATATATTTCTTCTATTACGATTATTGGTTTTCCAATGGCAGGGTGGACGGAAAATAAACAAGGCTTACATGACAAAATGACAAAATGCTTTGTCATTAAACGGAATGAAGAAGTAAAAATTATTAAACATGTCATACATAGCAAAGATCACAATGAAAAAATCACAAACATTGGCGGGCTTTCCAGAAGGGTGAAAAAAGAAGTTTCTTCCTTGCCGATTATCACGGCTGTAGGTGATGCCATTTTAGGTGCATCGGGGCTAGATACATTACAAGAACAAATGAAGGACAATCCATATAATCCTATAAACTATATATTTTATTATGAGGCTTTTATAACCTATAAGAAAGTTAAGTCTGGTGTGAATGTGGCCAGGTTGGTTTTTAATCCCGTTGGATTTGCTATTTCCCAAGGGGTATCAGCGGGGTTAAATTCAGTAGATGACGAGTTTCAAAAGTTCGATCCGCAGAAATGTCTGGACACGGCCCTCGCGTTAGCCATGAAAAATATAAAGGAAGAAACCCATAGCAGTATTGATTTGGTGGTGATTGGAAAATCGCAATTCTATAGGGGCATTAATGAAATCGATCAAAATCAAAGTCGGATCTACCTTGAAAAATCGGTACATTACTTATCATTAGCCTGTGAATTGGAATCTGATCATGTAAAGGTTGCGGAATATCTTTTCTATCTTGCCCAGGCCTACCAACAATTAGGGAAGGAGGACCTGCAATTCCGGTCTTTGAATGTTTCTAGAAAGCTGGGATTTGGCCCTTCTTTGGAACTGATCAAGCAATTATTGCAAGAGAGGAGAATGAAAGATCTAAATATTGATAATATTGTTTGTACAAACTATACATTTCAATTCACCTATGATAGTGGTGACAAATTAGAAAAAGCTCTAACGTTTACGATTAAAGAGCAAGGCCAAAAATTTTCGAATACCACAAAAAGAGTGAAAGAATTCTTAAATACATAGACGATAAAAAGGAGAGAAACACGATGGCATTTGATTTTGACCCATTTACATCTATTGAATTGGACATTAATAAGGACGGCGTGATTGACGGCGATGATATTAAGCTATTAAAACTGCAAAATGGACTTTCGCCAGATATGAATGATTTAAACAATGACAATATGCTCGATCAATTTCAAAAATTGGATTTTAATACGGATGGGTATATGGACAAATTTCAGGCAGATCTTAATGGAAATACGGTCATTGATAAGTTTGAGAAGCAATTGTTCGGACCTGAAATGAATATGGATATCAACGGGGATGGAAGAATTGATGTCCTAGATGAAATCTTGATAAAAGAAATATATGCAAAAAGATAATAGTATCTAAGGGGAGTTTACTTTTATGGATATAAAATATTGTTCTGAATGCGGAACAGAGCGTCTGCCCAACAACCGTTTTTGTAGTGGTTGTGGATTTGAGTTCGGAAAATTGGCAAACTCGGTATCTAGCGCAAATGAAGTAGCAGCATCTGTAATAATGGAAGAGAAAAAAGTCGTAAAGCCAAAGAAAAAAGGTAGAGTATCTGCGATCATATCCGTTTTATTTGGTATTTTATGTATGTTTTTACTAGATGCAATAGAGACCGTTTATTATGTCGAGGAAGCATTAATCCTTTTAGCTGTACTAGTTGTTTGCTGTTTAATAGGGATTATTTCTGCAATCATCGGAAGGAAATTTAAAGTGCTTAGTTTTATTGGATTAGGATTAAATATATTAGCAGTTTTGGCAGCGTTTGGGAGGATGTCCTAGTCAAACAAAAAAAGATTCTTCTCCATGTGACAAGGGTAGGAATCTTTTTTTGTTTCCTAATCCATTTTATTAATGAATAGAAAAGAGAGGATATCAAATTGGACGCTAAATTTTGCTCCGAATGTGGAATAGAACGACTGACTGCGCAATTGTTTTGTGGAAATTGTGGAATGGACTTTAAAAAGGGGAAAAACGATGGTATCGAAACTAACGAGGGATCAGCCGGCTATGCATTAACAGATGAACATCGTGTTCCAACTCGAAAAAAGGGAAGGGCAGCGGCCATTATATCTATCTTATGTGGAATACTGTCTCTTTTTTTCCTTTATGTCATAAATCAAATTAATAATATCTCTACAGGCCTAGTAATTCTAGGAGCAACAGGGATTAGTGTGATTCTTGGCTGTATATGCGGAATCGTCGGGCGAAGATATAGGGTGATGTCCTTTATAGGACTAGGAATAAATATTTTGGTGTTGGCGGCCATTTTTTATCGGATGGATGTTGCTGAATTACTTGAAAATAGAACCGAAATACATGACGTCCCAATAGCATCTGCCACCCAAGAAGATCAAGAGGAAGATCCTCTATCAAGTAGTAACGATCCTTATTCGTTTGATTTTAATACGATCTTAAATATTGGTGAAACATTTTTAAATGAAGCTTCACAGGGGAAACTATATGGAGAAGATATCCATATTGGAATGAGTTACGATGAGCTGGTAAGGCTTTGGGGGAATCCGCATGAAGAGGGATGGGATGAAGGAATATATATAAGATATGGAGATTACTTTTTGGCAACAGGAGAGGAAAAAGAAGAGATTTCTAACATTTTAGTATGGCTGACAAATTACAATAAAACAATATCAGACGTAATCGATGCTTTAGGAGAACCTGCTTCTTATCAGTTTAATGAAAGGGATTGGGAAGGTTACATTGAGTATATGATTGGCGATTATCGGATTACATTTGGAGCGGATGGCGACCATAAAGTAAATGATGATCTTGAAATTGAATCGTTTGATTATAGCTCAACCGTTTCCTATTTTGAATTAGAAAAAAATCAAGAATTGTCAGATGCGGAAATCAGTGAGGAAGAAGTGGATCTCGATTCCTATGATTTTTCTGCTTATACAGGGGCAAGCTCCATCGTACAAAATGTTTCCATTGGAATGGATAAAACCGATGTCATTCGTTTGTTAGGCAATCCATCGTCTGGAGATTCCATCTTTGAATATGAATCAACATTTGATGAGATCGATGGAAGAGTCGAGGTGATTTGGACGAAGGATGAGAAAGTACAAGAATATAAAATCACTTTTACTGCCCAGCATGCAGCCAGTCAGACCTTTTGGGAAATTCAGGTTGCAGCTGACGGAACTGTTACGGAAAAGTGGAAGTAGATCTATATTTTATTACCTGACTTCTGTTCGGATAAAAAAAAGGTCAAGTCAATCTTAATCAGTCTTGACCTCAGGTGATTACTCGCTCCGACCTGGAAAGATTATGTGGATTTTCATCTACAAGTAGTAAGCGTATTTTACAGCGTTTAAGGGATGAGGAAATTATTGTTTTGGAAGGAAGAGCAAGAGCAAGTTATTATAAATTGAAATAATATGGACCAATAAGTGGATTAATACCACTAGTTTGGACCGATTCTGGAACAATAATGGACCGATACAATAAAATTTGGACCGATTCTAAAAACCAATTTTAGCTGATTACTAGATTGCGGAAAACCATAGGTGCGTAGGAAGTTATGAGGATTAATTAAAACCTCATTTAGACGTATTACGGTAAAGCGTGCCATAAGTAAATTAATCAAATAATAATTCTTTAGATAAAATCAACTATACCGTAATATCTGCGATCACTTGTCAAGCCATTGTGAGGCGGCCGCGAGGATAGTATTGAATGCGTTATTCAAATTTAAACATTTCTCACTTATAACAAATCAATTACAAACTAGAATAGGGTGGAAATTAAGATATATATCCTTTTATTGTACAGGAATAGTATCATTTTTTAAAACGACTACAAATTTATCACAACAGTACATGATACTGTTGTGATTTTTTATGATAGAGTATAAGTTTTTTAAATTTTCTTTTGAAGGAGAGATTGGATGAACATTAAACAAAAAAATGATTTATTAAAATTGAAAACCCATGGTACTGAATTAAAGATGCTAGTTGAGACAGATGCTTCATATGAGAAAAAAATGAAAGAAATCGAAGCAATTAAGCAATATCTGGATTTATTGAAGGATTTAATAGATATTGGAAAAATGGATGATACCAAAACGCTAGCTTGGCGTAAGGTTGAAAATCGGATCTTGCGGGCTAAAAGATTATTTGATTTGGGAGCTCCTAAAATGATTATCGAACATGAAGTGAAGTGGCTTACTATTATGATTGAGCATATGGACCTTATCTTTAATGGGATAGAACCTGAATTTACTGAAGAACAAAAAAAGGAGCTAGAGTGGGAAAAAGAAATGCAAGCATAAATCGTATTTAAGAACTAAGAAAAATAAAGAAAATATCTTCATTATATTATCATTTTTCTAAAAGGGAGTGATTTAATGTCAGTAATTCCATGTCAAAAGTGCAGAAATGAATTACCTAGAGAATGGCTCTGGTATGTTTGTGATACATGTGGTTATCGTATTTGTCATTTTTGTTATGCAGGGCAAGGTGGGAAATGCAGTGACTGTGCTTTCGGTTGGATGAAAGAAAAAGAATAAAGAACGAAAAGAAGAGGCTATACGAAAATAGCCTCTTTAGTCTTTCAAAAAAGTGGAAAGTCCGGAAATTTTTAATAGGAATAGAACTCAAATTCGGGCCATATTTATTGCCCCGGCAAATTGATCAAATGTTAAACACCAATTCGTACCATCATTCATATATAAAATCAATTCATTTTCTCCAAGTATTTTTAAGTCTAAAAGTTGTTCAAAGGAATAACCAACAAACTCCATAAAATCAAAGACAGCAAATCTTGCGGTTGAAGTCTCACCAATACTGCAAACTAACGGCTCGATTGGATATTTGCAAAAAGAAGAAGATTTTATTAATTTGAAATGGTTGTTACGATCCATATGAAAATGTATGGTTGGTAGATTATTAAACTGAATGAGCAGCTTATACTCATAAATACACTGTAAAATGACCTTTTTATATGCGTTGACTATATTTCGTCCAGTAGCTTCTTTATATTCATACAACTCTCTATTTAATCGAATGATAAATCCATATGTATTCATAAAAAATTCTTCCTTCAATAGAAATGTATACTATAAAAATTCAATTCTTTTTTTAGGAAATACTTCCATTGGTTTTCCTCATCTTCTTTGGTTGTTAAAATAAAATCTAGGCGAATATCAACCATCTTTTTAAATCGCATAATGGCTGATTTATTAATGATTTGTTTCCTCATAAAGTATTCAACCATATCCCATTTTACTCTTCCGTACTTCATTAAATCATTTATTCCAAAATTCTCAACAATTCCATTAATGTTATATGCATTAATACTTTCTGTAAGTTTTATAGACCCATATTTGTGTTTTACATACTTTTTCTGTTGTAGGTCTGTACATTGCTCCATCAATTTTCTGGATGAATCATAAATTTTTTGATATTCATCCTTCTCTTTCATTAATTCATAAAAAGACTGAGCTAAGCGGTCATTGTTTATATCTTGATTAATAGGACCTTTTGGCAATAAAATACGGCCATTATTATTTGGATGAATGGTAATATGTATTTTCTTATCCGAGATGAAAGGTTTAAGAGTATCTAGTAATTCAGTAGGAGTCCCTTTATTAGAAATGTAGACGCATGGAATAAGCAGTCCGCGATCATGTAAAAACTCATTCAGTTCTTCCTGCTCAATATGATACATTTCTCTTTTACGCTATTTGGCGATGACCTTCTTTCCGAAAAATTCGAGCCGCTTATTTTCTGTTGTTTTCAATCTTGTTTTTAACTGCTCTTTTATTAAATCGATGTGCTTGTTTACCTGCTTTAGTCGTGGATAAGTGCCATTTTCATATAATGTTTCTATAATTTGCGCAGATGAAACAGTATGAATTTCATTCAATATCATCCCTCCAAAACAAAACAATATTATTTTCATATTTTATTATTCTCCAGCAATACAATGGACTGTTGTAAAGTGTAAAGTAAAGAATATATGAAGTCCTGTTCTTTGAAAAAAAAAATAGATGACTATTTCTTGTACCCATATTTTTCTTAAAAAATGAATAGAAATGTCGATATTGTAAGTAAAGGATATTTTAGTTCTATTTTCCTATTGCTTGGAAGGAGTGATTAAAGATAGAAAGAGTGATACTTCTTAAAGGGAAAATTAGTAAACATATTTCTGTTTATAGAGAAAAATATGGGAAAAGCTTTCGATATTGGTCGGAAATTCAATGGAATGAGGAAAGAATAGAACCTACTCCAAAAGTGGATAGATTTTCGAGAGTTCTAAAAATATTAAAGGCAAAAATACTAGATTTTCATGATTTGGAAATCCTCGAAGGTCAGTCCAACTTTATTAAAGATTTACAAAATTCCCAAAAGGGAGAGTTCACCCATTATAATTCACAAGAAAGAATCGTACACATTTGCCAAAGGCTTATAAAAGGCGAGGAAATATCAATCGATCACGAGACGATGGTGTATGGGGTACATAAGGAAACGATTAAAAAAGACATTTATACTTTGCGGAATATACTAAGAGATTATAAAGTGGAGTTTAATGATACATATAAAATTAAGGAATCAGAAAGATTAACGGTTGCTGAAGCCTTGATGATACTCTTGATGATTTATCACAGTAAAAGTCTAAACTCTACAGAAGTCAAAACACTTCAAACTAAAATAATCAAACAATTTTCAGGAGAAGAACAAAAACGATTACGTTCATTTTTCAATAGCTTCGATTTTTATTACAAGGAGTTTGTTTCCAAAGAATTAATTCAGGATATAGAAAAAATATTCCGTGCAATTACACAAAAGAGATTACTAACATTTACGTATGCTAAACCTGACGGATCAGCAAAGGTACGAATGATCAAGCCATTTACGATCATTGTACATGATAGCATGTATTACCTTGTCGGTGAAGAATTAGAAAGTGATAAACAAAACCCAGTAAACTTTCGCTTGGATCGAATACATAATCTTACATCCTTAAATGAACGATACAAAGAAAATGAGCATACAAGATTCCAACCAGGTGAATATATCAATGAATCATATAATATGTTCACCGGTAAAAAGGAAATAGTGACGTTAAAAATCCGTCCATATTTAAGAGAATACCTCATTAGAAAATTTCCTTTTGCAAAATCTATTAAAGTGAATGAAGACTGGGAAACGTTAGAAGTTATTGTACGAGGAACGGATGGAATTCTTTTTTGGATTTTATCTCAAAAAGCTGATGTAGAGGTAGTAGGGCCAAGAGATTTTAGAGAAAAAGTAATAACAACAATTCAGTCAATGATTCAGGTTTATAAATAGTAATTATCATTTATCAGGGAGGTTAAATCCATTTGACTAACAAAATAATCGTAAATGCAGACGATATCGAGGGAGTAATTAAGGAAGGCTCAATCGTTTACTATAATGGAGAACCGTTTACAGTAATAAATGCTCATTATAGTGATGAGAAAGGGGAAGGGGTTATTTTAGAGTCTATTTATAATGATAAGGTGAAAAATTTTGAATTTGAAAAGATTAAAAGAAAGTGGAAGAGTAGGGAATTAAACTAATTAGGATGATTAAATTACTAGTAAGTCGAAAGTACTTTTGTAATTAGTAATAATGAAGATAAATGTCATATTTAATGATATGAAATTAATTTTTAATTTTTTTTATTACTAAATTTTTTACCATACAAAAACAGAATGGACTAGAAGGGGGAACTATAATGAAAGACTGGAAGATTAATAAGGAACAGTATGAAAAATTATTACATTATATCGGTTCTGGAGACCTTCCGAATGCAAAAATAATTGTATTTGGAAATGAAGAGGGAGTAGGAGGCAATCCAGTTTATGCTAATGTTGAAGCACGAGAGAAATATTTCGGCAAAAAAGATGGAGAGAATTTCTACTCATATACTATTGACCCAGAAGGAGATTATAAGAAGGGGTTTTGGAATCCCTCTGCTATAGAGGGAGAAAATAGGGTATTCAGAATAATGGAAGAAAATAAACATGAGTTACCGAAAAAAGGGTTTACTAAAGGTGGATTTCTCCAATATTGTTCAAGAATCTGTTTAGCAATCGAAGATAATAAAAATGACATTAGTTACTGGTTTGAACCTATTAATGAAAATCATGAAGCTAAGAAAGAAATATTAAAATATATTAGAGACGGATTATTTCAACCCAAAAAAACCGGAATTCAAACATTTCTAATGGACTGGAGGCCATTACCAAGACCAAATGAGAATTGGTGGGGTGATGAGTACTCTAAGAGCATCGATAGGAAAAGTTATTTAAAAGCCTTTAACTTAACTTCATCAAGAAAGGATTATGAAGATCAGTTTAGTAACTATAGTGAAGACGTAATTACCAGAAATAATATTCTTAAAAATGCAGTTATATATTCTAATGCAAAAGTTTTAATAGGGTTAGGAAATATTGATACAAAACAAAAATTTATTAAGGAAATATTAGATCTTTCAGATTCAGACTTTAAAGAATTTAATATAGAAGGAGTTAATGTCCGAGCGGTAATAGGTAATAAAAAATTTAGAGAAAGAGATAAAGATTTATCTATATTTTTGTTGCCGTTTCCGTTAAGTGGCCATGCGTCTTTTAAAAATGGATATGAGATGAATTCTTTTTTCTTAGAAGTAACGAAGAAAATAAAAAGCATATTAAATAATATTGAATAAATGCACTTATATAGGATAAACACCACTACATCAATCTATCTGCGATCACTATTCAAGCCACGTTGAAGGTGTTGCTAACCTAATATTGAATTAGATAGAAAAGGGTACCCCAGTAAAATTTTTCTGAGGTACCCCTTAATCTTTATTTAAAACACTTTCGTAGTCCAATCCTCACAATTCCAAATATCAGTAGCAATTTCACGATAGAAATCAGGTTCGTGTGATACCATCAAGATACTTCCGCGATATGCCTTTAAGGCACGCTTCAATTCTTCCTTTGCATCCACATCTAAGTGATTGGTAGGTTCGTCTAGAATTAATAAATTCGTTTCTGTGTTTAGAATTTTACACAATCTAACTTTGGCTTTTTCGCCACCGGAAAGGACTTCGACTTTACTTTCAATATGTTTCGTCGTTAATCCACATTTTGCAAGAGCAGCACGGACTTCAGCCTGATTCATACTTGGGAACTCGCTCCAAATCTCTTCAATACAAGTGTTGTAGTTGGACTGTTTCACTTCCTGCTCGAAGTACCCGATGTGCTGATACTCACCACGTTCCACTTTACCCTCCAGCGGATTAATCAATCCAAGAATACTTTTTAAAAGAGTAGATTTCCCGATACCATTTGCACCAACGAATGCAATTTTTTGTCCGCGTTCCATTTTCAAATTTAGAGGGCGGGAAAGTGGTTCATTGTAACCTATAACAAGATCTTCAGTCTCGAAAATCCAACGACTAGCTGCACGAGCTTCTTTAAAGTGAAACTCTGGTTTCGGCCTTTCTTTCCCCAATTCAATAACTTCCATTTTGTCGAGCTTCTTTTGACGAGACATCGCCATATTACGAGTTGCAACACTGGCCTTGTTACGAGCAACGAAATCTTTTAAATCAGCAATTTCTTGTTGTTGACGCTTATAAGCAGACTCTAGCTGTTGCTTCTTCATTTCATATATTTTTAAGAAGTTATCATAGTCCCCAACATAGCGATTCAACTCTTGGTTTTCCATGTGGTAGATCAAGTTAACAACATTGTTTAAGAATGGAATATCATGTGAAATCAAGATAAATGCATTCTCATATTCCTGTAAATAGCGCTTCAACCATTCAATATGCTGTTCATCCAAATAGTTCGTAGGCTCGTCTAGTAATAGGATTTCAGGTTTTTCTAACAAAAGCTTAGCTAGCAAAACTTTTGTACGTTGCCCACCGCTAAGATCATTTACATCTCGATCAAGTCCAACATCGTCTAATCCTAGACCACGAGCCACTTCCTCAACTTTTGAGTTAATTTGATAGAAATCATTACTATCTAAAGTTTCTTGTAGCTCTCCAACTTCTGCAAGTAATGCATCGATATCTGCACCTTCGTCACCCATTTTTGCATAAAGTTCATTGATCTCTGCTTCAGCATCAAAAAGATATTGAAAAGCAGTACTCAAAGCGTCACGCATCGTAGTACCTTTTTGAAGTACAGCATGCTGGTCTAAATAACCAACACGAACTTTTCGAGACCACTCTACTTTCCCTTCGTCGGGTTGCAACTTCCCAGTAACAATATTCATGAAAGTAGACTTACCCTCACCATTAGCCCCAACGAGGCCAACATGTTCGCCTTTTAATAGTCGAAAAGACACATCATTAAAAATGGCACGATCACCGAAACCATGACTTAAATTTTGTACATTTAATACGCTCATTTTTTAACCCCTTATCTAATGTCACATGTGGATATCTTACTAGATTTAGACTAGTTTTTCTATCTTGAATTTATTTTATTTGCAAAATGTAATTCGATTTTTGGGCTAAATTGAAGTCTGCCCTTTCTTAATTAAGTGAGGTTATTGAACTAAAATACTAGGACGAATAAAAATTGGTATTGTCACTTAAATTTATTCTAATTATTAATCGTTGACAAGATTGAATGATAAAATTATTATATAGTCAACCTCACATTAATAGCATTATAATTCCCCATACTAAAACGAGCATAAGCAATTTCTTCTAACTATACAATAATGGCGATTCTCTTTCAAAGAGTGATGCCCAAACTTGGGATCAAAGGCAAATCTTGGATTTTATACTAAACTGTTTAGCAACAGTACAGAAAGAAGGCAGCGTTAGAGTGTATTTTGGCTAATGGTTTAAACGGAATGGTGAATTTTTCAGTTCCTCTACTTTCCCTCTACAATTACTTCCTCTTTTGGTTCCTATTACTCATATGAAATTTCTTTTTAAAAACCCACCCATAAGAAAACTCACAGGGAATTGTTCTTATTTTTATCACAGATGTAACATAACTCATTTACAGACTATCTAACTATCTAGTAATCTTGATAGAAAAGATTGTTCATATGTAAGGACAAGGAACAGAAGGAAGGGCTAGGTTTTGTCTAGAGGTTTACTGTATATCTTATTATTTTTATTAATGGTGATATGGGGATTCAATGTGTCGGCCATTAAAATTTTAGTGACGTATTTTCCACCAGTTTTTATTCAAGGTGTTCGTGTGTTTTTGGCGGGGTTGGTGGTATTAGTTGTCCTTATTTTATCCAAGAGGTTTGAGAAGATATCTCGAAAAAATATACTTGGAATCTTCGTTGCTGCCTTATTTGGAGTGTTTGGTCATCATCTTTTCTTAGCACTTGGATTAACTCTAACGACCGGTTCAAATACGGGTCTTATTCTAGGTTTAGTCCCACTTTTCACTTCCATTTTTGCCATGATTTTTCTAAAAGAGGTCTTAACAGTGGCCAAGACTCTCGGTATTTTAGCGGCTCTAAGTGGTGTTTATTTTATTATTTTAAAAGGAAATGGACCTGTTTCTGGGTTTTCATTAGGTGATCTATATATCTTTGGAGCGGTAATCACGCAAGCGATTAGTTTTATTTTGATAAAAAAATTAACTGCCAATCTGGATTCACGGCAAATGACGGGAATCATGCTAATAGTAGGGTCTTTGATGATGTTTGGATTTAGTTTTTGGATAGAACCAGTTGAGATAAGCCAATTCCAACAGCCAGTGTACGTTTGGATAGTTTTACTAGCTTCAGCTGTTTTTGCCACAGGACTTGGCCACATGCTTTATAATTATGCGATCCAACAATTAGGTGCAGGCTCTACAGCTATTTTTATCAATCTTACCCCGTTCTTCTCATTGCTTGGCTCAGCTCTGTTCTTAGGAGAAAAGATTGTGCTTGAGCAGTTAATTGGTTTTATACTAATCGTATTTGGAGTTATTTTAGGCACGGGGATGCTAGAAGATTCTTTTCGCAGTCTAAAACGTCGTAATTTCACAAGGTCATTGGAAAGATGATTTCTGAGAATATAAATTGCGGTATCTATAAAAATAGTTCACTCATGAGAAGCTGTAAAAATAAATATCAGCTTCTTTTTCTTGCCCTTTTCAAAATGGTTGTTTTCAAAACCAGGTCCCTCACTTTATTCACCATTAATCTTATATATTTTTTGACTAATGGAGACAAAATAAAAAGCCAACCCAATTAACTTGAGTCGGCTTCAATGTGTTATTCATTCTATCCTAATTCGACAAAACCGATCGCCCTTTTCCGTGTGGCACACAAACCGGAGTACCAAAAATAGGATCACAAGAAATGCTGCAATTCATTTGGAACACTTCGCTGACCAATTGGCACGTAATGATGTCCTCAGGTTTTCCTTGGGCATATACTTTTTTGTCTTTTACGGCAACGATATGATGGGCATAACGACTAGCAAGATTTAAATCGTGTAAAACCATGACAATGGTATGGCCTTTTTGCTCGTTTAGGTCAAATAATAGATCAAGGATTTCGATCTGGTGTGTCATATCTAAATAGGTTGTAGGTTCATCTAATAAGATGATATCTGTTTCCTGTGCTAAGGTTAAAGAGATCCATGCTCGTTGGCGTTGACCACCTGACAACGAATCAACAGCGCGGTCTTTTAAGTGAAGCATGTTGGTTGCTTCAAGCGCACGTTGAACAGCGTCTTCGTCTTCTTTAGACCATTGCTTGATAAGGGAACGGTACGGGTGTCTGCCTTGTTTGACTAGTTCATATACAGTTAAGCCTTCAGGTGAAACAGGGCTTTGTGGTAGTATTGCTAGCTTTTTTGCAATCTCTTTTGTTTTCATTTTGGAGATTTCTTCACCGTTAAGCAGGATATTGCCACTCTTAGGCTTTAGTAACCGAGCTAAAGACCGAAGAAGGGTGGACTTCCCACAACCGTTGCCTCCAATAAAAACAGTGATTTCCCCTTTAGGAATTGTGATATCTAAATTATCAATGATGATAGTATCCCCATAACCTAGTGTTAAATTCTTTGCGGATAATGAGTGCATTGATATCTCTCCCCTAAAGTAAAACGTAAAATGTTACTTTCATTTTATTTGGTTTCCACTATGCAGTCAATGATAACTATTATCAGTCGGAAAATAGACACAATTCATATCCAAATATTTGTAAAAAGGCTGGTTTCGTAAAGTTTGTTGTTTTGGAAAAATCCCAGAAGCCGGATTTTTCCCCGCATAACGCTGGGTTTATTGGTCTATTTGGAGAGTAGCTCTTTTCTAAAGATGATAAAATTCTGATTGGCTGTAGAAACATAAAGTTTATTGTCGAGAAAGTGTGTTTATAGCAACAATGTTTTAGAAAAGAGCCTTGTAAAAAAATGCTGTTCTCATGAGGAGACAGCATTTTTTTGAAAAGGTTATTTTACTAACGCACTTAAAATATCTTCAATGGTTTGTTGAGATGCAAGCAATCCTTTATTTGTCCAATTACTTGGATCATTGATGAGATGGATGTTTCCATTTTTAGCAGCAGGTGTACTTTGCCATACTGAGCTTTTTTCCAATGTCTCGATTCCTTGTTCGCCTTCAAGAGCTAATAAAAAGACATGGTCGGCATCGAGTTCAGATAGCTTTTCAACGGAGATTGGATTCCATGATGCAGCATCTGCTGGCCCTAGTTCCTGAATCAATGTTGGTTGCTTGATTCCTAATTCCGAGTAAAGCACCTCTGCGCTATGACGGTTTTGTTCGAA
The DNA here is from genome assembly GCF_050586445.1 of Bacillus coreaensis. Classification (NCBI taxonomy): domain Bacteria; kingdom Bacillati; phylum Bacillota; class Bacilli; order Caryophanales; family Bacillaceae; genus Bacillus; species Bacillus coreaensis. The sequence continues at coordinate 18,449 of NZ_JBOCCY010000027.1, forward strand.
TAGGAAGAATTGATTTCCAGCTGCCCAGATAACAGCTACTGTTTCTTCACCGATCGCTTCTGATAATTGATCCCGAGCAGATGAAACGGTGTCTTCGTACTCACTTAAAATTTTTTTCGCTTCCTCTTCTTTGCCGAGGATCTTCCCGAAGGTCTCAATTTGCTTTCTCCAATCTTTAACTGTTTCTTCTGTCATTAAATATGTTGGAGCAATTTTGTTATAATCTTCATAAGTACCTTCATAGCTTTCCATATTATTTTCTAAAATAATCAATTCTGGTGCATGATTCAGCACTTGTTCAACTGGAAGATTCCATTCTATTGTAGGGACATCTTTTAAGTCAGACTCTAAATATTCCTGAACAGATTGTCCAATAGCCCACTTAGCAACAGGAGTAACACCTAGAGCAAGTAAAGCATCTTCATGATAAGGAGCAAGGATTTTTTCAGCATTCGCTGGGATGGTTACTTCACCCATGGCAGAATCTAATGTGATCTCGGAATTGTTTGTTTCAGTTTCTGTCTCAGATTCAGAAGTGGAATTATCATTTCCACAAGCTGACATAATAAATAATAAACCAACCATCATAATAGTAAAAATACGACGAAATTTCATATTAGTTTTCAAAATCAAATTCTCCTTTATGGTATAATTTCTTCGTTAATGATAATCACTTTCAATTACTGAGTCAATTCGATATTGTGTTTTTTTTTGACAACTTCAAGAATTCAGCAGAAAACAGGGGAGATCCATGCGCCAATTTATTCATCATTCGAACACATCCAAACTTATCATCAATATTATAACCATCCTTTTATTAATTGTTTCAATTGGCTTATCAGTTTCCTATGGATCAACCAATATTGCTCTAGGAACGGTATGGCAGGCAGTGTTTCATTTTAACCCAGAAATAACCACTCATCAGGTGATTCAAGAATTACGTTTGCCTCGTGCCTTTTCAGCGGCATTAGTAGGTGCTTTTTTAGCTGTTTCTGGGGCGGTCATGCAAGGAATGACACGCAATCCATTGGCATCCCCTTCGATTATGGGGGTTACGGATGGAGCGGCTTTTGCCCTTGTCCTGTTGCTAGCATTTTTCCCTACCGTTTCGACAATGGGGTTAATCAGTTCGTCCTTTATCGGTGCTGGTTTAGCTGTAGGACTTGTTTTTATGGTTGGGTCCTTTTCACCTAGTGGATTAACGCCTGTAAAACTTGCCTTAGCGGGTGTAGCAATCGGCACGATGTTACGTTCTATCTCTTCCATTCTTTCCTTACATTTTAATTTGGAAAAACAAATGGGATTTTGGCTTGCCGGTGGACTAGATGGGACAAGTTGGGCCTCCGTCACCATTTTGTTCATTTCAGGAGCCATCGGTTTATTTATAGCAATATCGATCTCTAAATCGATTACCGTGCTCAGCTTAGGAGAAGACATGGCAACAGGTTTAGGACAAAATAATATGATGATCAAATTATTTGGAATTCTGTCCATTCTCATTCTTACAGGTGCAGCCGTATCTGTAGCTGGAGCAGTAGGGTTTGTTGGACTTATTGTTCCTCATATTACGAGATTCATTATTGGAACGGATTACAGGTGGATTATTCCATCATCTATTCTTTTTGGGGCGTTGTTACTTGTATTAGCAGACGTGGTCTCAAGACTAGTGAATGCTCCTTTTGAAACACCAGTGGGGGCCATTACCTCACTTATTGGAGTTCCCTTCTTCCTTTATTTAGCTCGAGGTAGTGGAGGTGGAAAATGATGAATGCGTTTGAAGCAAAAAAGAAGAAAAAGCTGATTGGTATCATTGTTCTATTAATCATAACGATTCTACTTATGCTTTTTGTTAGTTTAAGCACAGGTGTCATTCAAATTGCCCCAGCAGATGTCATAAAAACATTATTTCATAATGGTACGGCTCGGCAGGAGCTTGTTCTGTTTGATTTTCGATTACCAGGCATTTTGTTGGCTTTATTAATTGGAGCAGGATTAGCTATTTCTGGTGTCATCTTACAGGGAATTACTCAAAATGAACTGGCTGATCCTGGAATTTTAGGGATTAACACAGGAGCAGGTCTTGCCGTCGTTTTATTTATTTACTTTTTCAAGGGGCAACTCGATGTTACGAGCTCTTTCACTATTTTTATTATGCCGGTTGCTGCATTAATGGGTGCAATTGTCGCTGCACTGATCATCTATGCACTGGCATGGAAAAGAGGTGTCAATCCGATTCGGCTTGTCTTAGTCGGGATTGGTGTAAATGCAGGTTTTGCCGCTTTTCTGACCATTTTTCAATTGAAAATGGATCCCCAAGATTTCAGGCAAGCGACGGTTTGGCTGACAGGCGATATATGGAATGCTAGCTGGCATTTTGTGTTTGCTTTACTCCCTTGGATTTTACTATTAATTCCTATCGCTCTTCAGAAAGCTCACTCCTTAAATGTATTAAATTTAGGAGATGACGTAGCCTCTGGATTAGGAACAAATGTAGAGTCTGAGAGGCGGCTATTATTACTTATTGCCGTTGCGCTTGCCGGTGCTTCCGTTGCAGCGGGTGGAGGAATTGCCTTTTTAGGATTGGTTGTTCCGCATATTGCTAGAAAAATCATGGGTCCATTACATCAATATATCATTCCTGTCTCAGCACTTATAGGGGCGTTACTGTTAATGGTGTCTGATACGATAGGAAAGAATCTATTAGCACCAACAGAAATTCCTGTAGGTATTATCGTTTCATTACTGAGTGCACCTTATTTTGTTTATTTACTAATCAGGACCAAATAAAGATGTTGAGAGGTAACTATGAATTTACAATCTGTTGTTGATCATGTACCGGATTACAAAGCTTTTCTGACTGTAGATGAAATGGATGAGAGCTGTCGGAAGCTTGCTCGTGATTTTCCAGGCATCGTTACCGTTTTTGAAGCAGGAAAATCACGAAAAGGGCATCCCATTTTATGTATGAAAATTGGAGATGGACCAAAGAATGCTTTGTGCTTTGCCTGTCCACACCCGAATGAACCGATTGGAGCGATGACACTAGAATATTTTTCTCGGGCATTAGCTGAGAATAATGAATTACGAGAAGGGTTAGGGTTTACGTGGTACATGATTAAATGTATTGACCCTGATGGTGTTCGTCTAAATGAAAATTGGTTTAAAGGACCGTTTACAGTATATAATTATACGAAAAATTATTACCGGCCGATCGGGTATGAACAGGTGGAATGGACCTTTCCAATTGACTATAAAGAACTGCATTTTCATAACCCGCTTCCAGAAACAAAAACGTTAATGAAGTTAATAGAAGAAACCCAACCAGAGTTTATGTACTCATTACATAATGCAGGTTTTGGGGGTGCTTATTGGTACATCACCCATGACTATCCAGAGCTATATGAAGGGTTGCGTAATTCAAGTATAAAACAAGGCATTCCCTTAAATTTAGGTGAGCCGGAGGAACCTTTCATCACGAAGTTTTCTCCAGCGATATTTAAAAATATGACCATTGGTGAGGCGTATGATTTCATAGAGAAGTATACTGGAGAGAAGCCGAATATTAAAAATGGTACGTCTAGTTCAGACTTTGCTGGGAGCGTAAACGCCGATTGTGTCACACTTCTGACGGAGCTACCTTATTTCTTTGATTCTCGGATCGAGGATATGAGCGAAAGTGAAATGACACGAAAAGAAGCCATCTTAAAGAGCGTGGAAGTATCTCAAGCTCATTTTGCTCGCTTAGACCAACTACTGCAGGATATTCGCCCCTATATACAAAAAGAAAATCCTTTTGTAAAGCTTGTGGAGGAAGTCATTCAGTATGTTCGAGAAGGCAGTGAAGCCAAAATCAAATGGGCCGAAAGCAATCCAGAGTTTGAAAAATGGGCGAAAATGGCGGAGGTTTTTGATAACCTTTATGCGGCAAAATTTTATAATGGTTTGTATTTAGGTTTAACGGTCCGAACATGTGAATATGAAATAGAACGACTCCAACTACTTGAACACAGGGATGAACAAGCTCTTTATAAGCTGAAGGAAGCGTTTAATAAAGGTGAGAAGTTATTAGAAGAATATTGTAACGTGTTAGAAAATGAACTTGATTACACATTTATCCCGATTCAAAAACTGGTGCGTATTCAAGTAGAGAGCGGATTAATAGTAGCGAATTACATTCGAGAAAACCGATAATATACTTTCTCTATCTACCAATTAAATAAACCTAAATTCAAAAGTCAACTTCATAGTTGGCTTTTTTTAAACACTAAGAAAATCTTAAGATTTGCATTAGGGGTTTATTAATATTTTGAGGGTATGCTTAGTCTAGATGAAAAACACATAGGGGGTATAATATGTTTGAACTTATAAATTGGAGTGAAGGCTCATGAACATATTGGTTTGTGATGATGACCAATCGATTGTAGATGCAATCGGAATCTATTTGGAAAATGAAGGCTATCTAGTCTATAAAGCATTTAATGGTGTAGAAGCGATAGAAATGATTGAGAATCATGATATCCATCTGATTATCATGGATATTATGATGCCTAAGATGGATGGAATTACAGCTACGATGAAAATTAGAGAAGAAAATAAAATACCATTGATCATGCTTTCAGCAAAATCTGAAGACTACGACAAGATATTAGGATTAAATATTGGAGCGGATGATTACATAACCAAGCCTTTTAATCCTCTGGAGTTAATCGCTAGGGTGAAATCGCAGTTGAGGAGATATACAACCTTTGGAAGCCTGGAAACAAGGAGTAATGTCTATCAAACAGGTGGTCTGATGATTGATGATGAAAGGAAATTGATCACTGTCGATGGAGAAGAGGTACATCTAACACCTGTGCAATACAAAATTTTAAAACTTCTAACGGCTAATGCTGGAAGGGTTTTTTCCATAGAGGAAATCTATGAGAAGGTATGGAATGAAACAGCTTTTAGTCCAGAAAATACAGTAACCGTTCATATAAGAAAAATTAGAGAGAAAATCGAGATCAACACCAAAGAGCCAAAATATTTAAAGGTGGTGTGGGGAGTTGGATATAAAGTTGAAAAAATTTAGCCACTTAAACATAACGAAAATAGTAGTTTTTATTATCGTATTAATCTCTTTTACCGGGGTGATCAAGAACGTTTCGGTTGTAGAAATTGAAAATAGTGGTAATTTCAGCGCTGTTTTTGAAGAGAACTATTTTCACAGCTTATCATATGTGCAGGAAAGTGAAGAGATAATCAGTAAACTATCAATCCTAATAGAAGAATATAAGAGTGAGGAACATATCCTCAAAGGTGGAACGATCACTGAAGAGGAAATAAGGAGTGAAGAAGAAAGATTATATTCAGATTTTCAAGCGTATTCCAGAAGCTACAATCCTGAACAAAGTGAAGAAGCTAACTATGCAAGGTTTAAGGAGGAATATGCCGTTCAACTCACTGAGGCAAAGAACGAGCTAATACAGAATGACTTAAGAGATTATCATTACATCCTACAAAGATTAGAAGAGTTCGATGGTCCCATGTATTATGCTAGTGATAGTGTAAATGTATACACAAACACCACGTTAAAGGAAAAACAACAGTTTCAAGCGCATCCATCCTATATGATTTTTGAGGGATATAAACAAGAGATATATCCAAAAGAAGTGACAAACAATGAACATCTTTACCGGATTACAGAAAGTATTCAACAACTCGATCCAGAAGGTCAGGTAATTTATGTATCTTTTGATGACGATTTTTTAGATCTTAAGATAACAAAATGGGAAGAAAACAAAGAAATTGCCCAAAAAAGCCTGTTTGGCTTACTAGCCTTTTTACTAGGATTTATGGTGTTCTTTTCTTATTTAGTACTTGTAATTGGTAGAAAAAAGTTTAAAACTCATGAGGTACACTTACATGCATTGGATAAACTATATACGGATGTTAATCTAGTTGTATTAATGCTTCTCTCAGGGCTATGGTTTACTCTGATCGAAGAAATCAACGTAACGAACATCGATGTGATGCTCATTCCGTTAACCCTTTCCTTTGGAGCAGTTGGATTTGTCCTCTTTTTATCATTAGTAAAGCATGTTAAAAATAAAACCATATTTAAGCATAGCCTAATCTATACAATATTTTATAAGCTTTTTACATTCGTAGGAGATGTCTACGCAAGTGGAAGTGTTGGTATCAAAACGGTATTGCTTGTGATTGGGTATCCTTTATTGGTTGCGGCAACGTTTTTCATGTTTCCTGTAACCTTGGGGATTGCAGCTTGGTTTGCCTTTAAGAAGGTTAAGTCATTTAAAGCAATAAAGGATGGGGTAGAAAGAATAAAGGATGGAGATATACAGCATTCAATCACTGTTGAGGGAAAAGGCGAGTTTGCCAAACTAGCTGGTCATATTAATAGCCTCACCGATGGGTTGAAAAAAGCGGTTGATAGTGAACTAAAGAGTGAAAGGTTAAAAACAGAGCTCATTACCAATGTATCTCATGATATACGAACCCCTTTGACGTCGATTATTACGTATGTAGATCTGTTGAAACAGGAAAAAGATTTATCAAAGATAGAAGAATATGCGGAAGTATTAGATCAAAAATCGAAAAGACTAAAAATATTAACCAATGATTTATTCGAGGCAGCAAAAGCGTCTAGCGGGAACATCCCTGTACATTTTGAACAAATAGATATTGTATCATTAATAACCCAGGGATTAGGAGAAGTGAATTCGAAAATCGAAGCCATGGAATTAGATATTAAGTTAAACTATCCAGATAATAAAGTATATATCAAAGCCGATGGAAAACTATTATGGAGATCGCTAGAAAACTTATTATCCAATATATTTAAATATGCACTTAGAGGATCAAGAGTGTATATAGATATTGAGGATGTAGGGAAAGAAATCCTCATCACCTTCAAAAATATATCAGCTTACGAGTTAAATATCTCTGCCGAGGAATTAATGGAACGTTTTACAAGAGGTGATGAATCCCGATCAAGTCAAGGTAGTGGATTAGGACTGTCGATTGCAAAAAGCTTAATTGAAATCCAAAAGGGAAGATTTGATATTCAGGTGGATGGAGATTTGTTTAAGTCAACAATTTATATGCCTAAAGACATCTCCTGAGCCTAAGTGCAAACCTTCTTAGATAACAAAGCATCCCTTTACCAAAAGGGATGCTTTGTTTATTTAAAAGATAAGAAAGTATAATATTTTCGACTTTGAGAATTGTCTAGCTCCAGCGCCCTAGCGCCTAGTGTCCTTCGCTCTCCGCCCTACGATAAGTCAACATCGAA
>NZ_JBOCCY010000028.1:0-22762 GCF_050586445.1 Bacillus coreaensis
TACTAATCGATCGAGGACTTAACCAAAGATGCGTAGGCGGCTTGGTTAGTCCCGACAGGCATAAGACGAAGACTGTAAGAGGTCCTGACCTCTGGAAGGCTTTGACTTATGACCCCGAGGGACTAGCCGCCGGAGCTCGATTACGCAAAGTGATACTTGTGTATTTTTTCTTCTTCATTCATTATCTAGTTTTGAAGGAATGATTTTTCTTCAATCATATAATCTAGTGGCGATAGCGAAAAGGTCACACCCGTTCCCATACCGAACACGGAAGTTAAGCTTTTCAGCGCCGATGGTAGTTGAGGGTTTCCCTCTGTGAGAGTAGGACGTCGCTAGGTTTATCATGGCCCCTTGGTCAAGCGGTTAAGACACCGCCCTTTCACGGCGGTAACACGGGTTCGAATCCCGTAGGGGTCACCAATTTTTTCACGAAGTGAAAAAACATTCCATATCGGAGGATTAGCTCAGCTGGGAGAGCACCTGCCTTACAAGCAGGGGGTCGGCGGTTCGATCCCGTCATCCTCCATCAAGACTTTTTTCACGTAAGTGAAAAATAGTCCTCCTTTTAAGCCGGCGTAGCTCAATTGGTAGAGCAACTGACTTGTAATCAGTAGGTTGGGGGTTCAAGTCCTCTCACCGGCACCACTTTATACCGAGCCATTAGCTCAGTCGGTAGAGCATCTGACTTTTAATCAGAGGGTCGAAGGTTCGAGTCCTTCATGGCTCACCAAAGTTTTTTGCTTTAGCAAAATAACTTTCCATTATGCGGGTGTGGCGGAATTGGCAGACGCACTAGACTTAGGATCTAGCGCCGCAAGGCGTGGGGGTTCGACTCCCTTCACCCGCACCAATGCTTCTTTTTGTAACTTAATAACTTTCCATTTGCGGAAGTAGTTCAGTGGTAGAATACAACCTTGCCAAGGTTGGGGTCGCGGGTTCGAATCCCGTCTTCCGCTCCAGAACTTACTTTTGCCGGGGTGGCGGAACTGGCAGACGCACAGGACTTAAAATCCTGCGGTAGGTGACTACCGTACCGGTTCGATTCCGGTCCTCGGCACCAAGGATTTTTACGAAGTAAAATATCCAAAGCTTTTTGCGCTAGCAAAATAGCTGTCCTTAACACACTAATATAAGTGACATTACAAAAATATGCGCCCGTAGCTCAATTGGATAGAGCGTCTGACTACGGATCAGAAGGTTATGGGTTCGACTCCTTTCGGGCGCGCCATTTCTATTAATATTTGTTTGGGGCCTTAGCTCAGCTGGGAGAGCGCCTGCCTTGCACGCAGGAGGTCAGCGGTTCGATCCCGCTAGGCTCCACTTAGATTTTTTCACGTAACGTAGTGTAGTGAAAATAATCTTCATTAATTCAGGAATATGTGAATTAAAAATTCAATGAATTACTTTGGCGGTGTAGCTCAGCTGGCTAGAGCGTACGGTTCATACCCGTGAGGTCGGGGGTTCGATCCCCTCCGCCGCTACCATAATAGTTTTATTTCTTTGGAGGTATACCCAAGTCTGGCTGAAGGGATCGGTCTTGAAAACCGACAGGCGGGTCAAACCGCGCGGGGGTTCGAATCCCTCTACCTCCTCCATCTTAAAATGATATTATTTTCAATTAAACATTTGAAAAAAACTTTGGTCCCGTGGTGTAGCGGTTAACATGCCTGCCTGTCACGCAGGAGATCGCCGGTTCGATCCCGGTCGGGACCGCCATCTTTACATAATTGAATGGTATTATTGCTCAGTAGCTCAGTCGGTAGAGCACGATGAGTAAGCTTCCAAGAAATAGCATCCAGCGTACCGATTGAAAATCGGGACGAAGGACGAAATGAGATTTTATCTAGGGTAATTATAATAATTATGGCTCAGTAGCTCAGTCGGTAGAGCAAAGGACTGAAAATCCTTGTGTCGGCGGTTCGATTCCGTCCTGAGCCATCTTTTTTTTGAAGGGGTATAGTTTAAAGGTAGAACGAAGGTCTCCAAAACCTTTGGTGTGGGTTCAATTCCTACTACCCCTGTCAAATCACATGGCGGTTGTGGCGAAGTGGTTAACGCATCGGATTGTGGTTCCGACATTCGTGGGTTCGATTCCCATCAGTCGCCCCATTATTTGCAATTTCTTCATTGGGCTATAGCCAAGCGGTAAGGCAACGGACTTTGACTCCGTCATGCGTTGGTTCGAATCCAGCTAGCCCAGTACGAAAAGTGGAGCCGACTGTTTGGTTTGACAAGGGCTGGAGGGGCACCTGCGGAAGTCATAAGACTTCAAAGGGGCACCGAAGCGAACTCGAGGACCAAGGAGGCGCAGTTGGACAATATAAGATGCGGGTGTAGTTTAATGGTAAAACCTCAGCCTTCCAAGCTGATGTCGTGAGTTCGATTCTCATCACCCGCTCCATAAAATACATATAACTTTGTTTCCAACACTAGAGTTGTTTCAATAAATGAAGCAGCCCTAGTGTTTTTTAATTTTTCAAGAAGTTGTTATCATAAAGAAAGGACAGGTGCGTAGCACCTATCCTTTTACCAATCTTGTGTATTTTCAAGTAAATGATCGATTTCAATTGTTGTGATGAATGAAAATCCTTCATCTTCAGTAAGGTCGCGAGTGGATTCTAACAATTCATCGATATCAGCTTTTATTAATCGCATAGTTATATACTCCTCTCGTTTATGTACTTTATTAACCATACCCTATTTCCTGGTCTACTAAACTCTTCGATGCGAAGTTCTTCTTTATGGGGGTAAGAATAAATAAATTATTAATTTCTTTCCCTTATCATGTTATGAATAAAATATGACCAAACTATTACTTAGCTATTAATAAAATAGGAAGAATCTCATTTTTAGTTGAAAAATAGTTATAAATACATTTAAATTAAGTTCGAGAGATGTAGGGGGAGATGAAATAAATGAACGTATTAGTGATAGAAGATAATGAGAGTGTATGCTCCATGATTGATATGTTTTTTTCTAAAGAAGGAATTAAAGGAACATATATCCACGATGGTTTAGAAGGCCTTAACACGTTTAAATCAAGTGAATGGGACTTGGTTATTATTGACTGGATGCTTCCGAGTATGGATGGTGTTATGATATGCCGGAAAATTAGAGAAGAAGGATATACGGTTCCTATCATTATGTTAACAGCAAAGGATACAGAGTCAGACCAAGTGCTAGGACTTGAAATGGGAGCGGATGATTATGTAACAAAACCATTCAGTCCACTAGCTTTAATGGCAAGGATTAAGGCGATTAGTCGACGTATGCAAAATAATGATCAAGTTAAAGTCGATAAAGGGTTGCTACAAACAAAACATTTTAAAATCAGTAAGGATACAAGAGAAGTATTTTTAGATGATCAGCCAGTGTTAAATTTAACACCGAAGGAATTTGAACTTCTTTACTACTTTGCGCAGCATCCAAAGCAGGTCTTTACAAGGGAACAGCTTCTTGAACGAGTATGGGGCTATCAATTTTATGGTGATGAGCGAACAGTAGATGTTCATATTAAACGATTAAGAAAGAAGATAGGAACCGATTCACAGCCATTCTTCCATACTGTTTGGGGTGTAGGCTATAAGTTCGATGAAGTGGTGCAAGGAAATGAAAATTAAGTATTTGTACCAGCAGCTTATAAGTCACATAAGTGTGCTAGTAGTTGCTTTTTTAATATTAAGTTTAGTGTTCTCTCATTACGTAGAGGGGCTGGTGTATAAAAATAAGGTAGATGAACTTGAATCATACGGTGAAAATATTTTGCGTGACATTACAGAGGGGAATCTTTCCTCCGACCGAATTGTAAATGAGTATATGGCCGTATTAGGTGGACGGAATATTAGCTTTTCTATCTTTGATGAGAAAGGATCAGTTATATTTCCTGCCGATAAGCACGGGGGAGATTTAAGGTTAGTGGATGAAGTACTTGAACAAATTTCGAGCGGAGAGACTCTAATTGTTAAAAATAGGACGAAACGCTCGGATCAGGAAGTAACACTTGTTGCTATTCCTTATATAGTAAATGGACAATTAGCAGGAGGAATCTTGCTTACTGCCCCAATTAGCGGTTCAAGAGAAATGATCAGTCAAATTAATCAATATTTATTTTATACAGTTCTTATCGCTTTAGTGGTTGCTGTTTTACTGAGCTTGATTTTATCAAGAATACATGTTCATCGAATTAAACGAATTCAAGCGGCAACATCATCCGTTGCTGCTGGGAATTACACAGTAAAGCTCCCTTCTTCAACTTTTGACGAAATAGGGGAACTCGCCGAGGACTTTAATTCAATGGTGATGCGTTTAAATGCCTCGAAGGAAGAAATCGAAAGCTTGGAAAATCGCCGTCGTAATTTCATGTCAGATGTATCGCATGAACTTCGAACACCGCTTACAACCATCAGCGGGGTAATTGAAGGGTTAAAAAATAATATGATTGCAGAAGAGGAAAAAGAGAAAGGGATTCAACTGGTAAGCAAAGAGACCAAACGCCTAATTCGGCTTGTAAATGAAAATCTAGATTATGATAAAATCCGCTCAAATCAGATCAAGCTTACTAAAGAAGAGATTCCGTTGGATGAGTTATTTGAAATTATTCAAGAGCAATTATCACTTCAAGCAGAGGAAAAAGGGAACTCTATTCACATAGAGGTAGAGGAAGGTACTTCCATTTATGCGGATTATGACCGTCTTGTGCAAATTCTCATTAATATAACCAAAAATAGCATCCAGTTTACTTCAAATGGAAGTATCTATTTGCGAGGGAAGTATGGAATAAGGGAAACCATCATTGAGATTGAAGATACGGGACTTGGAATTGATCCAATGGAAATTGGAAAAATATGGCATCGTTTTTATAAAGCTGAGATCTCACGTACATCAAACCCTTTTGGTGAGTTTGGGTTAGGCTTGTCCATTGTCAAACAGCTTGTACAGCTCCACAATGGAAAAATCGAAGTAACAAGTGAAAAAGGAAAAGGAACAATATTTACGATCCGTTTTCCTTCTGAATGAACCTAGTAAGAAAAAAAGCCGCATGATGAGCGGCTTTTTTTTTGTCTAAGTTAACATAATCTTTCCCTATTATTTCTAACTCTATTAAAGGTTTGTTAATTATTTGTTCATAAATGGGGTCTATGATGTAAATATGAAGCAAGACAAAAAGGAGGAGCTTAGGATGAGTGATTTTAATCAATTTCCATCACAATTAGAAACTTCGCAAGAATATCATACAGAACCTGTTAAGAAGAAAAAGAAAGGAAAGAAGGTGCAAAGCTTTCTATCAATGGTGACAGCTGGGGTCGTGGGTTCGATGCTTACCATCGTGGCTATTCCTAATATAGACACACTTCAAAACCTTTCTGAGAAGATTAGTGGAGTTACTGGAGAGCAAAATACCGCTGTGTCTAGCTCAAATGAAAATAATGAGGCAGCAGCTGTAGTGACAACTGCTACAACTACAACTAAAAATTCTGATGATATTGCAGTTGCAGATATGGTTGAGGCATCCTCAAAAGCTATTGTTGGGATTGTCAACTTACAGGAGCAAACTAGTCACTATTCTACTGACACATCAGCTGTTGAGGCAGGATCAGGGTCAGGTGTCATTTTTAAAGTAACAGGTAATGAGGCTTATATTGTAACAAATAATCATGTGATCGAAGGGGCAAGCGAAATTGAGGTTTCACTTTATAACGGAGAGAAAGCCAGTGCACAACTAATTGGGGCAGATGCTCTAACAGATTTAGCTGTATTAAAAATTGATTCCAAAGACGTTGAAGGGACACTTGAATTCGGAGATTCTTCAACATTACGTGCTGGAGAGGACGTACTTGCTATAGGAAATCCACTAGGTCTTGAATTTTCACGTACGGTAACTCAAGGGATTGTAAGTGCAACGGATCGGACAATTACTGTGACGACTTCTGCCGGAGAATGGGAGTTGAATGTAATCCAGACGGATGCAGCTATTAATCCTGGGAATAGTGGTGGAGCTTTACTCAATTCAAGTGGTCAGGTAATCGGAATTAACTCACTTAAGATCTCAGAGGATGGAGTTGAGGGATTAGGATTCGCAATTCCAAGTAATGACGTTGTACCAATCGTAAACCAACTTATTGAGTCTGGCCAAATTACACGTCCTTATATGGGAGTGAGCTTAGCGGGTCTAGAGGAACTTCCCCAAATGTATCTGCAGGAAGTACCAGAAACAGTAACAGAAGGTGCAATGGTGATGCAAATCGATTCTAGCTCAGCTGCCGCGAAAGCAGGTTTAGCAGTAGGTGATGTAATTGTTAGTATCGATGACGTGAAGGTAACCAATTCAAATGATTTACGTAAGTATTTATACAATGATCTATCTGTGGGTGATGAAATAACGTTAAAGGTATATAGCAAAGGACAAGAAAAAACGGTCACGATGACTTTAACAGATCAGCAAGCGACAAGTTAATCAAATCTTCGGAGGGATTAGAAATGGATGTTAAATATAAGATTTTAAATAAACAGGGCATTCAGGTTTACTTGAAGGGAGGTGAATTCATTTGAACAAGGCGGTAAAGTGGACGATAATCGTAGCGCCGATTGTCGTTCTAGCGATTGTCATTGTTAGCATGTTTAGTATACCAACCATGACCGTTCAAGCTCAGGGGTTTCATGGAATGAAAGGTGGAGGCGTTCATGGTTTTCATGACAGAGGTATGATGGTGAACCACTCCTTCTTCTTATTACCATTCTTACTAGGTGTATTGGCAAAGGCTGGCCTAGTGATAGCTGGTTGGATGCTTTGGGTTAGAGGGAAGAGCAATGGAATGAAACTTACTGGTGGAATCTTACTTGCACTAGGAATACTTGCTCTATTACCTACTATCCTAGCTATTCCACTTCTTATTTTATTAGGTTACTTACTTTATAAGGGTGCAGTAAAGAAAGACACAAATGTTCAAGAATTAATGACGGGAGAAGATTTAGTTGTACCGTCCTATACTAATAGAGATTTCCTTGATGAGTGGGAAAATAAAGTACGTAGGGAGGAAAAGTAAAAATGGGGATTTTCAAACGAATAAAAGATATAGCAACAGCAGATTTTAATGACGCTCTGGATAAATTAGAGGATCCAATTAGTATGCTTAAACAATATTTAAGAGAGCTTGAGGGCGAGATTGGAAAGGCACAAAAGGCTCTGGCTCAGCAGTTGTATATTGAAAAGAAGTTTGAAGCAGTCATTGAATCAACGATTGACAGAGTCCAAAAAAGAGCAAGGCAAGCTGAGTTAGCAGTCGAAAGAGGAGAAGATCAGATTGCTAGACTAGCGATAGAGGACAAGCTTCAACAAGAGAAAAAACTAAGGGTGTATGAAGGACAGTACCACACAATTAAAAATCAAACAAATTTATTGTACGATGAACTCGATAAACTTAAAGAAAAGTATGACGAACTACAGGATCGTAAACTGCTGCTCGTTTCTAGAATGACAGCGGCAAAGGTAACAAACGATATCTCCCAGATCCTTGCTTCCATTAATCCGGACAGTGCCGTAAAGGGGTTCATAAGAGTTGAGGAAGAGATACTTAAACTTGAAGCAAAGTCACAAGCAAATCAATATTTCACAAAAGCGAATTCGGGAAGAATTGAGAGTGTTCTTGGAACATACTCACATGAAGATGTAGAAAAGGAATTAGAGAAACTAAAATCTTCAAGACTAGAAACTGTATAATATGGGAGAAGGAGACGAGCGAATCGTCTCTTTTTCTTTTTCATATCTCTTTCATTGCTTGTTAATAGTTTTGTCACATTTACAGGTTAGTATTAGGAAGAGAAAACAAAGGAGAGGACAATTACAAAATGAAGGAAAAATTACTTAGGAAGAAGTTAGTAATAACAATAGTAACAGCATTAGTCGGACTAGCTATAATCGCTGGAATTCTCTTATCATCAAAAGATAGTGTAGTAGCAATGGTTGGAGATGCGTCCATATCAGAAGATGAACTCCAACAGACTTTGTTAGATCAGTATGGAGCAGATGCACTTGATGTGTTAATTACAAACAAATTAATAGAGCTTGAAGCGGATAAACAAAAGATTACGGTATCAGATGAAGAAGTTGAAGAGGAGCTTGCTACATTGTCTGAATCTTATGGCGGTGAGACGGCTCTTGAAGAGGCTGTTGTAGCAACTGGAATGACAATGGATGATGTTAGAGAAGATATTATTAATTATATTAAAACTGAAAAATTGCTTGAGCCAAGAATTGAAATTACAGATGAAGAGTTACAAACGTATTTTGATGAAAATAAGGATACTTTTGCGACAGCAGAGCAAGTACAAGCAAGCCATATTTTAGTAGCTGATGAAGCAACTGCTAACGAAGTTAAAAGTAAACTCGACGCAGGGGAAGACTTTAGTGAATTAGCTAAAGAATATTCTACAGATACAACAACGGCAGAATCTGGTGGGGACTTAGGATACTTTAGCAGTGGTGATATGGTAGCAGAGTTTGAAGAGGTTGCATTTGCACTTGGTGTGGATGAAATTAGTGCTCCTGTAAAAACCGAGTATGGTTACCATATAATTAAAGTTGTCGATCATCAGGAAGCGAAGGAAGCTAATTTCGAAGATAGTAAGGGAGAAATTTCTGATACCTTAATGAATGATAAGATGTCTACAGAATATACAGTATGGTTAGAAGAGCTTAAAGAAGAGTATGAAATTACTAACTATCTAGAAGCATAAAAAGAACCCTCGATTGATTGTTCAATCGAGGGTTCTTCATATTAGAAACTAACTGACTGTTTAGAAATCATTTCTTCGGATGAGTTTGGGACAGCTGGAAGTGGGGTATCAATTAAAGAATGCTTTGTTACATTCTTTGAAACTTCTACATATTTCATATGATGTTCTTCCATCTCAATAATTTTGAAGGTGTAGTTTTCTAGTGTAATTTCGTCGCCTTCTCTTGCCTCATAATTCTCGGTTAAGATCCAACCACCAATCGTGTCCACATCTTCATCATCAATACTTAATCCTAATAGATCATTTACTTCACTAACAAGCATTTTTGCATCAATAATGTAGTGATCTTCCTGAAGCTTTCGTATCATTGGAATTTCGTCCATATCAAACTCATCACGAATTTCACCAACTATTTCTTCTATGATGTCCTCCACTGTAACTAGACCAGAAGTTCCGCCATATTCATCCATAAGAATGGCCATATGAATTCGTTCCTTTTGCATTTTAACTAATAAGTCATGGATAGGTACCGTATCTATAACGCGGATAATAGGTCTTGTATATATTTCAAGTGTCTTCGTTAAGAGTGTTCGGTTTTGTATGAGCTCGGTCATGATTTCTTTTATATTTACCATTCCTATAATATGGTCCTTGTCACCGTCTATGATAGGGTAACGAGTAAACTTTTCTTCGTTAACAACTTGAAGAAATTCCTCTAACGTATTGTCCTTTGATAAGGTAACGATTTCGCGTCTAGGAACCATAATTTCCTTGGCAATTCGGTTATCGAATTCAAATATTTTGTTTACATATTTAAACTCTGATTGGTTAATTTCACCACTTTTATAGCTCTCAGAAAGTATTAATCGCAGTTCCTCTTCAGAATGTGCTAGGTCATTTATGGAAGCCGGTTTTAGCCCAAATATTTTTGTTAATATTTTCGTTGTTCCATTTAGTACAAAAATGAAAGGGAACATTAGTCGGTAAAACCAGATGAGTGGACGCGCAGTGAAGAGCGTCATTTTCTCTGCTTTTTGCAGTGCCATCGTTTTTGGAGCTATTTTTCCAAATAACACATGAAGGAATGTAATAGCTAAGAAACCTATTCCGAAAGAAAAGATGGATACTATTGTCTCTGTTCCATTCATTTGTTGGAAAATAGGTCGCAATACGATTTCAATGGGTTCAATTGCTAACCACCCTAGCCCTAAAGTTGTCATAGTAATACCAAGTTGGCAAGCAGACAAGTAATTGTCTAGGTTAGCATTAACCCTTTTTGCAGAAATAGCACCTTTTTTGCCTTCCTCAATGAGCTGGTCGAGCCGTGCGACCCGTACCTTCACAATAGCATATTCCGATACCACAAAAAATGCCGTCAAAGCAATTAAAATGGCTATTAAAACCAAGTTTAATATGTCCAATAAGTTTCCTTATCTCGCTTAATAAACGAGTAAGGAGTCACCTCCCAGTTAATTCGAAAATTTTACTAACCTATGAAACTCGGGTAAAAACTTCATCAGCCATTCGCTCTCCACTGTTAACTCTTCAGAGAGGACTTTCGTTTGCTGACCATCTAGATTTTCAATTAATGGGATAAGTACAGAAATATCGTGCTGTAGCTGCTTCATTTGTTGACCAATGGAGTGAATATGCTTTTCCATTTCTCCCTGTTTCACGTCTTTTTGCTTTTTCATTTCTAGTTTTCTCTTAATCTCTTCTAAAGGGATATGCATATCTTTACATTCCTCAATGAAGTGTAGTGCTTCTAAGGCTTCATCATTGTAAATTCTGTAATTTCCCTTTGAACGATCCGCATGCAGTAACCCTAGATTTGTGTAATAATCAATCGTTCTTCTTGAAATTTTTGCGATTGAAGCTAGCTCCCCAATTCGGTAAAATGCCCCATTGTACCACCTCTGCTTTTGAATTGTTCAATATAAATAATTCTAATTATACGAAAGGAAAAACTGTACAGTCAAACGTTACGGTTAGATAAAAAATAGTATTATCCATATTTTATGATGAATTTATTGTAATATGAAGGCTATTGGAGGAATTGTTAGAAAAATGAAAAAAAGCCTCTTTACTCAGAGGCTTCTGTAATAGAAGGAATAGGCATCGTCATTCTAAAAATGGTTTTTTCCGTACTTGATTCACATATAAGACGCCCTTTATGTTTTTCAATGATTTCTCTACATACGAAAAGTCCAAGTCCAGTTCCAAGTGTTTTAGTAGTGACAAATGGCTCAAAAATGGATTTTAACATCTGGTCTGGAATCATTGGTCCATTATTTGAAATTTCGATAACGACATGCTTATTGTGTGAAAGAGCACAAATGATCTCTATTATTGGGTCTTCGCGGTATTGTGTTAACACATCAATTGCATTAAATATAATGTTGATTAGCACCTGTCTAATTTCATCCACATATCCGAATAAATGAACATGGTCAAAAGTTTCTCTAATCACTTTTACTTTTGAGTCGAGTATGCTTGGATACAAGAATATGAGAACTTCATCAATAAGTTCATTTAATGAAAAGGAACTTTTTTCTTTACCAATTAGTTCTTTCTTCGAGAGAAGTAAGAATTGAGAAATTCGGAAGTTTAGCTGCTCTAATTCACTTGAAATAATATCTAAGTATTTAATTGATGGATCTTCGGCTTTTAATAATTGAATAAAACCTTGAACCGAAGTTAAGGGGTTTCTAAATTCATGAATAAAACTTGAGGTCATTTGTCCAAGTAGTGTTAACCTATCCTTGTGAGTAGAATCGATAAATTGCGTCTTTTCTTCGATAATTTTATTTTTTTCCTCTGTAAAGTAAGAAACGGAGTAGAGTAGAAACTTATCAAAGAATGAATCTATGCTCTTTATGGATTCCTTGATTTCTTCTTTTGTAAAATCAGATTCAAGTAAATGGTGATAGATAATTGAACGGCCGATGTTGACATTATAAACAAATGTCCCAATGTTAATAAAATCGTTTACTCTTTGTTCTGCAATTTTTAACGAAAAATCTTCAATGAATTTTTCAAAGTCAAGACCTTCTATATCAAGACCATCTAAAATCATTTGAAATAATGAAAAGTCATTTGTATTGATTTCAAATTTATATGGATCTTCTGTTGAGATTATTATTTCTTTTTCCCATAAAGAGACTAATAAATTCTTTGATTTTGAGAGATAATCAATTAATTTCTCCCTAGTTGCTTGTAGCATGGATTGTCACTCACCCTCATATTCTTTCTCTCTCTTTATTAGTTAATAAGGATATATTCGAGGATTTTAGGTGGAATCCTCTTTCTAAAAATGAGAAAGATAGAAATCATACGTAAGTCTTATTAATTGTAAAAAAAAACCATATAAATCTAGTCATTATTGGATAGCAGTTTTTTATTGGAATATTTTCCATTGTTGTTTTATAATAAAAAGAGGATGTGTAAAATTACACCAATTCTTTTTAAAGGACTGAATGGATTTGACTAGAGACGAGATAATATCGAAGGTATCGGAGAAAATGAGGTTAATCCGGACGGAAGCAAGATACACACAGGATAAAATGGGTGAAGTCATCGGTCTTTCGAAAAAGACGCTCGTACAAATTGAAAAAGGTAGGATGGATGCAAACTGGCAAACCGTTGTTACCATTTGTGCTCTATTTCGTGAAACAGAAACCATTCAATATTTATTTGGGAGTGACCCATTAGAAGTGCTTGAGACTGTGGCGAGAGATGGGATTGATTACCGAAAAGAAAAAACATTGGGTGGAAAGCTATGGTGGCGAGAAATTGACAGAAAAAAGGGGATTATTCTACAGCAGAATGTCTTAAGTCAACACTATCGTATCCTTGATGATGAGTACTTCCGAATTTTTAGCAGCTTCGAAGAACGTGCGTCCAGAGAGCGTTTTGAAGAGCTTGTGAATGAAATAAAGGAGTAAGAACAAAAAGCTACTGGGTGTCCAATAAGGGATACTTAGTAGCTTTTTTTCATGAGATATTTGTCATAAAGTTAGCTGTCACTTTCATCATTTGAGTTGTAGCGGGTGTTGAAAAGAAATGGATTTGGAGACATGATTGAGAGAATGGTCATTTTTAAAAATAGATTTGATCTTATTTAGAAATAAATGATTCCTTTGTCCATCAACAACTACTAGCAACTTACTCCCCTTTTTTATAGTTAAAAAGAATGTAACTAGCTTTGTTATGTGTAATCCTGAAACTGAATGTTGATTATGATAAAAAGTAACCATGCCATTGAATTTCTTTGCTAATGTGTATAGTTCCATTATCTCTTTCATCATTATTCGGTGAGTATAACAGATCGTTATAGACGATGTTTCATTCATGGACAGCACTCCTTTACCCGAGTTGTTTTTATCAATTATTACCCCTTCTTCTTCTAAATGAAACGTGTTTGTCAGAAAATATACTGAGAATTCAATCTCTTCCGTCTAGAGACGGAGGAAATTCCCATCAAAGGTCTGTTTTGAGAAAAAGCAATGCAAAGTAAACTGAAGGTATTAAAGGGAGTTAGGGGTAGAATAAATGAAAAAATTTATGGTTGTTTTTCAAAACAAAAATTTCACCAAGCTTTTTTTTGCGAACTTCACCTCACAAATGGGTAGTACGATTGGACTTACTGCTTTTATGTTTTACTTATTGGATCGTTTTTCCGACCAGCCTATGTACGCATCTATAACAGAGTTAATGTATTCGCTCCCCACTCTAGCTGTATTTTTCCTTGTCGGCGTATTTGCAGATCGAATGGACAGACAAAAGATTGCTTTTAGCTGTGACTGGATAAGTGCTGTACTTTCTATAGTATTTTTAGGCTCCTTGATAATTGGTTCGATGCCTCTTATCTTCTTTGTCCTCTTTTTAAGAAGTGCCGTTCAAAAATTCTTTTTTCCTGCCGAACATGCGATGGTTCAAGGAATTCTTAAGCAGGATGATTACACAACTGCTGCGGGTTTAAATCAATTGGTCATGAGTTTATTTATGTTATTTGGTAATGGGTTAGGGGTATTAGCTTATTGGACGGTAGGGATTTACGGGGCAATCCTTATCGATACTATTACGTTTATGATAAGTGCTTTTCTTATTCGGTCTAGCCAGATTCCAGAGAGTGTAAGAATGCCAAATGGAATGCATCGATTAAAAGATTTAAATATTTCTACTGTATTTGTTGATTTCAAGGATTCAATGAAATATATAATACAGCATGGGCTACTAAGAACACTATTAATTGGATTTATTGTGTTTGGTGTTGTAAACGGTGGTTTTAGTGTCATGCCTGTTTTTATCTTAGAATATAAGCTTGCACCGGAGAACTACGAACAATTTTCAATTATTATCGGAATTATGTTTGGAATAGGAGCTTTACTTGGAAGTGTGATTGCGTCGGTTTTTAGTGAAAAACTAAAACTTCATCAGCTTATTATTATGGGGCTTATTATTACGGGGAGTTTTGTCATCCTTTCTTCACTAGTTACGTCCCTTGTCTTATTCTTTGTTCTAGTGTTTCTTGCCGCTGTAGGTTTACCATTTGTAAATATTGGAATCGGAGGGTGGATGCCAAGTATTGTGGACCCTAAAATGATGGGGAGAGTTCAAGGATGGATTTCACCATTAATGATGCTTTCTCAATCGCTTACTTTGGGATTTATCGCTTATAGTTTTCCAGCGCTATTAAAGGTGGAGATGCTTTATTGGATGGTCGGAGGATGTTTGATGTTAGTGGGAGCATTTTATGCAATTGCTCTTCCAAAGTACAGTCGGAATCTTCAGACGCAATCCAAGCCATTGCCTGTGTCGTAGTCTTGGAGAAAGCTTACTAATATTGAGAAAATTCAATTGACTTTAGTGAGTTTTGATGATAATGTAACAAATATGGAAAATACTGAAAGGATAGGAGGTTACGATCATGAGAGTAAGAGATTTACACATTCACTTAACTGAATATGAGAGCGTAACCATTTATTATTCTTGTCCTTGAATGAGCACAGTTAACTATTTTATCAATGGCACAGGTTACGTATGAGTAGCTTGTGCTTTTTTGTCGCCTTTTGACATATCGCATAGGATGCGGTATGTCTTTTTTGTCTTGTAAAAGAGGTAGCACTGGGAATATCCCATTACTATAAAAAAATTTAGGAGGAAGTAACCATGCAAACATTTCGTGTAGAAAGATTATTGGTATCACCCGTGGAGCTTGAGAGTGGCTAGTTATACATGACGGATAGAAAAGAGAGGAGACAACAAGATGTTCTCTATTTTACGAAAATTAAGTTGGTTCTTTAAAGAAAATTGGAAACGCTATACTGTTGCGATCACACTTCTTGTTTTTATTGGATTTGTTGATGTTATTCCACCAAAACTTGTTGGAATGGTTATTGACGATATTCATATGGGAGTAATAAGTAAGGAAAAAATTATGCAGTACTTATTAGCTTTTTTTGTTCTGACAGTTGTATCCTATGGAGTCACATATATTTGGATGTACCAGCTGTTTGGTGGGGCTTTTTTGATTGAAAGAAAACTGCGCTCACAATTTATGAGGCATCTTTTTAAAATGACGCCAACGTTC
Source organism: Bacillus coreaensis (assembly GCF_050586445.1). NCBI lineage: Bacteria > Bacillati > Bacillota > Bacilli > Caryophanales > Bacillaceae > Bacillus > Bacillus coreaensis. The sequence goes on from NZ_JBOCCY010000028.1 coordinate 15,326, forward strand.
TTTGAAAAAAATCGAACAGGAGATTTAATGGCACGTGCAACAAATGATCTAAAGGCGATTTCTACAACAGCTGGTTTTGGTATTTTAACACTGGTTGACTCCACAGCCTTTATGCTGACAATCGTTGCGATGATGACGATCTTTATTAGTTGGGAACTTACTCTTGCTGCTGTCCTACCGTTGCCAATCATGGCTGTTCTCATCAATTATTACGGAAATACCATTCATAAAAAGTTTATGTCAGCACAGGATGCATTTGGTGAACTTAATGATCGTGTTCTCGAGTCGGTTTCAGGAGTAAGAGTGATTCGCGCCTATGTTCAAGAACGTGAAGATCAAGAACGATTTCACGATATGACAGAGGATGTTTATAAAAAGAATGTGGCGGTTGCAAGAATAGATTCTTTGTTTAATCCAACGATTAAGGTTTTGGTTGGACTAAGTTATGTTATTGGATTAGGTTTTGGTTCATACTTAGTGTTCCATAATCGACTCACGTTAGGGCAACTTGTTTCGTTTAATGTATATTTAGGTATGCTTGTTTGGCCAATGTTTGCGATTGGAGAGCTTATCAATATTATGCAAAGAGGAAATGCTTCACTAGACCGAGTGCAAGAAACCTTATCCTACGAGCCTGATGTATCGGATCCATTGAATCCAAAATCAGATAATAATCCTGAGGAGATTACGTTCAAGGAATTTTCCTTTCGATACCCATCCTCTAACGTAGATAATCTAAGTAAAATCAACGTAGATTTGAAGCGAGGGGAGACATTAGGAATTGTTGGTAAAACAGGGAGTGGGAAAACAACCTTTATTAAACAACTATTAAGAGAATATCCGTTAGGGGTAGGAGCGTTAACGATTTCTAATGTAGAGTTAAATGAACATACGTTAGAAACAACTAGAGGATGGATTGGGTACGTTCCACAAGATCACGTCCTGTTTTCAAAGACGATAAAAGAAAATATTCTTTTTGGACGACTGGACGCTACTGATGCTGATTTGGTTAAAGCTATCGAGTTAGCGGATTTCCAGAAAGATATTGAGATGCTTCCCGAAGGTCTAGAAACACTTGTTGGGGAAAAAGGTGTTGCTTTATCTGGGGGACAAAAACAAAGAATTTCGATAGCGAGAGCATTAATTAAAAATCCTGAAATTCTAATTTTAGACGATTCTCTTTCAGCAGTTGATGCAAAAACAGAAAAGAAAATCATTGAAAATATAAGAAGTGAACGAAGTGGAAAGACAACGATTATAACGACCCATCGAATGTCTGCAGTCCAGCACGCGGACCGTATTCTCGTTCTAGATGAAGGGATCATTGTTGAGGAAGGAACCCATGAAGAACTTATGGAACAAAACGGCTGGTATCGAGAGCAATATGATAGACAGCAGGTTCAAACCTCATCTGAAGTGGAGGTGAGTGTATGACGACTGGTAAACGCCTCGTACAATACGCTTTGCATTATAAAAAAATCATTATCGCAGCACTTATGATGCTTTCTGTTGCGGTTACTGCTGACCTTGCGGGACCATTCATAGCCAAGCGAATGATTGATCAGCACATATTAGGGATTGAGTCGACTTGGTATCAAACGAATGGAACGAAGGATTCAGTCGAATACGAAGGAAATTATTATAAGCGTGAGAAATATATTGATGACGATGAGGTGAAGGTAGAAGAAGCGACAATTCTACAAGTCAATCGTTCCTTTGTCTTTGTTGAGGAGGCTACTCCGTTTGACGGAGAAAGAAGCTTTAATAATGGCGTCCTAACTATTACAAAGGGAGACGAGATCGAAACCTTTGAAGGAACAAAGCTTACTACTAAGGAATTAGTAGCATTTTATCAGCCGGAAACCTCAAGAATTATTGGTTTATTATCACTGTACTTCGGACTGATCGTTATTGCAGCTATTTTTGAATATGGACAGCGTTTTTATTTGCAGATGTCTGCAAACCGGGTCATCCAAAAAATGCGTGAGGATGTATTTGGACAGATTCAAAAGCTTCCGATTCGATACTTTGATAATTTGCCAGCCGGTAAGGTTGTTGCGAGAATAACAAATGACACCGAAGCCATTCGAGAGTTGTATGTTACTGTACTATCAACCTTTTTTACCAGTGCAATTTACATTACGGGAATTTATATTGCTTTATTCATTCTCAATGTAAAACTAGCTGTAATTTGTTTATTGCTATTGCCAATTCTCTTTGTATGGACACTTGTATATCGAAAATACGCATCAAAATATAATCATAAAATCCGTTCGAGAAATAGTGATATTAACGCAATTGTTAATGAATCCATTCAAGGGATGAATGTGATTCAAGCATTTAATCGAGAAAAGCAAACTCAGAAAGAATTTGAAAAACTAAATGAAGACCACTTTAAATTTCAAAACAAACTTTTAAGTCTTAACTCATTAACTTCACATAATTTAGTAAACGTACTAAGGAATGTGATATTTGTTGCTTTTATTTGGTATTTTGGCGGAGAAGCACTAAAGCCAAGTGCAGTAGTTTCGCTAGGTATGCTTTATGCGTTTGTTGATTATATTAATCGCCTTTTTAACCCGATTCAAGGAATTGTGAATCAGCTAGCCAATCTAGAACAAGCGCTCGTTGCAGCAGACCGTGTGTTTAAATTATTAACCGAAGAGGGAATCGATGTTAATGATCATCGGATGGAACGCTATAAGGGGAATGTAACTTTTGATCATGTTTCTTTTGGATATAAAGAGAATGAATTTGTTTTAAAGGATATTCATTTTACTGCCGAGCACGGGGAAACAGTGGCGCTTGTCGGACATACCGGTTCAGGGAAAAGCTCAATTATCAATCTGCTTTTTAGGTTTTACGATTGCCAAAAAGGAAGTATTTTAGTTGATGGAACCGATATAAAAAGTATTCCTCACCAAACACTACGACAGCATATGGGAATCGTGTTACAGGATCCTTTTCTATTCACTGGTACGATCGCTTCAAACGTTAGTCTTAATAATCCAGCTATTACTCGTGAAAAGGTGGAACAGGCACTTCGTGATGTAGGAGCAGATAGAGTATTTAAACATCTGGAAAAAGGTTTTGATGAACCAGTAATTGAAAAGGGAAGCACGTTATCAAGTGGTCAGAGACAGCTTATATCCTTTGCAAGGGCATTGGCATTCGATCCGGCCATTCTTATTTTGGATGAAGCAACATCTAGTATTGATACAGAGACTGAAATGATTATTCAAGAGGCGATGGATGTATTGAAAAAGGGAAGAACCACATTCATTATAGCTCACAGATTATCCACGATTCGACATGCTAATCAAATACTCGTATTAGATAAAGGGTGTATCGTTGAAAAAGGAACACATGATGAATTAATGGAACAAAAAGGTAAGTATTATCAAATGTATCAGCTTCAACAAGGTAGCCATTTAGCAGGTTAATGTTCAAAGAAATTTCGAAATTTAGACATACAATTTTCTAAATTTATGTCTGGTCGGTCCCCAAATTCGTGTTAATGTTAAAGCAAACAAAGGCACGAAAGGGGATTTGCACATGGAAGAACTTTCAGTGACATTAGTTATTGCAAGTATTATGGTTTTAGGTTACTTTATTGGATTTACAATCATAAAAGAATCATAAAAACAGCCTTTTATTACGAAAGGCTGTTTTTTCTTTGGGCATAATATGAAAGCCCTCTTCCAGAATGGAAGAGGGCTAAGCCATACCTTATTCAATTGTTGTACTATCTTAAGTTAAATTAGCGTTGGAAAGATCCGCTCATAGATTGTTGAGCCATAGATACTAAACGCTTAGTGATTTCTCCACCTACAGATCCGTTAGCACGTGAAGTAGTTTCGCCACCAAGGTTTACACCAAATTCGCTAGCGATTTCGTACTTCATTTGCTCTAATGCTTGCTCTGCTCCTGGTACTAATAATTGGTTTGAAGAATTGTTGTTTGCCATGTTGAACACTCTCCTTCAGTTTTTTTGGTGGACTATTTTGGAATGAACCAAATTGATTTTTAGTAAATCAAGCTTTCAGCATAGTCCGTTATAAAAAGTTTTTGTTGTTGGCGACTTGTTGTCGCTGTGTTTACTCAATATTATGGTTGATTTTTTTGATCCTATTCGAAATAAACTACAGGTAATGTTTTCCTGTCCGAAATTTCTTTTTGCCTTACATGAACAGGTGATATGCTTCTCAAACTAATAAAAAAATAAAGTAGGGAAGAGAAATGGGAATATGTCCAGTTTGTAACGGGCTTGAAGATAAATACATTACTTGCAGTAAATGCGGAAGTGAATTAGAGGAAGCAGGAAGGTTAATGGATTTTTTTGATGACTATAGTGCCTATATGCCAATTGACTTAATGAAGCTTGAAGATGGATATCCCGAGGATTTTGCTAAGGGACTCTGTCCACATCTATACAAGTGTCCGTCTTGTTATAATGATGTGGTGCAATTTATACAAGAATAGAAAAAAGGATGCAGCGCGCTCGTGCTGCATCCTAGATGATTAACGTATTCTTGACTCTGTAGTTACATCGAAGAAGTGAGCTTTGTTCAAATCAAATGCTAAATCGATTGACTGACCAGGTTTAATATCTGAACGAGAGTCTACTCTTGCAACAAAATCCTGACCCTCAATGCTTGAATAAAGCATGGTTTCAGCACCAGTTAATTCTGATACATCAATTTTCACATGAATTTTTGTACCTTGAGAGGCTTCGATGAAAACAGGCTCATCATGGATATCTTCCGGACGGATACCAAGAATAATTTCATTCCCAACATACCCTTGTTCACGTAATACTTTCATTTTTCCTTCTGGGATAGCGATAGAAGTTTTGCCTGCTACAAATTTACCTTCTTCGATTTTTCCTCTTAGGAAGTTCATTGCTGGTGATCCAATAAATCCACCAACGAATACATTTTCAGGTTTTTCGTATACTTCTTTTGGTGCTCCAACTTGCTGAATAACTCCGTCCTTCATAACAACAAGACGAGTAGCCATTGTCATTGCTTCTGTTTGGTCATGCGTTACGTAAATAGTTGTTGTTTGTAAGCGTTGATGAAGCTTTGCAATTTCAGCACGCATTTGAACACGAAGTTTAGCATCAAGGTTCGATAATGGCTCATCCATTAAGAATACTTTTGCATCACGGACAATTGCACGACCTAATGCCACACGCTGACGTTGACCACCAGAAAGTGCTTTTGGCTTACGATCAAGGTAAGGTTCTAGACCAAGGATTTTTGCAGCTTCTTGAACACGACGATCAATTTCATCCTTAGGAAACTTACGAAGCTTTAATCCGAAAGCCATATTGTCATATACACTCATATGTGGGTAAAGAGCATAGTTTTGGAATACCATGGCGATATCACGATCTTTTGGTGCAACATCATTTACACGTTTACCATCAATAGAAAAATCACCTTTAGAAATTTCTTCAAGACCAGCAATCATACGTAAAGTTGTTGATTTTCCGCAACCAGATGGTCCAACGAATACGATAAACTCTTTATCTTGAATATGAAGGTTAAAATCTTCAACAGCAGTTACTTTATTGTCGTAAATTTTGAAAATATGATCTAAAACTAACTCAGCCATAATTAATTCCTCCCAATAATCTGTAATCGTTTTCTTATGTATAGATTACATGATTGGGAGGTTCTTGTACTATGTGAATAGTGCACAAAAATAAGGAGAAGGAAATTGGGCAATGTGCTATCTTTGTTTTTGTAATTGGAGTAAACAAGCGATATAAAGGGTAATGGCACTAGGATAATCTTTTAGATTGACGCCAGCTTTTTCTGTAAACTTGTCTACCCGGTATTGTAAGGTGTTTCGGTGAATGTATAGTTTTTTTGCTGTGACACTCGCGTTTAAATTATTTTCTAAATATACTTGAATGGTTGCGAGCGTTTCTGGATCGTCCATTAAAGGCTGAAGAAGTTGTAATTCTATAGCTTTTAAAAGCTCCACTGGGAGACTGTGCGAAAGCAAATTTGGGAAAATGTTCTCAAATGTAAAAACTCTTTCCTTCCGCTTCCATTCTAAAGATTGTTTGAAAAATAGACGGTCTTGATGGAATAATTCCTTTAATTCCTTAGTGGCAGAGTGAAACTTTCCAATGAAGAAACTGACACGTAAGTAAAGATCATTTTCAAATGTCTCAGAGATTTCTAAGAAATTTTCTGCCATCAAAAAGCTGTGCGATTCGTGTTCAATAAGTACAGCATGATTTGGGGTTTCCCAAAAAATAATAATTTCTTCAGATAAAAAGCCTTTTAAGGCAAGTTCTAAATCTTTTTGCTCCCAGTCCTCACCTGAACAATGAAGGTGAATGATTCGAACCCGACGCTCTTGTTTTTGTAAAGGAACCCCTCCATCTGAAAATAAAAAATTGTACCATCCCTGAGATTGAAACTCTATGATTGGTGGTTCAAAAGAATGGAAAAGGGCATCTAGTAGCTGTTTTTCTTTTGGATCTAACATGTTTTTTCTAATTCCAACCCAACCGTCTTCGTTTTCTTCATAATACCAGTCATACTCTTTTGTTTCTTCAAGTGTAGGCTTTTGATTTGAATATTTACTGTCTTTGAATAAGTGTTGAATTTTTTTTAGCATCTGATTGCTCCCAAATCTTTGTATATCTTCATTATAACAGGTAACGTCTGGTACCAATAATTTGGCTTATAATTTCTATTTAAGAAAAGAATACGATATAATCTATTCAATAGGGGATACCGTATCGATAGTTGAGAGGTGAATATATTGGAATACTCACAAGAAATGAAAAACCGATTAAAACGTCTCGAGGGGCAGGTTCGTGGTGTAATACGTATGATGGAAGAGGAAAAACATTGCAAAGATGTAGTAACTCAGCTATCAGCTGTACGCTCGGCTGTTGACCGTGCAATGGGATATATTGTTGCAAAAAATTTAGAGGCATGTATTCGTGAAGCAAACGATGAAGGGAAAAACGCTGAGGATGCGATCCAAGAGGCTGTAAATATGATAGTAAAAAGTCGATAGTAAAGTAAAAGACAAGCTAGTTGAGGAATACAAGGTTCCATTTTTAGGTGTATAAAGTATATATTGACACATAAAATAGCGTGAGGATTTAACTCATGCTATTTTGCTTTTGATTCGGACTCTCAAGAGCAAAAAACCTTGGTGTACTGTCCGAATCACCTTAAGATTCGGACTCTCAAGAGCAAAAACCTTGGTGTACTGTCCGAATCACCTTAAGATTCGGACTCTCAAGAACAAAAACCTTGGTGTACTGTCCGAATCACCAAAGGATTCGGACTCTCAAGAGCAAAACCTTGGTGTCCTGTCCGAATCACCAAAGGATTCGGACTCTCAAGAGCAAAAACCTTGGTGTCCTGTCCGAATCACCAAAGGATTCGGACTCTCAAGAGC
>NZ_JBOCCY010000029.1:0-20414 GCF_050586445.1 Bacillus coreaensis
ATAAGTCAACATCGAATCGCCTCTGGCTCTTCGTGTTTCCTTTATCTCAGTTGGAGCGCTCCAGGCCATACGGCGCTGACCAGGGCGCTTGCGCTTTTCTTATTAATTACCTAAAAAAGATGTTTTAATAAACTCTAACTGCTTTTCAAGTGTAACCGGGTCACTAAAGGACGCACCTTCACCAGGCATCTCAAACACTTGGTTGTTTTTTACCGCTGGAATATTTTTGTAGGTTTCTGTTTCTTGGAAAGAAGTGTCTGCATCTGAGTACTTACTTAGAATCACATAATCGCCTGCGTATTCAGGAATCACTTCAGTAGATAAGGCATAGTATCCAGACTCAAGAGCCACTTCTTTTACCTTTTCAGGCATTTTTAGTTTCATACCTTGGTATATGATTTCTGTGCCACGTGCCCAGTTTTCACCAAATACATAAAGGTCTTTGCCATAGCTTTCCATGACAGATACGGTTGCGTCTTCACCAATCTTAGCACGAATTTCTTCACCTGCAGCCTCTACACGCTTGGTAAAGTCATCAACCCAGCTTTGAGCTTCTTTTTCTTTATTTAATAGTTTCCCAATTTCGATATGCTGCGTTAAATAATCAACTTTCCCCCAAGTGTAGGTTACAGTTGGAGCAATTTCTTTTAATTTATCGAGGTTTTTGATATTAGATAGTCCAATAATTAGATCGGGCTCTAATTCAATGATTTTTTCTAAATTTTCATCTGAAACTTCTTCCACATCTTTTAGTTCTTCTGCGAAGGTTGGATTATTTTTCGACCATACATCAACACCAACAACATTCACTCCTAAATCTAATACATTTCCAGTAAAACCAGAAAGAAGGATCACTCTTTGTGGATCAGCAGGTACTTCAACCGGGCCTGTTTCAGACTCGTATGTAATCGTTGTAGGTGTTTCTTCTTCTTTCGGTGTTTCTGAACTGTTATCAGTTTCTTCTGCTTGGTTGCCACAAGCACTGATAACAAGAACAAGCAATAGCAAAAATGGAACTAATAGTTTTTTCATGAGGGGTTCTCCTTTAATAATATATTTCGTTACTGGAATTTTATTGATAATGATTATCAATATCGTTTATGTTTTTAATATAAATCTAGTTATGTAGAATGTCAATGAAAATTTCAATAAAAAAAGTAGAGAATAGGAAATAGGTATTACTTCTTACGTTGGAGGAAATTGGAACATTTGTATAGAATTATTGGTTAGACATGCCTAACGGAGGTTCCACGATGAAAAAAATATTGTTGATGCTTTCCTTACTAATGATCATCATATGCGGTGGAATCATAAATGAAGCCCAAGCTTCCGTAATCATCAACCAAGAAAAAGTGGGGGAATATAAGATCTATGAAAATATGGAAATACTTGAGGATGAAGAGGGAAAGTTTACGATCGACGATGTGTCCTCATCCACTTTTTCCAACCAGTTTACAGAAAATAAAGAAGGCATTCCTAGTTATGGTTATAAGTCATCTGTCTATTGGATGCGCTTCGAAATAGACAATCAACTTAGCACAGATGAATATATTTTAGAATTTCCTTATGCCCCTCACGACTCCATTACATTATATGAACAAACGGGAAGGAATAAGTATACAGCCTATTATGGTGGTGATTTACTTCCGTTTTCCGAGAGAGATCGAAAGCATCGGCATGTGACATTCGAATTAACCCTACCTGAAAAGGAAACAAGAACGTATTATGTCAAAATAAAAAGTGAAGGATCCTTACAGCTATCCGCTGTACTATGGAATGAAGAAGCTTTTTCGGAAAAAAGCATAATAGAGTATCTGCTATTCGGGATTTATTATGGATCAACGCTTGTAATGGTTGTTTATAACATCTTTTTGTATTCCTCCTTACGCTTACGAAGTTATTTATGGTATGTCCTGTTAATCTTTGCATTTAGTATGACGCAATTAACACTGAATGGATTTGCTTATCAATTTTTATGGCCGGACTTCCCATGGTGGAATAATCGCTCGATTGTATTTTCCATTGCTTTCTCTAACTTGGCCGGAGCTCTATTTGTGAATAAATTTCTTGATGTTCAGCAGTATGCAAAGTTTTGGAGCAGAATTCTTCATATGCTTACCGCATTCAATATAGCAATACTCGTTGTGCTATTGATGTCCTATTCTATTGCTTTACATCTTGTTACCTTTTCTACTATTCTCTTTATTCCTGTTGTATTAACTACGACAATACTTTGTTGGAAGCGAGGGAATAAGGCGGCTCGTTACTTGTTTTTTGCCTGGATTATTTTTTTACTAACTAGCTTGGTCTCATCCTTGTCAGACGCAGGAACATTGCCAATGAATACTTTTACACGATATGCCTCCTTAATAGGATCACTGATCGAGATGATTCTCTTTTCGTTGGCACTAGCTGATCGAGTAAAAATCATTCAAATGGAAAAAGAAAACGCAGAACGAGCCACGCTTTTATTAAATGAAGAGCTCGAAGAAAGGGTACAAAAAAGAACGGAAGAACTGCAAATCAGTACAGAAAAGCTGGTAAGTATGGAGAGGTCACGTCGCCATCTATTATCGAATATCTCCCATGATTTAGGTACGCCTTTGACGTCCATTCAGGGGTACGTCAAGGCGATGCTAGATGGGGTGATTGAACCTTGTGACCAAACATATTTGAAAATTATCCATGAAAAAACCATCTATATTGACCGATTAATACAAGATCTACATGACCTTTCTAGACTAGAAGAAAGGGAGGCGAGTTTTTCTTGGAACAAAGTATCTGTTCAGCAGTTTATTCAATTTTTATATCAATTTAAAGCAGATGTTACTAATAAGAACATTGAATTTCAGTTTGATCACCAGCTTTCGGTAGAACAAAATGAATGGGTCCTCTTAATGGATTTGAACCGAATGAGGCAGGTGATGGAGAATTTAATTTCGAATGCGGTTAAGTATACAAAAGAGAATGGAATCATTAAGATTGATGTCATTGAATATGAGGAGTTTTATAAAAGACAGGGACATCAAGAGGAAATCGCATCGGCCTTGGAAAAGATTGGGGACAGTCACCGTAATCAGAGCTTAGTCATTGGTGTTCATGACAATGGAATAGGAATTGATGCCGAATCACTTTCATATATATTTGACCGTTTCTATCGAGCGGATGCTGAACAATATGATACGTATCGGAATGCTGGACTGGGGCTAGCTATTGCGAAGGAGATTATTGATAATCATAAAGGGATTATTTGGGCTGAAAGCTTGGAATCACAGGGAAGTTCTTTCTATTTCACATTGCCTATCTATACTGGGGAACTGGGGGAGAATAAATGAGAACAGTTGTTATTGCTGAAGATGAAGTAGATATACAGAATTTATTGAAGCTCTATCTTGAACAGGAGTATCGGGTGATCTCATTTGCCAATGGAGAAGAGGCACTAACTGGTATCATAGATGTTATGCCAGATCTTGTGATTCTAGATATTCTCCTTCCTGGAATGAATGGATTTAAGGTTTGTGAGAGATTACGAGAGAAACAGATCAACATCCCAGTGATTTTTCTAAGTGCCAAAAGAGAACAAAGTGAAAAAATCCGCGGGCTCGAGATCGGTGCCGATGATTATATAACAAAGCCATTTGATCCAGGAGAATTAATGGCAAGGGTAAAAGCACATTTGCGTCGCAGCATCCAGCAGAACGCGTCTGAGGAAGAGAACACACAAATGATTACATGGGGAGAGTTACATATTGATATAGAACAATATGTGGTAGCCGTTGGAGGGAAACCCATCCATTTATCAACAAAGGAGATACAGTTGTTAATTTTACTCGCTTCCAATCCAAGAAGAGTATTTAGTACCGAGCAGTTATATGACTTAATTTGGGGCGAAGACCAATTTGGTGATTTAAAAACAGTGTCCGTTCATATCAGTACCTTGCGAAAAAAGATTGAGCAAAATCCGTCTAAACCAGAGTATATTATTACAGTAAGGGGATTTGGATATAAATTTCTTTCGTAAAAGTTTAATTTTCTCCTTTTATTATAATTTTCCAATTTCTTAACTTTAATTTAACCTTCACCATTTATGATTAAAGCTATGAGACTGTAATGATATAGGAGGAAAGCCATGAAAGAGATTCAGAATCTTGACGGGGAATGGATTCAACTAATCAAACAGGCTAAAGATATGGGAATGTCCATAGAGGAAGTACGTACATTCTTACAGTTTATTATGGACGGGAAAAATGTAACCGAGATCGTGGAGACGTTAAGTCTAAAAGTTTCTATTACATAAATCTTCATTTCCCTCATTCGCACCACTAGTCACCCTCATTGATATGACATCTTTTCCAAATGATTGATATCCTAGTAGTTTAATGTCCCATTTATGTAGTTTTTCCATAAGATGACTTTATTAAAAAAGGAGACTGATATGATCAATATATCAGGCTCCTTATTTTGTTATTAAATAGATAATCTGCAGCCTATTATGTCTTCTTATACAAATCCTTTACATCCTCAATTTCCTTCAATAGGCCTTCCTTTAAAGTAACCTGTGGGTCGTAATTTAATAATTTTTGTGCTTTCGAAATATCAGCCCAAGTATGACGTGGCTCTCCATAAGTGGATCCTGTATATCTACACTTAAGCTTTTGGCCAAGGGCGTCTTCTAGGATGGATAAGCAAGTTAAAAGGGAGGCCCTTTCTTTTCCGCCGATATTGATCGTTTCTCCTACAATGTCGTCAGAGATAGCTGCAGAGGCAATTGCGTTAACACAGTCGCTAATAAAAGTGAAATCCCTTGTTTGCTGTCCATCACCATATATTTCTATGGTTTCGTTAGAAAGTGTTCGTTTAATAAATTTATGAAAGGCCATGTCTGGTCTCTGCCTTGGACCATAGACGGTAAATAATCGTAAGATCGTGATGGGGAGCCCATCGTTTTGATAAAATACTCGACACAAATGTTCACCAGACAGTTTCGTAACCCCATATGGAGATAATGGTGTTGGTTCAGATGTTTCGGATACTTTGCCATCCTTTTGACCGTAGACGGAAGAGGTCGAGGTATAAATGAATTTTTTTATCGGAAACTTAAGACATGCTTCTAATAACGTTTGAGTTGCAATAATATTATTGGATACATACAATGTGAAGTCCTGACCCCAGCTAGATCGTACACCGGGAACACCTGCTAGATGGTAGATGATATCTACTCCTTCGAGTAAAGTGTCCCAATTCGCATGTTGTAAATCTTCTTCAACAAATGTAAACCTTGTAGAGTGAAGTAGGTTTTGAAGGTTTCGTTCACGAATCCATCTTGAAGTACCCACTGGCAAAAACACATCAATACCTATCACTTCATTTTGTGGATTTTGTAGCAAGCGCTCACAGAGATGAGACCCGATAAAACCTGCAGCCCCTGTGACAAGAATTTTCATAATGCACACTTCCTTTGGCTGCTAATTTCCGGAAGGATTTCTCTCCCAGACTGAAAGGATATTATTGGCTACATGATTCCAAGTGAAATTTTCTTCAACGAGTTTTCGACCGCGAAGCCCCATTTCCCTGGTAGACTCTAAATTTGCTAGCATGTTATTTAGGTGGTTTGCATATTCAATAGGATCTTCTGGGTCTTGGACAAGATAGCCATTATCGTTCAGGATGATTTCTGGATTCCCACCTCTAGCGGTAGTGATAAATGGAAGCCCTGCCGCCATGGCTTCATAATGAACTCGAGCTAGTGGTTCTTCCCAGATGGATGTACAAACAAAAACATCTGCGGCACAAAACCAATTGTGAACCTCATCTGCTTGAACATATCCAGTAGTGATAACCGGAATAGGTGATCTTTCTGCCAGTGCACGCGTATAGGAGATGTAATCACTAATCCTATCGTCACTATACCAGGCTGCCCCTACGATAACGAGTACAGCATCTTTTGATTTAATATGTGACATGGCCTTAACAAGAACATGTGGACCTTTGTTTCTTGAGAGACGACCAACAAATAAGATAATTTTTTTGGAGCCTAAGTCGTATTTGGAACGAATGGCTTTTCTTGCCTGTAGAGCAGATTCTGATTTTGTCCAAGGAGCAAACTTAGATAAGTCTACACCGGAATAGATCGGGAAGATTTTGGGCGCTGCTTCTGGAAAATAAGATACAATGGTTTGACCAATATATTTACTAATGGTTATGATTGTCTCTAATTTTTCTACAGCCGCTGCTCCTTCAGCCCGGCTAATCTTCTCTGGCTTAAACATATCATTGTGCATGCTTAGTATGATTCGAGAGTTCGGAGCGAGTTCGCTTACTGGAAGGACTAGCTTTGGACGATTAAAAATGTGTATGATATCATATTGCTCTTCTGTTTCTGACAAATATTTCACAATACCTTGCTTGTAGACATCTAGTAACCTTTGAGAGTCAATACGGACGTAACGAATACCATTAACAACCTCTTCGTCTGGTAGATCCGGGTCTGTTCTACTGATGATGGTAATTTGATGTTGCTCGCTTAATAAGTGGGAAACACCGCATATATACGTTTGGATAGCGCCACCTCTAATATTAGGGACAGGTAGCATTTCTGTACAAATTAGCAACACATTCATGTGCGTTCTCCCTTCTTCTTATTTTTCGTAGAAAGTAAACTTTATTTTTTCTTTTTGGCCTTACGTTCGTACTCTAGTTTTTTTCTTTGGACTTTTGCTACAATACTTTCAAATTCAGCATTGGACTTTTGTCTCTTAACTAGTTTAGACGAAGAGGGACGTTCGGTATTTTTTTGAACTTTGGACGGTTTCTCTTCATTCATTTTCTTAAGCAATTTTGGAAGATCATCTTCTAGAATAGATTTTAGTAGGAGATCAAGGTCGACCATATGATCTTTATTGCTACTTCTTTTAGACTTGAGGGACGGTTCCGTTTTGATTCTTTGGATTCTTGAACGCAAACTTTCTTGAGCTTGAAGGGATTTCATTCTTTCAGATTCCTTAGACTTAGACTCTTTAGACTCTTTAGACTTAGATTCCTTAGGCTCTTCGATAGTGGACGTAACGTTTTGTTGTGATTTCGTTGGATCGGACTTTTGGAATTCATTATTATTTTTGACTAGTAATTCGGTATTGCCTAATACGACAGCACTTGGAGTTACATCATAGATGACTTCTTCCTCTGTATAATCACCTGGAAGGTACTTCTCTTTGTCTTTGGCTAATTCGGATAGAACCTCCCATTTATTGGATTCTGTTAGAGTGATTCTGTCTAAGATGGCATCAAGTTCAGTGTTCATAAAAGTAACTGGTTCGAAAACGACTTCTTTTACATGCTTATAAAACTCATTTGGAAACGCCATATCAATCCATAGTAATTCAAAGGTTTCTTGATCGATTGGATTTGCTTGGTGGTAGGCGTCTATTACACCTCGTATCCATTCGAGATCCCAGGTTCCCATATCATCCATTGTACTTGTAATAATTTTTCGCAAGTCACGAATAGGTAAATCATAAGAAACTCCATCCAAGTCGATGACCCAGATTCCACCAGGTCCTTGTTGTCCATTAGACCATCCATAGTCTTGGTGAGCTAAGCCCCAATGTGCTTCACCTTTTGCAATCATTTTTCGATATGCGGATTGCTTAAATTTTTCATACATTTCAAAGGCTTGCTTTTCAAATTTGTCTACAACAGAAAGTAAGTGTGGACTCGCGATCGTTTCAGGGTAAGCATGGGCAATATCTCGGAACCAACCTATTTTTTGAATCATTTTCTCGTAATATTGATTCCATCGATATAGTCGAGAGGACTTCTTTGAGCCTGTTGGTGGAATATATCCTTTTGTATGACGATGGAATTCTCCTAGACCATTGCAAAGTGCAGAGGCTGCCTCTAAATCAATTTTCATTAGTTGTTCAAGCGGAGTTACCCAATCGGTGACAATCCATAACTTGCCTCCTGCTTGTACGTAGAGGTGATTTTCCTTTGTGGGAATAAGGGAGGCAACTCGTGCTCCCTGCTGAACAACATAAAGTTGCGCACCAATACTAAATAAACTCCTTGTTGGCTGGCGGTGAAGAACCTTGATACTACGTGGTCCGTGGTTGGTCTCTATTTTCCATATAGCTCCGCCTTTATCGGGCTTTGAGGTGATAAGAGTCATTTCAGAGACGGTCATATCATAATTTGATATGACTTCATAGGCCATTTTTTCAAGCTCTGGTGGGACATATTGTTCTAGGTCTGCCTCGCTAGTGGCTGAATCGACTAGATGATCCCACGGTTCAATCATATATTCATGCACATTTTTTTCCTCCAATCTCAAGACAAAAAACTAGCTTGCTTATTTATATGTCAAAGAGAAGGACATGGAATGGGGCATTCGTGGAGCTTTAGCGTAAGAACCAGGAAAATTTGGTCTTTTATCAGTGTTATGCATATTGAATGAATGGGTGATCAAATGAAGGGAAATCTATACGATATAATTGATACGAACTAAGGAAGCATAATGAAGATTCTCAAAACTCACCTAAATAGGTTATAATTAAGACAGGTTGTGACAAAAATCAACAATTTTCACTGTATAAGCAGGAAAAACAGACAGGTAAAGAGAATGTATGAAGAATCATAAATGAATCGAAAAAGAATGAATAAGAGTATGGGGGATATAAGGTGCCTTATCAATTAAGTAATAATTTTAGGTTGTTTTCATTGAATTCAAACCGTAAGCTCGTTGAAGAGATGGCGGAGATTTTAGGTTGTAAAATGGGAAATTGTTCTGTTTCACAGTTTAGCGATGGAGAAATTCAAATTCATATTGAAGAGAGTGTCCGCGGCTGTGAGGTATTTGTGGTTCAATCCACTTCGTACCCTGTAAATGATAATATTTTAGAGCTTTTAATTATGATCGATGCGTTGAAAAGAGCATCCGCAGGTGTTATTAATGTTGTAATTCCTTACTATGCTTATGGTAGACAAGATCGCAAGGCACGTTCTCGTGAGCCAATCACAGCTAAACTAGTAGCCAATCTACTAGAATCTGCTGGAGCAAATCGAGTTCTTACAATGGACCTTCATACTCCTCAGCTACAAGGTTTCTTTGATATCCCTGTGGAGCATTTAATCGGTGTGCCCGTTCTTGCGCAATATTTTATGGAAAAAGGGCTAGAAGATATGGTCATAGTGGCTCCACACAATGGGAGTATCGGAAGAACTAGAAAATTGGCCAATACTCTAAATGCTCCAATCGCTCTTATCGATAAAAGAAAACCAGAAGAAGGCGGACATGAAACGTACGATGTGATTGGGAATGTAGAAGGCAAAAACGCCATCATTATTGATGACCTCATTGATACAGGAACAACGATCACATTTGCAGCAAAAGCATTAGCCGAACACGGTGCAAAAGCTATCTATGCTGGCTGTACACACGCAGTATTTACAGGGAACTCAATTGAAAAAATTGAACAGTCACCAATTAAAGAACTGGTTGTGACTAACACGATTGAACAACCTGAAGAGAAACAGCTTGAGAAAATCACTTGCTTATCTGTTGCCCCATTGCTAGTAGAAGCGATAGACCGCATTCATAGTGAAAAAGCGGTAAGTCCATTATTTGAATAACATAGAAACTCTATCCGACTAGAGTAGCGGGTTCGGTTTTCGAGTACAAAAAAATGCAGTCCAATTCGCAACTGAATTGGACTGTATTTTTTTGAATATATAGGATTTCCATAACTGTAATGGTCTGTTGTTAATCATTATTGACTTTTTCGAGGAGATATAGGAATTCATAGGCGGAGAAATTCCGGTTAATGTGTTTAGTAGGTGCTCAAGAAGCAGATATAAGCGGATGTATTCCGATTAACTTCTCTATATATACCTAAATCTAAAGATTCGGTTCCTATAAGCGGAAAAACTCCGCTTATATTGCGGGAAATGTTGGTATTTCCCAAAATAAACGGAATTTCTCCGTTTATCTTTTTCAAGTTTTTCTAATTTTGTACTTCAAAGCCTAACTACTTACGACTAGTGGGTACGCATTATTGATATGCTTGAATCATCTTAACAATCGCTACACATAGACCTAAAGCACTGGCCTTTATTTTCGCAGGATGTTGACGCTTGCAAGCATAAAGGTAAATCAATACCATAACGAATCCTATCGGAAACCATAAGGTGAAATCTCCCCCATCCTCAGTTGAAGTTGAAAAAAGGGGACCCATATTCGTACTAACTAAAAAATATATAAACACAGTAAAACTTCGATTTTCAAGTTCTTTACTCCATCTATAAAGTAAATATAATATGCCAATAAATAATAAAGGTATTAGGATATTATAAATAAGCAGAAGAATCCATCCTTTCACCAATGAATACATATATTGTAGCACCTCATATGGTAAAATTGGAAAATAATAGTGTTTGTTTTGTGACGTAAAAACGGGGGGTGGATCAATGACTGTAGACTTTACTTTTAACATAATTACCATCATCTTAGATCTTATAGCTTGGGTGAGTATAGGGATAATCTCCTTTCATATCTATCAAAAAAAAGCTATTAAACTAAAAGCTTGGAAAGTTATCGTCGTTTTATACATAGGGCTTTTTTCATTTAATATAAATTGGCCCATGTTTGATACGGTGGTAAAGCTTCCTATATTACCTCTGGGTGTGTGGATATTGTATTTCATTCTAAAGAGGAAAGAAGGAAGATGGGAGACATACCGATCGCATGCTTGGTTAGGTTTTGGGGCGAATGTTATTTTCATAGCAACGACGTTACTTGCTGTACCGTTAGAGCATGTATTTTATCCTGAAAAGGTAGCAACTACCTATCTGTCAAATATCGAGAATGCTTATTCGATTCCAGTTCACCCTTCTGCTACTGAGAAAAAGATAAATAAAGTAACCTTAAAGGATCAACTCCCTAATATGACGGTTGAAATGGTATATAGTCAAGATTGGTATGAAGAGACCTATATGGAAATGGAATCTAATGAACGAAATGAACGATTCCCATATCAGCTTACAGGGGTGGCATCAAAGTGGGGCAGTGGGAAAAGCCCAGTTATATATATTGAAAGTGATGGAAAAGGATTATTAATTAAAACAATGGAAAAGGAATTGTATTTTAGATCAGCCGATTCGTTTCTTGAGGAGGTCAATTGATCGTGAAAAAGAAGAATATATGGCTACTCATAGCTTTCGGTGCAGTATCACTGACAACTTTTTTAGTGTATTGGTTCTTTTTTTGGCCGCCTAAACCATTTCTCTCTAATGAGCAAATCGTTCAAGAGATTAATAGGACCTATGAAGAAGCAGGAGCAAAGGTCATCCAAGATATCTTATTTGTTGACACACATCATGTGGTTGTCCCATATATTTCAGTTAATGAGGATTATGGACTAAGCTACTGGGGCTGGAGGAATCATCAATGGCAAGTCTTAACGATCGATACAAAAGGTGAACCAAAAGTATGGAAGGTAAACGGAAAGGACCTTACTTCATTCGCTATTGTTTGGAATGCGCATCCGGACGATCATCTGCAAGCGATTCAGTTTTACTTGCTTAGGAATAGAAACTATGGAATGACCAATGGGGTGGAACATTATTCTCCAAGAATTCAAATGGAAAAGGAAATCTCATTAAGAGAAAAGTCTTACGGAATATTACAACTACCAAAGGATTGGGCTCTCGTTTTAAGGTCAGTTTTAATAGAAGATAGAGTAGGGCAATCTAGCTTATTCTTCAATGACTTATTTCCTTCGCAAAATGCCTATTATGGGTGGATCCCTCATGACCAATCGGGAAAAGAAGTATTTCCAGAACGAACAGTGAATGGCAATACGTATGTTGTAGATGATATTTACCAGGAGCATGTGATGATACTGAATAAAGTAGATATAGAAATTCCGGAATAATCATCATAAAATGAAGGGGATAGCATTTGAGAAGATAAAGGTGATGACATGATACACAACTATGAAGGTGAAACCATCAGTTACAATATAAACTACAAAAAACGTAAGTCTATTGGAATTACCATAGATGTTTATGGAAATATTGAGGTACAGGCTCCTAAAGGAACACCCAATGCTTATGTGCTTTTATTTATTGAAGAAAAATGGGAATGGATTCAAGAAAAGTCTAAGGAAATGAAGGCGAGAGCGCTTGGACCACAGGAAAAGGTGTATGACCATGGCGAAAGTTTTCTTTATTTAGGAAACACCTACCCCATCCAAATCTTTCACGACGCGAGTCTTACTCAGAATCAGGTGAAGTTTGAAGATAATAAACTGTTTATCTATGTAAAAGAGTTAGAGGAAGAAAAAATCAGACAGGCACTGAAGCGTTTCTACTATCAGCAATGTAAGATCTTAGTAGAGAAGAGTATCAAGTCATATCAAAGCAACTTTAAAATAAAGCCAAAGGGGGTTCGTATTAATGACAGCAATCGTACATGGGGAACTTGTGATTCCAATCACCAGTTAACTTTTAACTGGAAGCTTGCGATGGCTCCCCAAAAGGTCATTGATTATGTAGTTGTGCACGAAATGTGCCATATGATGCATTTAAATCATGACCGTTCTTTTTGGAGACTTGTTGGGAAAATTATGCCGGATTATAAGGAACAAGAAAATTGGCTAGCGTTTTCTAGTTGGAAAATGACAGTGTAGTAAGGTGAGAGTCTTCATTTATGGAGACTCTTTTTTTTGTGAAAAAAATTACAAGATTTTGACAACATAATGGTTTTAGAATCGTAGTATAGGTGAATATGTTCTTATTAGTATATAGAAGTTCCATATCGGAATGGGGGACGCGCAAATGAACCATAAAGAAATAAGTAATATGAGGTTAAAGCAGTTACTTGTCACCAACATTCTTATAATTATAAGTGTAATATTATTTTTCACTGTGGTTAAGATCGCCTCCATATCAGGCTCTCAATTTCCCTTCGTTGTTGGTATCCTTTTAGCATTTCAGGGGATTGTTGGGCTTGTAAGAGGGGACACAACAAAGTCACTAATCCCAATTTTCGAGAAGGTAGCCGTTTATGAAAAGGGGAAAATGGGCAGTGAATGGTACAAAGAAAGGAAAACAAATTTCATTTGGAATATCATTCTGGGTGGTTTTATGTTTATGCAATCCTACTGGAACCGTAGTATGCCAGAGCAACCCCTTCAATGGGAGATCGCCTTTTTAATTACACTTCTATTTATCGTTCTGTTAGTTATAAATATTGCTTCTATCATTCGTTTTCGAAAAATTGACAGTTCCATAAGTAGTAATGAATTTAAAGGTTATACCCGAAAATCAAACGTAATAGCAGTTGTAATAGGTATTGTTTTCGCTATTATCCTGGGTGTAATCACGGCCTCTTTTGTTCTTTAAGAAGATGTTAAGAGGCAAAGAAGGAAACCTTGCCTCTTATTTCTTTACGTTTGGATTACCTTCCAATTATTATTGACGGTAGCTTTTATTGTGCCATTCTTGGAAAAATAATTAGCAAGCAGTTCAGTCATGTCGGTTTGAATTTCCCTGATGACTTTCTTTCCTTTATACATGGAATAGTTTCCTCCACCGGTGGCTCGATAATTATTCATGACCACGTGATACATCTGCTTCAGGTCCAAAGCTTCACCATTCTTCATTAGAGAAACAACCCGTTCACCTGCTGGTTTTCCAACATCAATTGTGTATTGAATGCCTTCCCACATATCATAATTATAATGCTGTGGCTTTGGGTCGATGAATTGGGGATTCACGGCTACTTCTCCCTGATCGTTTAGAATAAAATAAGTGGCGCTTTTTTCTAATCCGTCCTTAATATCCTGACCTGATAGCTCTAAGACCATCAACGTATTTGGATAGATATAATTTGAAACAATATCTCTCATCGTTACGTTTGTTGGAAGGCCAATGGCATGATTGCTGAACAGAGCGGTGTTGGATATCTCAACATGGCTTGCTTCCATTTGTACACGGTTGATAAACTCTATAAAAGGATGTTCCTTTATGCGAGCAAGAAAGGGATCTTTTATGATCATACCTCCTTGAATATGTCCGATGGGTTGATCGAGCCATGCTTGCGTTTTCTCTTCGTAAGGTAGAATCAAGCGTACTATTTCTTCATCCTCTTTCCATTCTTTAACCGGAACAAGAGAGGCTTTTTTAGAAAGGCACTTCCATTTATGATCTGAATCCATGGTAAACTCTATATCAACCTGCCCCATAAAAGCTCCAAAGTTTCCAGGTTGAACGATGGTTACACCGTTTAGCTCATCGGCCAATAAGCGGTGCTGATGTCCCGTTAATAACACATCAATGCCTTCTACTTCTTGGCATAGTTGATAGGCTTGGTTTTCTCCTGTGATTGCTTCGGTTGGTTCACCTGTTTGAAGGTTTCTTTCGAAGCCACCATGATAGGAAACAATGAAAAGGTCTGGTTGTTCGTTTTCCTTGATGCGAGGGATCCACTTTTTAGCGCTTGCCACAGCATCCTCAAATTCTAATCCTTCTATATGCTCTGCTTTTTCCCAGTTTGGGATATAAGGCGTGGTTAAACCTAAAATGGCCACCTTTATGCCTTCTGGGAGTATTTTTATGGTGTAGGGTTTTCCAAAATAAGGTTCTTTTGTTTGATTGTTAAGTATATTGGCAGATAAAATGGGAAATTGAGTTTCAGAGACACTTTGTTTTAAAGTAGACAGGCCATAGTTGAACTCGTGATTTCCAATGATAGCTGCATCATAATGTAGTTGGTTAAAAGTTAGAATCACGGGATTAGGTAAATGACTTTGCTTTTTTACATAATGATAGGTTAATGGTGTGCCTTGAATACTATCACCATTATCAATGAGAAGGAGGTTTTTTTCCGTTCTACGGAGGTGTCGTATATAGGTAGCGATTTTGGCTAAACCAATGGATTCGTATGTATTGGTTCCATATAAAATAGGGAAGATCTGTCCGTGGGTATCGCTAGTTTCTACTATTGTTAGTTTTGCGTATTTATGCTGGCTCATTTCATCTCACCTTTCCCTACATGGTGTCATTATACAAAAAAAGGTGCATGACCACAAAGGGTCAGCACCAATTATATTATTGCCATTCGGTATGAAAATTCCCATCCCGATCATTTCGCTCATACGTATGTGCTCCAAAATAATCACGTTGGGCTTGTAAAAGGTTCGCATGTGAACGAGCGGTTCGATAGCTATCGTAGTAGGTGAGGGAAGCACTTAAACAAGGGAAGGAGATCCCTGATTGAATTCCCTCACATACGATATTTCTTAATCCTTGTTGGTATTTCTTTACTTTTTCAGCAAAGAAAGGAGCAACAAGCAAGTTAGAAAGCTGTGGATTCTCTTTATAAGCTTGACTAATGACATTAAGGAACTGCGCTCGAATGATACAGCCACCACGGAAAATGAGCGCAATATCTTCTAATGGAAGATTCCAATCATAAAGCTCTGAAGTCGCTTTATATTGGTTGAAGCCTTGAGCATATGCACAAATCTTCCCCATATATAACGCTTGTCGGACGTATTCAATATATTTATCTTTGTTTCGTTTCAAATGTAGAGTGGATGGTCCTTCTAGCATTTCTTCAGCGGCCACTCGTTCTTCCTTTAAAGAAGAGACATAACGAGCAAACAGTGATTCGGTAATGATGGATGTAGCAATTCCATTGTCAATCGCTTGAATACTCGTCCATTTACCTGTTCCTTTTTGACCGACCTTATCTAGAATCACATCAATAAGTGGGAGTCCAGTTAAATCGTCTCTTTTTCTTAAAATCTCAGTGGTGATTTCGATTAAGTAACTCTTCAATTCTCCTTGATTCCAAGTTTCAAAGATATCCGCAATTTCATCCAAAGATAAATGCAAGGTATCTCTTAAAAATGAATAAGCTTCGGTGATGAGTTGCATATCGGCATACTCAATTCCGTTATGAACCATTTTAACAAAATGACCAGAACCTTTTGGTCCAATATATACACAGCAAGGTGTCCCGTCTACCTGTGCAGCAATCTTTGTTAGAATAGGAGCGACCTTATCGTACACTTCTTGGTCTCCACCTGGCATGATGGAGGGGCCAGTTAAAGCCCCAACTTCTCCACCAGAAATTCCAATTCCTAGGTATCCAATCCCACTTGCTTTTAGGTCCTGATATCTGCGTACGGTATCTTCGTAGTGGGAGTTTCCACCATCCATAATAACGTCGCCTGTCTCAAGATAAGGAAGCAAGGCTTGAATCACAGAATCAATCGGAGCACCTGCTGTGACCATAAGAAAGATTTTTCTAGGTGTTTCTAACGATTGAACAAAATTCTCAATATCATAGAAAGGATGGATAGACTGACCATCTAGTTTTTGAACAAGCTGATCAGTTAAGTCCCTTGTGTAATTGTAGACGCTTACTTTTTCACCGTTATTAGCCATGTTTAAGGCAATATTACTTCCCATAACCCCTAAACCAATGACTCCAATGGTATTGTACATCTAACTTCGACTCCTTTTATACGAACAAGCTTAATAATAGAATAAATCCTAATCCAGCTACAGAAATAATCGTTTCTAGCAATGTCCATGTAGCAAATGTTTCTTTCATGCTTAAACCAAAATACTCTTTAAACATCCAGAAGCCCGCATCGTTTACGTGAGAAGCAATTAAGCTACCAGCTCCTGTTGCGAGTACTACAAGTGCAAGGTTTACATCCGTTTGACCTAACATCGGAATTACCAAACCAGCTGTTGTTAAGGCAGCCACAGTAGCAGATCCTAGAGAAATACGTAGAATTGCTGCAATGATCCAAGCAAGTAAGATTGGTGATAAAGAAGTTCCTTTGAACAACTCAGCTACATAGTCACCTACGCCACCGTTGATTAATACTTGCTTGAAGGCACCACCTCCACCAATGATTAATAGCATCATTCCAATATGAGAGATAGCTGTTGTACAAGATTCCATTACGTTTTTGATTGGAATTTTTCTTGCTAATCCCATCGTGTAAACGGCAAATAATAAGGAAATCAACATAGAAGTACCAGCATTACCGATAAAGCGAATCATAGCTAGGAAACTATTATCCTCAAAGCCCATTGTTTTTTGAAGCAAAGTAATAATCGTAGCGATGGACATTAAAATAACAGGAAGTAAAGCGGTAAACACACTAATACCAAATCCAGGTGTATCTTCAAGCTTAAATGATTTTTGTTCACCTAATGAAGCAATATTACCTGTTTTTGTAAATGAGGCAGGAACTAACTTCTTTGCAATCTTTGTAAATACAGGTCCAGCTAGGATAACGGTTGGAATGGCAATAATAAAACCATAAAGTAACACTTCACCAATGTTTGCACCATACTCACCAGCAATTACTGTTGGTCCTGGATGTGGAGGTAAGAACCCGTGTGTTACAGATAAAGCAGCTGTCATTGGTATACCAAGATACAAAATAGAAATCTTTAATTGTCTTGAAATCGCAAATACAATCGGAATTAATAAAACTAAACCTACTTCAAAGAATAAAGCGACACCGATAATGAATGAAGCGGCTACAACAGCCCATTGAATATTTTTCTCACCAAATTTGTTAACTAGGGTCATCGCAATTCGTTGCGCCCCCCCAGAGTCTGCAATCAATTTACCTAGCATGGCACCTAGTCCAAAGATCAATGCTAAGTGACCGAGCGTACCACCTAAACCTGCTTCAATGGTTGTAACGATTTCATCTAATGGCATACCAAGTGCTAAAGCCACCCCGAAAGAAACGATAATTAATGAAATAAATGTGTTTAATTTTAACCCCATGATCAAAATGAGTAAAGCGATGATTCCTACTCCGACGATAACTAATGGCATCGTAGTTTCCCCCTAAATAATTTATTTTTGTATTAAGCCTCTTTGATAATTGGCAATTTGTTTATATTCATTTTCTAGCACTCTTGATAAGTTAATGAAAATCGGCAAAAGCTGTCTATATTCTTTTACCGCCTCTTCATTTGGTGTGTGTTTGTAAGTGCTGCCAATCATTTCAGAAGCAATTTCAAATGACTCAATTTTTCCTGTTGCAAGTAAGCCTAAAATACATGCACCTAAACAAGAGCTTTCATAGCTTTCTGGAACAACTAATTCAGATTCGAAAATATCAGACATCATTTGACGCCATACATCAGATCTAGCAAATCCTCCTGTTGCTTGAATGCGAGTGACAGGACCCTCCATGCATTCTATTAGAGCTAGGAAAACCGTGTATAAATTGTAGATGACGCCCTCTAGAGCAGCGCGAATCATATGCTCCTTTTTATGTGAGAGCGTTAAGCCAAAGAATGAACCACGTACATCTGGATTCCAAAGTGGAGCCCGCTCACCAGCTAGGTAAGGATGGAAAAGCAAGCCGTCGGCACCTGGTCTTACGCGTTCCGCAATCTTCGTTAATACCTCGTACGGATCAATTCCAAGTCTTTTTGCTGTTTCTATTTCTGAGGAAGCAAATTCATCACGAATCCAACGAAGAATCATTCCACCATTATTTACTGGCCCACCAATAACCCAGTGATTTTCAGTTAGTGCGTAGCAGAAAATTCGTCCTTTTTCATCGGTTTGTGGCTTCTCAATAATGGTTCGAATCGCTCCACTTGTACCAATTGTGACAGCGATTTCACCTTTGCGAATGGCATTCACTCCAAGATTGGAAAGGACGCCATCACTTGCACCGATAACAAAAGGAGTTTTGGCATCAAGTCCCATTTGTGTAGCAAAATCTGGATGAAGGTCTGTGAACACTTGTGTGGTTGGGGCCAACTGTGACAATTGATCTCTCGTAACACCTGCAATCAATAATGCCTCCTCATCCCAATCTAAGGTTTGGAGATTCATCATGCCCATGGCAGATGCAAGGGAATAATCGACCACATACTGGTTAAATAACTTTTTGAAAACATATTCTTTTATCCCGATGTATTTCTTTGTTTTTGTAGCAATTTCTGGGCGGTCATTGGTGATCCAAGCCATTTTACTTAATGGTGACATCGGGTGAAGAGGTGTTCCGGTGCGTTTGTACACCTCATGACCATTCAGTTCCGTTTTAATCTTATGCGTCCAAGCTTCACTGCGATTGTCAGCCCAAGTGATACATGCTGTAAGTGGCTGATCGTCTGTATCGATAGCAATCACGCTATGCATCGCACTGCTGAAGGAAACAAAGGCTATATTTTTATGTGCGTTTTTCTTTGTGATGTTTGAAACGGCTTTCAAAACTGCTTGAAAAATTTCTTCCGGGTCTTGTTCAGCAGTTGAAATATTGGGTGTGTAAAGAGGGTAGCCAATATTCTCTGTTTGAATCACTTCGCCATTCTGAGTAAAAAGAACGGCTTTCGTACTGGTTGTTCCTATGTCTACACCTAACATATAGCTAGTCATTTTCCTTCTCTACTCCTTTAGAAAGCATTTGTTGTGACATCCAAAGATCATCTACTTTTCCTTGAACATCATCAAAATTTTGATGTAAAGATTGAACCATGAGGTTTCTTTCTTTTGTTTGAATGGCTTCAATATACAATTCGTGATTTTTAATAATTCGCTCAAAGTCTTCGTACTTTTCCTGGAAACGTGCTCTCATGGATAAAAGAATGAAGCTTTCCATGACAGGTCTTAGGTTATTCCAAATCATTAGCATATACGAATGATTGATGGAGCGAATAATCGTTTCATGAAATAGGAGATCCTGATAAGAGAACTCATCCGCATCTTGATACTTAATAGCGACTTTCATCATTTCAAGTATCTTACTAAGTTCCTTTACTAATTCAGTCACGTCCATTCTTACTAATCGTTCAAACACGAATGTTTCAATAAGTAGACGAACATCATATATTTCTTCAATTTCTTTTTCAGTTAACCCAATGACCACGGCACCCATTCGTTCTAGTCGGATGATGTTTTCTGATGCAAGTATTTTTAACGCTTCACGAACAGGTGAACGACTCACAGCAAAATCTGCAGCTAGTTTATTTTCAGAAATAATGGCACCGCTTTCAATTAAACCAGAAATAATTCGCATTCTAAGCTCACATGTCACACGATCGCCAGCAGAAGCCTTTGAGAGCCATTTTGATGGATATAAAAAATCAGTCATATCTACACCTTCCTGTTAATCAAGTATACTTGTATACAAGTATTATAACTCTAGGTTTTTAAAAATTGCAAGCGCTTTACAAAAGATTATTTTGGGAATTTTATTAAACTAGCAAGTTATCCCTTAAGTAAAAGTCTATTTAACAATAAAAAATGCTACCCAGATGAAGTGACCCCTAAAAGTTAGACACGGTTATTTCATTAGGCAGCGTGGGTAAAATGAGTTCGGTATTGTACCGGACTCATTTTTAATTTTGCCTTAATCCGT
>NZ_JBOCCY010000030.1:0-18785 GCF_050586445.1 Bacillus coreaensis
CTCTCCAATAAAGAGTAAGATTAGCTCTTAAAGTTTAAAACTTAGTTAAAACGTTGACGTTTGTTGTTGTCTTGTTCAGTTTTCAAGGTTCAATTAAGCACTTTATTATCTTACTATATCATTTCACCGTTGTCAACTTCTACGAAAAAACTTTTTTAATCGTTATTTCCAAGTCGTTGTTGTCGGCTACATGTATTACTATATCATCTCGATTCGCAGAAGTCAACTTCTGTTTTTAAATTATTTCTTTAAAAATCCTCATTAATCATAATACCTTAATGCGGACGGATTTTCATTTTATAGTACACCTATAAATAATGCAATATTTTTTTATAAATAAAAACGAATGCTCCTTTAGATCTTAATTGGTATATGGAAAAGTGAAACTCTTGTCTTTAATCGAGTGGGCAGCAAAAGAAAATAAGCGGAGTTTTTCCGGTTAGATGCAGGATGAAGTCCGTTTCGGGGGTAAATAAGGGGAGATTTTCCGTCTATGGATAGCAAAACTCCCCTTATTTACGTTTTTCAAGTCAATAGTCGGAATTCCTCCGTCTATTTGAGCTATTTTTTATCGTATTTACTAATTAAGCGGAATTTTTCCGTCTATGTATCAGCTTGGGTGGCATAACCTGCTGCCCCAACAGATAAGTGCCGGACCCTTTTGATTCCTATACGTGGGAATCAAAAGCTTTTTATCGACTTGCTTATAAAATAAATTGGCACTGCAAATGACAGAAGTTTTGACCCTCTATTTTAATTGTACAATACATATTGTCCATCATAATAATGATGGACAATCGCTAAGGCAAAGTTAATGGAATGTCATAGAAACCTTGATAAATAAAGAAAAGACATATGCCAAGCATACGTCTTTTCTTGAGTCTTTTTAAGATTTATCCTTTAGAATAGTCGTTACCTGTTCTTATCTCTTGTTAAACTCGTTTGGATTTGGACCTTTGCGTCGGTTGCGATTGATTCCATTGATTTGATCCATTTCCTGTGAAGAAAGTTCAAAATCAAATACATCAATGTTTTCTTGAATTCTAGATGGTGTAACTGACTTTGGTATAACAATTGAATTATTTTGTAGATGCCATCTTAAAACAACTTGAGCAGGCGTTTTTCTATGTGATTCAGCTAGTTTAATAATCACATCATCTTGTAGCACTTCTCCACCTTGATCAAGGGGGCTCCATGCTTCTACAAAGATATCATGCTTAGCGCAAAACTCTTTCAACTCGTTTTGTGCTAAATATGGATGACATTCGATTTGATTTAGGACTGGCTTAACTTCACATTCGTTAAGAAGTCTCTCTAAATGCTCAATTTCAAAGTTACATACACCAATGGCTTTTACTTTGCCATCATGATATAGCTTTTCCATCGCCTTAAACGTTTCAACATATGTATCGTACTCCGGTGTTGGCCAGTGAATTAAGTATAAATCAACATAATCAAGACCTAATTTTTTTAGACTTAAATCAAAAGCTTGTATGGTGCTATCGTAACCTTGGTCACTATTCCAAACCTTCGTTGTAATGAATAATTCTTCGCGAGGTACGTTGGATTCTTTAATCGCTTTTCCTACACCCTCTTCGTTTCCATAGATCATAGCTGTATCGATGGAACGGTAACCCGCTTCAATAGCCGCAGTTACAGCAGCTGTAGCCTCATCATCTTTTACTTGCCAGACACCGAAACCTAGCTGTGG
Organism: Bacillus coreaensis; assembly: GCF_050586445.1. Lineage (NCBI taxonomy): Bacteria > Bacillati > Bacillota > Bacilli > Caryophanales > Bacillaceae > Bacillus > Bacillus coreaensis. The sequence goes on from NZ_JBOCCY010000030.1 coordinate 1,712, forward strand.
CATTTTTAATCCATTGTTCAACGTTACAAAGTTCATATTCATTCTCCTTTTTCGAAAGATTTACTTGATAACCTTGGAAGAAATTGTTTTCATGGTTAATTTTAATAAAGATAGTCTTAAATGAAAAGTTAAACGCTTCCGGATAATAGTTTTATCTTACCGTACCTTTTTATCCACTTTATTCGAACGCTCTCAAAGAGAAAAACTGTAGACAGTCATCTACAGTTTTCTTCATTATAACATTGCACTTACTTCATTATTTTCTGAAACCTGCTCTTCCATTTTATTTTCATTAGGTAGTTTCTCTATTTTAAATCCTGTATACGCATAAATAATCGCTACAATGGGGCTGATAATACAAAGCAATGCATACGGTGCATATTGAAAGGTAGATACTCCAAGAGTGGCGGTCATAAATGCACCACATGTATTCCAAGGAACAAGTGGTGAGGTCATTGTCCCCGCATCTTCTAACGTTCGTGATAAGTTCTTTGGATGGAGTCCACGCTTACGATAGGCAGTTAAGTACATTCTTCCAGGCAGTAGAATGGATAAGTACTGATCACAGGCGACGATGTTAGCTGTAATACAAGTTGCTACCGTTGTTGTTATTAAACTGCCTGTTGATTTCGCCATTTTTAATAGGCTTGTCACAATCGTATTCATGATTCCACTCGTTTCTAAAATTCCCCCGAAACTCATCGCAATCATAACAAGTGATACGGTGTACATCATCGCTTCCGTTCCACCATTGTTAAGCAAATTATCCAATACTTCATTTCCAGTCTCCATTTCAAAGCCGTATACCATAATGGATAAAACACTGCCGATTGTTTCTCCCTGAACTACGATGGCTACGATCCCCCCTAGAATCGATCCTATCACAAGTCCGGGAATTGCCGGTGTTTTCATAGCAATGATCCCAAGAACAATAACTGGAATAAGAAGTAACCACGGACTGATAATGAAAATATCCGCTAACTCTTGTTGAAGTGTAGCAATGTCACTCACACCAGATCCTTTACCTTTGAACGTAAGGCCGATGAAAAAATAAATGACAACTGACAGAACAAGGGCTGGTATCGTTGTATAGAGCATATGACGAATATGGTCAAATAGTTGAACACCTGTGATTCCAGGTGCCATATTCGTTGTTTCTGACAAAGGAGAAATTTTATCTCCAAAGTAGCATCCAGAAATGACAGCCCCAGCCACCATAGCAGGATTTATTCCTAATCCAATTCCCACTCCCATAATGGCAATCCCTATTGTACCAGCTGCTGTCCATGCATTCCCCGAAGCAATTGCTACTACGCTACAAATGATGGCAGCCGCAGGAAGGAAATAGGTGGGAGATAAGATATCTAATCCATAATAAATCATGGTCGGAACAATTCCGCCTGCTAACCATGTTCCAATAATCGTACCAATAATCATTAAAATAAGTAACGCTTGTAGTGCCAGAGAGACAGCCTTGATAATCCCTTGTTCAAGCTCTCGCCAAGTATATCCTAAATAAATGGATACGACTGATGCCACTGTGGCGCTGAGCAGGAGCGGAATATGAGGATCTGCATCAAACATGAAAATTCCTGTAAATAAAAATACAATCATGGCTCCGATCGGGATCAAAGCAACTGCTAATGAAGGCTGTTTCTTTTCTTTCATTATCATCCCTCTTTCAATAATAAATAGATTCCTATTTTCTTATTGCAAATTCCGTGCCAGATTTAATATTCTTAATTTTCTGTAATCCTATTACTTTTTCCTGCATGATAAGAAATCAGTTCTGCATAATCCATTCAATTTTGCATAATTTTTTTAAGCATGAAAAAACCTGGTTTCAAATAGAACCAGGTTTTCAATCATGTTTTATATATTTAGTCCAATCGAAATATATTTTACTTCTAGAAACTCTTCTAGTCCGTGATGGCCTCCTTCTCGACCTAAACCACTTTCTTTATATCCTCCAAACGGTGCTTGCGCTGTTGATGGTAGGCCATCATTTAAGCCGATGATTCCATATTCAAGTTCTTCACTTATTCGGAAGGCACGGCTTAAATTTTCAGTAAACACATAAGCAGCTAAGCCGTAGACGGTATTATTAGCTCTCGCAATCACTTCTTCTTCTGTTTGAAAAGTAGCAATCGCGGCAAGCGGTCCAAAGATTTCTTCTTCCACACACATCATTTGGTCATTCACATTTGTAAGGATTGTAGGTGGAAAGAAAAACCCTTCTTTCCGCTCTATCTTCTCTCCTTGATACACAATCTTTCCGCCTTTATGAATCGCATCGTCAAGGATTTCATTTACTTTATTTACAGCTGGTTGGTCAATAAGTGGTCCAATATCAATTCCGTCTTCCATACCGTTACCGATTTTGAGCTTGCTTAGTTCCTTTTTAAAAAGCTCGACAAATGGCTCGAGAATTCTTTCTTGAACGTAAATACGATTCGTACAAATACATGTTTGACCGGCATTACGAAACTTTGAGGCCAGTAGTCCCTTGGCTGCTTTTTCTAAGTCTGCATCGTCCATGACAATAAAAGGTGCATTTCCTCCTAATTCTAACGAAATCTTCTTCACCGTATCAGCAGCGCCTCTCATAAGTACCTTTCCCACTTCAGTGGAACCCGTAAAGGTAAGCTTACGAACACGTGAATCCTTTAACCAAGCATCGCCAATTTCTTTTGATTTGCCGGTTACTATGTTAAATACACCAGCTGGAATGCCTGCTTTTTCTGCTAACTCTGCTAGTTTCAGAGCAGTTAGAGGTGTTTGCTGAGCTGGTTTTACCACCACCGTACAGCCAGCAGCTAGAGCGGGGGCTACCTTTCTCGTAATCATGGCAGCTGGAAAATTCCATGGAGTAATCGCTGCAACAACCCCAACTGGTTCTTTTCTAATTATAATCCGCTTATTTGGATGTGTAGCCGGAATGGTTTCACCATAGATTCTCTTTCCTTCTTCCGCATACCAAGAGAGAAAACTATTGGCATAATTCACTTCTCCGATTGCCTCATGGACGGGCTTTCCTTGCTCCATCGTCATCACTGTACCAATTTCGACTTTATGCTCATCAATAAGGTGGAACCATTTCATGAGCAGCTGACTGCGTTCGTCTGCCGTTTTTTTGGACCAAGTTTTAAACGCTAGATGGGCGGCATCTACAGCAGCCTTCGCTTCTAACATTCCTCCATTCGGAATCATCCCGATCACTTCATTGGTTGCAGGGTTCATAACATTAATGAATGCCTCGCACTCGTCACCGATCCATTGACCATTAATATACATTTTGTATAACTGCTTTTTTTGAAAAGCGATATTCGAACTCATTGGCTAACCCTCTCTTTATATATATTGGGGAGATAAAACGGCTTCTAAAGATTCTTCTAAGATCAATAATCCTTCATGAAGTTGATCATCAGAAATCGTTAAAGGCATTAATAGTCTAATCACATTGCCAAATATCCCTGCGCTAAGTAAAAGCAATCCTCTATTGGTGGCCTCTCGAATAATACTACCAACTACCTCCTTATCTGGCTGTTTAGAAGTCTTATCCTTTACAATTTCAAACGCACACATCGCCCCTAATCCACGGATACCATCCACCTGCTCAAATTGATCGGACCATTGTTGAAACTTGTGCATTACTAATCTACCAATCTGTTCCGCTCTTGCATTTAATTGTTCTTCTTCTATAATATCTAGAACAGCAAGAGCAGCTTGACATCCAAGTGGACTCCCCGCATACGTTCCACCAATTTCTCCTGGCTGACTTACATTCATAATCTCTTCTCGGCCAATCACTCCACTGATCGGAACACCAGCTGCCATAGACTTTGAGAGTGTTAAAAGATCTGGCTCTATCCCAAAATGTTCAATGGCAAAGTAACGGCCCGTTCGTCCAAAGCCGGTTTGAATTTCATCTGCAATAAATAATATTCCGTGTTCTTTACAAATAGTATAAACACGCTGTACAAATTCCCGATTGGGAATGATAAAGCCTCCTTCTCCTTGCACTGGCTCCATGACTACTGCCGAAATCGTTTCTGGAGCGACCTCCGCAAGAAGGAATTGCTCAAACTGCTGGATCATGTATTCAGAATACTGATCTGCATTCATTTCATTTGGCTTTCGATATTCATATGGATACGGAGCTTTATATACCTCAGGAGCAAATGGTCCAAATCCATATTTATAAGGCTTCACTTTGCTTGTCATCGTCATCGTCATTAACGTTCGACCATGAAAGCCTCTCGTAAACGACACAATCCCTTGTCTTTTCGTGTATTTTCTAGCCATCTTCACTGCATTTTCAACCGCTTCTGCCCCACTGTTAAAAAAGGCCGCTTGTTTTGGAAAATTGCCTGGAGCGAGCTTTGTTAATCTTTCCGCCAACTTAATATAAGATTCATACATCATCACATTAAATCCCGTATGAACAAAATGCCCTGCCTGGTCCTTTATTGCCTGAACAACCTTTGGGTGGGAATGGCCAACATTGATCGTTCCTATAGCACCTGCAAAATCGATAAATATATTGCCATCAATATCCTCCACTAAGGCTCCCTCTGCCTTATGAACAAATGCAGCACAATTATTACTAATTCCTTGTGGAACGATTTTTTTCCTTCTATCTAATAATTCCTTTGATCGCGGTCCAGGGATGGACGTTTTGATTTGAACAAATTGTTTCATGGATCCGACACCTTCCTTAATGGAAAAAGGAGGCTCCCCTCCTTTTTCATGTCTAAATTTTTTAACCTATGTTTTGTAGAACCTCTTTAAAGGTTTGTATAACTGTATTTACTTCGTCGTATTTAATCGTAAGTGGAGGCTCAATTCGAATGGTTTTTGAGTTTACTAGAGTCCCAGCAACAAGAATTCCTCGTTCAAACATGCCTTTCGAGACTTCCCAGCCAATTTCATCACGTTCAAATTCGATTCCGATCATCAAGCCTTGGCCTCGGATTTCCATGACAAGCTCTTCATGACCTTCCGCAGCTTCTTTTAATCCTTGTAAGAAATATTCTCCTACTTCTGCAGCACGAGCTGGTAAGTTCTCTTCTAACAGAACGTCGATCGTTGCAATGGCAGCCGCGCATGCAAGTGGGTTTCCACCAAACGTAGTTGTATGCATGAACGGATTATCAAACCAGCTTTTAAACACCTTTTCTTTTGCGACGATGGCACCTGCTGGCATCACACCGCCACCGAAGGCTTTGGCAAGACAAAGAATATCAGGAACCACTTGATACAAGTCTGATGCGAACATTTTACCTGTACGCCCCATACCCGTTTGTACTTCATCAAAGATCAGTAATGCATCATATTGGTCGCATAGCTCTCGAACTTGTTGGAGGTAACCTTCAGGTGGAAGAATGATACCACCTTCTCCTTGAATCGGCTCTAACAGCACCGCTGCTACATCTTCTCCAACGAGTGCGCATGTCTCAAACGTTTTACTCATCATATCGATGTCGCCAAAGGGTACATGGCGAAATCCTGGAATCAATGGTAAAAACGGCTTTCGGAACACTCCTTTGGCTGTTCCTGAAAGCGAGCCAAGACTTTTCCCATGGAAAGCGCGAGTAGTAGAAATAAAAGTGGTTCTGTCGCTATACATTTTGGCAAGCTTTAGTGCTGCCTCCACACTTTCCGTTCCACTATTGGTAAAAAAAGAATATTTTAAATCCCCGGGTGTAATATCTGCTAAGATTTTCGCTAACATCGCACGTAGTGGATCTAGTAGGTCTTGGCTGTGCAGTGCTTGACGCTTTAACTGATCGCTAACCGCCTTCACGACTTTTTCATTACGATGACCGACATTGTAAATACCAAAACCACCAAGACAGTCAATGTATTCCTTACCATTTACATCCTTAAAACAGGAATCTTTATCTGACCATTCAACCGCTGCCGATAGTCCTCCTTCTGTAACGGTTTTTCGATAATCAAGGAATCCCGGATTCACATGATCACGGAAATGCTGGATCGTTTCCTTCGAAATCCAGTTGGCCTCCGCCTCCGTAATCTCCTCCTTTTCTATCATTTCTAACACCTGTTTAATGTACTGCTGAACGTTCCTTTCCTTTACTTCCTCTTGTTTTCTCTCAATATTTGTACTCATATGATCTCTCCTATTTACGTTTTATTTTGAAAACCAACCGATTGGTTCGACTTGTAAATTTACATTTATCTGCTTAATCTCTTGGAATGTTTCAAGACCATACGTTCCAAGTGCGCGTCCAAAACCACTTTGCTTGTATCCACCCCATGGAGCTTCGTTGTACGTATTATGGAAGGTGTTTATCCATGTAATTCCAGCTCGTATTTGTTTTACAACCCGAAGTGCCTTTGCTCCATCCTTCGTAAAAACAGCTCCAGCTAATCCATATTGAGTTCCATTCGCTAACGCAATGGCTTCCTTCTCATCTTTAAATTTTTCGATCACAACGACTGGACCAAAGATTTCCTCCTGAACAATTCTCATACTTAAGTTTGCATCAACAAAGACAGTGGGCTCTACGAAGTATCCGTCCTGCAAACCATCTTTTTCGACCCGCTTGCCCCCACAAACCAACCGAGCTCCTTCATTCTTTCCAATCTCTATATAAGAGAGAACTCTTTCCAAATGCTCTTTGCTTACTAAAGGACCCATTTCTACCTCTGAATCATTCCCTGGTCCCACCTTGATTTGATTCGCGCGTTCAACAAAGCGAGAAACAAATTTCTCGTAGATCTCTTCTTCTACTAAAATACGAGAGCCCGCTGCACAAATTTGCCCTGATCCTGCGAAAATACCAAACAATGCGTAATCGACCGCTGTTTCAAAGTCAGCATCAGCAAACACAATATTTGGTGATTTTCCACCAAGCTCCAACGATAATTTCTTAAGGCTATCTGCTGCTACCTTCATAATTTGTTTCCCTGTCTTTGTACCACCTGTAAAAGATACAAGGTCAACGTCTTTGCTCTCTGCTATAGCATTCCCAACCACATCACCAGATCCCATCACCATATTGACAACGCCTTTTGGCAGACCTACCTCTTCAAAAATTTCAAATAATCTTGTGGGAGTTACTGGAGTCACTTCGGACGGTTTATAAACAACCGAATTTCCTGCAGCAAGTGCAGGCGCTAGTTTCCAAACACTTAATAATAAAGGATAATTCCACGGAACGATTAACCCACAAACCCCAACTGGTTCACGAACGACAATCCCTTGAACCGGATCGGAGACCGGGTACGTTTCACCATAAGGCTTTGTAATTAAGCCCGCATAATAACGGAAGCATGCAGCGGCATCCGCTACATCAAAGCTAGCTTCCCTTAATGGTTTTCCATTGTCTAATGTTTCTAGTTCCGCTAACTCCTCTCCTCGCTCCTCAATTTTTTCTGCAATTTTAAATAAGTAAGCCGCTCGTTCAGCTGGAGGAGTTTGTGACCAAATCCCGCTTTCAAAGGTGGACTTTGCAATCTGAATGGCTTCATTAACATCCTCGATTGTTCCTTCGGTTGCTTGTGCAATTACTTCCCCAGTTGCTGGATTAAAAATGTCACGTGTTTCTTTATTTTGTGATTCTCTCCATTCGCCATTGATATACATCCTTAATGCATGCATGTTAATCAATCCTCCTTTTTTATAAGTAATGCAAGAACCGTGCCAACACTTATCACTTTGTTTGCAAGGAACGAATAAAAAAAGTTATGCAATTTTGCATAACCCTAGTTAATTTTGCATAATTTCCTTTTCTACAAAAAATGGTACAGACATTTGTCTGCACCACCTGATTTAAAAGGAGACTCCTCCATATTTGGTTTGTCTATCATTCATGATTTTTTGATACTTTCTACTAACAGAGGACTGGCTAATCCCGAGTGCTTTTGCTGCCTTTGTCGTCGTTTTATATTGCTTCATTGCCAGCAGTATTAATTGCTCCTCAATATAATCTTGTGCTTCCTGAAGCGGCATGACATTCTTGAATACTGGTTTCTCTTTATTAAAATGACTAGTAAAAGATAAAAATTGTTTCACAAAATCAGCATCCAGAGCTGGGTGATCAGCGGACACCGCTAATCGTTCAATCATATTTTGAAGCTCACGAATATTTCCTGGCCATGAGTACACCTCAAGTAAATTCAATGCATCTGGTGTAAAATGATAGTTTTTATTATATTTTTCATTTAGTCTTTGAAGAAAATGATACGCTAACAGAGGTATATCTTTTGGACGTTCTCGTAAAGATGGGACATGAATAGGAATCACATTCAAACGATAATATAAGTCCTCACGAAAAGTTCCTTCTTGAACCATTTTTTCTAGTTTTTTATTTGTCGCTGCAACAATTTGTACATTGATTGGTATCGGAGTTGTACTTCCAATTGGAACAACTTCTTGTTCCTGTAGAACACGTAACAATTTCACTTGAAGGCTAACAGGCATTTCTCCAATTTCATCTAAAAATAAAATTCCTTTGTCAGCTTTTTGAAAGTAACCCTCTTTCCCATTTTTATCAGCACCTGTAAACGATCCTTTGCTGTACCCAAACAACTCGCTTTCTAATAGATTCTCAGGAATTGCCCCACAATTAAGCTTTAGGAACGGTTGGTTTACGCGGCTTCCACTCTGATGAATGGCCTGAGCAATCAATTCCTTTCCTACACCGGATTCCCCCGTAATGAGAACCGTAGAGGAAAAATGAGAAATCTTCGTCACATGCTCCATAATTTGTTCCATTTTTGGACTACAGTAAATGAGTCGGTTAAAGAAACGATCTTTACTTTTAATCCTTTCAAGCTCCTGCTTATATTGGTCCGATTGCTTCTTCACTTCACGTAATTCAGATTTTAACTTTGTTGTTTCTGTAATATCCCTTGAAGCAATAATGATTCGATCAATATTTCCATTTTCATCAAAAATCGGGTTACCTACCGCTAGAATTCGCTTATTTTTCTTTGTTTCTTGAACGATTGAAACCTTTTTCTTCTGTTCCAATACTAACCGGGTAACTGACGGCGTGAATAGACCTTCACCTTCAAGCTCCAAAAGGTTCTTCCCGGTTAGTTCCTTTAACTCCACTCCCCAAAAATCAGAAAGAAACGTTTCGCTATATCGAAGCAGCTCTCCTTTATGGTTCACTACTAATATTTCATCATAAATCGTTGATAAAATGGCATTTAAGTCTTTATTTAAATTCTTGATATGTTCAATTTCCATGGCCATATCCTCAACCATTGGCAAATCTTGAACGATAATAATAATTCCTTCTACTTCATTATGAAAGTCGAAAATCGGACTATAATCCACTAGAACACCCATTGTATCAGTGATCTGAATTTGATTTAATATCGTTTGACCGGATGCAAACACTTGGTGAATATGACCCCCGTGAAAAATGGAGTCAGCTGGTTTCCCGGAAACATCCTCTGAAGTTAGCTTCGTCATCCGCAGGCCTGACTCATTAAAATTTATTATCTTCTTTTCTCGATCGACAACGAATATTCCCATTGGAATAGAGGTTAAAATCACCTTTAGTAAATCGACACTTCCATGAGGCTCTTGCTTGAATAATAGTGCAAGGACATCCTCCCGTTTGACATAACCGGATGGCTCCCCTTGATCATCAATCACAAGTGCAAATGGTTCGCCGATAATTTGAAAAAGAACAGGAACAGAAATTGTGTTATTTAACTTGGACACGTTGGACATAGGAACTGCTTTCGTTTGTAAAATGTTTGATAGACTGCTAGTTTCGCTCAGAGGAATATCTTTCATTTGAATATAGGAGATGATCTCCTCATCCTTTTTAAGAAAAAGAATGGGCTCATTGTGCTGTTTAAGACATACTGACCATTGTTCTTCATCATCATTTAAATCAATGGAGATGATCGGTCTTATCTTATCTTTTTCTAAAGTAAACAAACGTCCCCCTCCTTCTATCCTTTTCTTTCAATTATATACTGCAAAAATATTAATTTTCAAATTTTCAAATAAGTAAGAAAAAGGAGATGGATTAGCCATCTCCGTACACATTAGTCACTACCCGTTGGAATCAAATCATCTTTAATAAAAGCTAGGACCATGCCAGGTATAATAGAGTCACCTGCTTTTACTTCTATTGAAATGATTTCTCCACTAAGACCAACGCTCACTGTTTCCAGATGTCCATTTTCTGTTCGAATCGTAAATAATTTTTCCCATTCATAAATTCTTGAATGAACCTCAATCGCTACTTCTTCTACCTTCCCACTAACAGAACTCACAACAAATTCGTGATTCATGCCTCTCCCTCCTAATTAATATTGGTCAGACACTCTTTTATGGTTAAGTACCATCTTAAAAAACGCCTGACAGTCCTCGATATCTACATCAACAATTCCTAATCGTTCAGCCCAAAACTCTTCATTTTCAATATCCTCTTGGCACATTAACACCCACTTCCCCGCTTGCATGGAAACGACCATTGCTTTATCAAAAAACTGATGTGAATAAACAATCGTAAAATCATAGCGATGCGAACCAATCGATAAACAATAATAATGGATGGGTTGCGTTTCTCTTTCTTCTAATAACACCTCAACCATTTCCTCGAACCCCTCTCATATTTTGATCCAGCCACGAAGCTGTGACGTTTCTGCTAAAGCCTGTATCCCCACGATATAAGCAGCTACTTTTAAGTTTGTGCGATACTTTTTACTCACTTCGAGGATTTGCTCAAAGCTCATTTCCATTTTTTCTTTTAATTTTTCATCGACCTCTCGCTCTGACCAATAATATCCTTGATTGTTTTGGCACCATTCAAAATAAGAAACAATCACTCCTCCAGAATTCGCTAATATGTCAGGCACCACCAGGATACCTTTTTCCTCAAGTATGTTTATTGCTTCCTTGGTTGTCGGTCCATTCGCTGCTTCGAGTACAATTTGACCTTTAACCTTTTCAGCATTCCGTTTCGTAATTTGACCACCAAGTGCTGCCGGAACAAGGACGTCACAGTCTTTTTCTAGTAATTCTTGATTCGAGATCGTTTTCTTAAATAGATTCGTTACTACACCAAAGGAATCTCGACTATCCATTAAATACGGGATGTCTAAGCCCTTTTCATCATAGATGCCACCAAGCACATCAGAGATCCCGACAATCTTCGCTCCTAACTCATATAAGTACAAGGCCAAATGACTTCCGACATTTCCAAAGCCTTGAATGATAATCTTTAAATCTTTTACGGGAAGCTCCTTTACTTCTAATACCTTTTGGAGCGTATATAGTAATCCTTTTGATGTAGCAGTTTCGCGTCCTTTAGAGCCCCCTAAAGCAACAGGTTTTCCGGTAATAAATCCTGGATTATCAAACTCTCGAATGAAGTTATATTCATCAAGCATCCAAGCCATAATCTGTGAGTTCGTGTATACGTCGGGCGCCGGAATATCCTTCGTTGGTCCAACGATTTGGCTAATCGCTCTCACATAGCCCCGGCTCAACCGTTCCAGCTCTTGTAAGCTCATTGTTCGAGGATCACACACGATTCCCCCTTTTGCGCCTCCATAAGGAAGACCTGTAATTCCACATTTCATACTCATCCAACCAGCTAAGGCTTTCACCTCTTCTGGTGTAACATCTGTATGGAATCGAATGCCACCTTTTGTTGGACCTGTCGCATCATTATGCTGAGCACGAAATCCTCGAAAAAACTTGGTTGTGTGATCATCCATGCGAACAGGGATTTTCACCTCGAGAAAACGCAATGGCTCCTTCAAAAGTTCAAACACTTCATCAGGATAGTTTAAAATATCCATCGCCTCTTTTAAGATCGAGTGAAATTCTATCAAGGGATTGTCTTGAATTCCTTCCATTCTGTCGATCATTTGATTTTTCGACTCCACGATTGAGTCAGCCATCATAACACCTCATTTTTAGGATTTACTTTTGAGAGATGCAAGAGTCGTGCCAAGTCAAGAAGTGGCGAGTAGAAGTCCATTTCCTTTTAACTGATGGATACCTTCCAACTGAACTGCATAGATTATTCGATTCTGCATAATTTCTATCAACAAAAAAAATCCTCTTTAAGAGGATGCAATGGCAAAGCTTTATTAACATACATTGGTTATGCATATCTGCATAAAAAAATTTTTTCCCACCACTTTATAATAATTATAAATTACCGATATAAAGGATACACCATGTCTCTTTGTAACAGAGATAGAACTTCACAACAAAGGAGAACCCCATGTTTACTGTACCAAACTCCGCTTTTATTCTTGATAGTGAGTATAACCTTTCACTTGTCATTTTATCTATATTAATCGCCTGTGGTGCCTCTTATACCGCACTTTCTTTGAATGAGAGAATCCAACAAAATAGCTTCTTTCATCGTTTTATTTGGATTGGCTTAGCTTCCGTAGCCATGGGCTTTGGCATTTGGTCCATGCATTTTATTGGGATGGGTGCAATAAATCTTCCTTTTGATATGCAGTACGACCCTTTTGTAACGATCCTTTCTATCTGTCCTGCCTTAATTGCATCGCTTTTAGCCTTTTATATAGCTAATCGACAGAAAAAGAGTATCTTTACATTTATTATTTCTGGAGTCATTATGGGATTGGGCATATCAACCATGCATTATATGGGCATGGCCGCAATGAAAATGGAGGTTCATCATGCCTATAAGCCTGGAATATTTACTGCCTCCATTGTAATAGCGATGACCGTTTCCTTCGTTGCGCTTTATATTTTCTCTTCATTACAACATTTGATGAACCTTAGAGTGATCAAAATCGTGACAAGTCTGACCATGGGCTTAGCGATTTCTAGTATGCACTATACCGGGATGGCTTCTGTTGTTTTTTATGTAGATGCTGACACTGGGATTCCTACAAACCACTCTCATGAAAGTCATACATGGGTTCTTTTGCTTGCGGTTGCCATCGGAACTGTCGTTTTGCTTATTCTTTCTAGTTTATCGGGAGCATTGGATCGATACGTTGATTACCGAATGAACTTTTTTGATCCATTATCGAAACTTCCTAACCGTCGTCAGTTTGAAAGAACCATTCACCAACTATTACACGCGAATACAGTAGCTATTCTTCATATTCATGATCTTGAAAAATGGAATATTGGATATGGATACAAGTTTGGAGATAGAATTCTTACCGAAGTAAGTCAGTTACTATTGCAATTAAATTCATCTTCTATAGAGGTTTATAGAGTAGAAGGCAACCGCTTTGCTTTCATTTGTAAGGAAGACTCAAATGAAAAACTAAAAATAACATTAGAGAGAGTTTCCTCTATCTTAAAAGTTCCCTTACAATTCGATGACCATGCTGTTCTTGTTAATACCGTCAGTTCCATAGCTGTTAAAGAACACAATGAAACTGCGAGCCAACTTTATGCTAATGCTGTTGCAGTCCTGCATCACCCATCAATTGAATATACTAATCAAATCGTAGAGTATGATCCAAAGATTCATACGTATAATTTTGAACAACGTCTCTTGTCCGATATTGATATGGCCATGGAGAAAGATCATTTATATATTGTATATCAACCAAAAATTAATGCTACTTCACAGGAAATCTCAGGTGTCGAAGCACTCATCCGTTGGAATCACCCTGTTCATGGCTTTCTATCACCTGGTCTGTTTATTCCGGCATTAGAGAAAAGCGGAAAAATGTTCGATGTGACTGATTGGGTCATTGATAAAGTATGTCAGCAGCTTGAACAATGGAATAAAGATGGTCATCCCGTATTACATGTAGCTGTTAATATTCCTGGCACCTATATTACATCTGCACGACTGTTAAAAACTCTTAATCATTGTGTGGAAAAGTATGATATTTTGGCAAAAAATCTCGAACTTGAAATCACAGAAACTAGCGTCGTAAGTGATATTGAGAACGCGATACGAGCAGTAGGAGACATACGAAAACAAGGATTTTCTGTAGCTCTCGATGACTTTGGTACAGGCGTTTCATCATTGTCGTATTTAAAAAGATTACCCATTTCTACGTTAAAAATTGATAAATCCTTTGTAGACGGTGTACCAGAGTCTAAGAAAGAATCTGCGATTATTACCGCCATTGTCTCTCTCTGTCATTCGTTGGACATTGAAACCGTAGTTGAAGGAGTAGAGAATGTAAAACAATTTAACTACTTAACCTCTATGCCCAAAAGTCCAACCATTCAGGGGTTCTATTTTGCCAAACCAATGAAACAGGAAGAATTGATTTCTTGGATGAAGCAGTTCTATTCGCAAAGTGATGGAGTAACTCCTTCTATATAATCTTCTTACAAGGTACCGCGGTTTTTATGATGCAGTACCTTTTTTTATATCTGCTGTGACATAAAGCATAGGGTCATCCCATATGAAAATGATATGCTATCGGTGCATAAAAGGAGGGATTTTAATATGAAGCGGATTATCACGCTTAGCACTCGCAAACTAGTAGATACAGTAAAGCACGGTGGTTGTGGTGCATGTCAAACATCTTGTCAGTCAGCCTGTAAAACTTCTTGTGGAGTGGCTAACCAAAAATGTGAGAACACCTTGAATAGATAGAAATACATATACCGCCCACTACATAAAATGGGGCGGCCATTTTTTTAAGGAGATTAACCATTCATATGATCCATCAATATAAGTTAAACGGGTACAACATTGTCCTTGATACGTACAGCGGCTCTGTCCATGTGGTCGATGAACTTGCCTACGATATCATCGGTCTTTATGAACATGCTTCTTCGGAGAAAATCGTGACAATGATGCTCGAAAAATACCGTACGAATCCAGAGATTACGGAGGTAGAAATACGAGAAACTCTTACAGATATTCAGGAGCTTATCCAACATGGACAGCTATTTACGGAAGATGAGTATAAAGACCTTTCCATTGATTTGAGAAATCGCAAAACCTATGTTAAGGCGCTTTGTTTCAATGTTGCACATACTTGTAATCTTTCCTGTGATTACTGCTTTGCTAGCCAAGGAAAATATAACGGTGACCGAGCTATAATGAGCTTTGATGTTGGAAAAGGAGCCATTGACTTCTTATTAGAAAACTCCGGGCACCATCACAACCTCGATATTGACTTTTTTGGTGGAGAACCACTTATGGCATGGAACGTGGTCAAACAAATCGTTTCATATGCACGCAGCAAAGAGAAGGAATACCATAAGAAATTTCGTTTTACTTTTACAACGAACGGAATGCTTTTAAACGAGGAAGTAACTGAATTTTTAAACGAAGAAATGGATAATGTTGTTCTAAGCCTAGATGGCAGAAAAGAGGTACACGATCGACTTCGTAGAACCGTTAATGGAAAAGGCAGCTATGACCATATCGTTCCTAAATTTCAGCAGTTCATTAAAAATCGTGGAGAAAAAGAATATTATGTTCGGGGAACCTACACACATGACAATGTTGACTTTACCAATGACATTTTTCATATCGCAGACCTTGGCTTTGATAAACTGTCCATGGAACCCGTTATTTGTGACCCAAAGGAGCCTTATGCCCTCACCGAAGAAGATCTTCCCGAAATCTATAACCAATACGAAATTCTTGCGAAGGAAATGATCGCTAGAAACGAAAAGGGAAAAAAATTCACCTTCTACCATTACATGCTGGATTTATCCGAAGGCCCTTGCATTCAAAAAAGAATTTCAGGTTGTGGCTCTGGAACGGAATACTTAGCCATTACACCATGGGGAGAACTCTTCCCTTGTCACCAATTCGTTGGTGATGAGGAATTTAGCATGGGAAACATCTGGGATGGAATTTCAAAACCAGAAATTCAAGCTCAATTTAAAGGTAGCAACTGCTACTCAAAGCTAGAATGCCAGAACTGCTGGGCTAAACTTTATTGTAGCGGTGGTTGCCCGGCTAACTCACTACATGCAACAGGTTCCATTAACGGAACGTTTGAATTCAGCTGCGATATTTTTCGAAAAAGAGTCGAATGCTCGATGATGGTTAAGGTGGCTGAGTCTATTCAAGCAATGGAAATATAGAAATGCAAAGCACCAATTAGCCGAGTATTATCCTAAATGTTCACTTATTTGAAATGAAATCTGCACCGATCTTTCATTTATCTCTTGTAATATAGAGATGTAAGGATAATCTTGGAGCAGAAAGAAAGGGTGTTTGTAATGAATTATGATGAAATCAAACACGACATCACTTTGAAAATTGAGGGGTTAAAAAGAAGATTAGATGACCCGGATTTAACACCTTCCGAATCGGAAATGATTCAAAATATGATTGACAACTACCAGTATATTTCAGAGCTTGCGGAAATGAATCATTATCATAGAGGATTGCTATAGTATATCTTTACAAGGACTTGCGTCTCTAGTCCTTGTATTTTTTTATAGAAAAAGCTGTTTCCACATATTTCTTACATAGTAGGGGCATTTTATTACCTATTAATTGTGTAAGGAGAACTTAAAGTGAACGAAAAATTATTCAAGTTAATTAATCAATACTCAGGTCGTTTTTCTCTCTTGGATTTTTTTATGATATTTGTATCGAATAAAACTCGTTATATCTTTGTCTTTGTGTTAATTTTTATGTGGTTTAAAAATGGATCTTACAGAAAAGCCAGTTATAAAGCGGGCATTTCTGTTGGGACTACGTTACTTATCCATACTTTGATTAAGCTGTTTTATTTCAAACCAAGACCATTTGTGAAACGGCGAGTTGGAATTCTTATTCCTTCAAAAAGAGACTCAACCTTTCCAAGTAAACATACCTTACTTGTTTTTGCTATCTCTACTTCTATTTATCTTTATAACCGTGTAATAGGTTCCGTGTTGTGGGTTATAGCTTTTTTAACAGGACTCTCCCGTATTTGGGTAGGACACCATTATCCATATGATATTTTAGGTAGCGCCACTATCGCAACCATAACAAGTATGGTTATAGATAAGACCACAAGGGGGAATTTTGCTCGTTAAATAGAAGCTCTGAAATAAAAACCACCCGTGAGAACGGGTGGTTTTCTCTGCGGCTAAAAGCCTTTGTTACTGACCAAACCCTAAAGGGCTACTGAAGGGTTCGCCAAGTGTACT
>NZ_JBOCCY010000031.1:0-15848 GCF_050586445.1 Bacillus coreaensis
TTCCCATACCGAACACGGAAGTTAAGCTTTTCAGCGCCGATGGTAGTTGAGGGTTTCCCTCTGTGAGAGTAGGACGTCGCTAGGCAAAGAAAAAAGCACCTGAGTGGGTGCTTTTTTTGTTATATTTATATAATGATTATTTCTTCATCATTAAATATTGATATACAAGAAAGGGACCTTTGTCCAAACTGACTTGTAAAAACGATTGAATGAATGGGAAGTCTTTGTTCGGCATGGTCTTTACTAGCTCACTCCACCACTCGGTTTCGTAGCGAGCAATCATGCTGAGATTATACAGCAATAAGTAATGAATAAGTAATTCATTATATTGAAGTAAATTCCCTTTTGTTAAAGAAAGGGAGAAATAGTTATCTACCAGATTATATTTTAATATAGAAAAGGATGATAGCTTTTTTCCAGCTAACTGAAAACAAAGGCTCTCATTCAAACGATCACTACATACGAAATCGCCATTCGTTTTTGTTTGGAAAAACTCAGCGAACCGATCACTAGTCATATGAAAGGTATCAAGAGCTACCTCAGGGATATGAATGTCTGATCCTTTATTTCCAACGGGCAAGAAAGTTCTCTTACCTACAAGCTCTTCAAAAAGACTAGTGAGCTCTGGAATTTGCATTAAGAGATCATTCATTGTTGTTTTTTCCCCTTCCAATTGTTTCATGTGAAACAATCGTTCTCCAATATGAGGAAACAATCCGGTCTTTTGAAATTTTACTTCATCTTGAAAAAAATGATATTGTTGTTTTTTTCTCTTCCTAGTTGAAACTCCATGGGCAAGTACAGAGGTCGTTTCAGGGTAATTTGGGTCTACAGTTAAAATACATGCCTTTAATAAGTGTACAAGACCATAGAAGATTAGAATAGGCTGGATGATGAGTGGTGAGTTCCTTGCCTGTTCATAATATACCTGTCCATGCTCAAGATAATAAATAAAAGGGTAGCAGTTCTCATAACTTTTTTGTTCAGCATCTGAAAGCGCTAAATCTTGATAACATTTTTTTAAATAATGCTGTGTAGAATCGGCTGAAAAAAAGAGAGAAAATGAGTTCAAATTAGCATAAGGGAAAATCAAATTACTAACCTCCAAATTAATTGAAAAATCAAACATATTGAACAGTTCTTGACAGTATTTTAACCAATTGATAACCTACTAATAATATTTTCGAGTAGGGGGGCAATATTTATGTGGGAAAATAAGTTTGTTAAAGAGGGTTTAACCTTCGACGATGTATTGTTAGTGCCTGCAAAATCAGAAGTACTTCCTAGAGATGTGAGCTTACAAGTTCACTTAACAGAAAAAATCAAGCTAAACATTCCAATGATTAGCGCTAGTATGGACACAGTAACAGAAGCAGAGATGGCTATTGCTATGGCGAGACAAGGTGGAATTGGTATTATCCATAAAAATATGTCCATTGAACAGCAAGCAGACCAAGTGGATAAGGTTAAACGTTCAGAAAGTGGAGTTATCACGGATCCTTTCTTTTTGACTCCAGATCAACAAGTGTTTGATGCCGAACATCTTATGGGGAAATACCGAATCTCAGGTGTTCCAATTGTGAATAACGATGAGGATCAAAAGTTAGTTGGTATTCTAACAAATCGTGATTTACGCTTCATCCAAGACTACTCGATAAAAATTTCGGATGTAATGACAAAGGAAAACTTAGTTACAGCTCCTGTAGGAACAACATTAGAAGAAGCTGAAAGCATTTTACAAAAATATAAAATCGAAAAGCTTCCACTGGTTGATAGTGAAGGAGTTCTTAAAGGGTTAATTACGATTAAAGATATTGAGAAAGTAATTGAGTTCCCTAATTCTGCAAAAGATGAGCAAGGCCGTTTATTGGTTGGTGCAGCAGTAGGTGTAACAACGGATACAATGAAACGCGCTGAGATGCTTGTAAGAGCTCAAGTAGATGTACTAGTTATAGACACGGCTCATGGTCATTCTAAAGGCGTTATTGACATGGTTAGATCTATTAGAGAGGCATTCCCAGATATCGCTATTATTGCAGGTAATGTAGCTACTGCAGAAGCAACAAGAGAGCTTATTGAAGCTGGGGCAGATATCGTGAAAGTAGGTATTGGACCAGGTTCTATCTGTACAACAAGAGTAGTTGCAGGTGTAGGTGTACCGCAAATTACAGCTGTATATGATTGTGCAACAGAAGCAAGAAAGCAAGGAAAAGCAGTTATCGCTGATGGAGGAATTAAATATTCTGGAGATATTGTAAAAGCTTTAGCAGCTGGTGGACATGCTGTTATGCTTGGAAGCTTATTAGCTGGTGTGACAGAAAGCCCAGGAGAAACAGAAATCTTCCAAGGCAGACGTTTCAAAGTCTATCGTGGTATGGGTTCTGTAGCAGCAATGGAAAAGGGATCGAAGGACCGTTATTTCCAAGAAGACAATAAGAAGTTTGTTCCAGAGGGAATTGAAGGACGACTTCCATACAAGGGGCCATTAACAGATACGATCTATCAATTGATTGGTGGATTACGTTCTGGAATGGGGTATTGTGGAACAAAGAATCTACAGGAACTAAGAGAAAACTCACAGTTTATTCGAATGACAGGAGCAGGTCTTCGTGAAAGCCATCCACATGATGTTCAAATCACAAAAGAAGCACCTAACTATTCACTTTCTTAAGATTTCCTGAGACTTTAGAACGAAGAGATTACAAGTATTTTTACAAGACAGAGTGACCTTTCTCTGTCTATTTTTTTTGTAATTTATATGGTAAACTGTACAAGGTGCAAAAAAGTAAGAATCATGTCGAAATGATTTTCATAGAGTAATTGACAAAGATGGAGGTAAGTTCATTGTATCGTTTAAAAAATATTTCAATCTGGGTAATGACCTTGACAATAGCATTCACATTATCGTTTGCAACAAGTGTTTCACCCGTAAAGGCAGAAGAGGATCCACTTGGGATTACTGCGGAAGCAGCTATTCTACTTGATGCAGAAACTGGGAAGATTCTTTATGCAAAAAACATAGATGTTGTACTTGGTGTCGCATCTATGTCGAAAATGATGACTGAATACCTTCTGCTTGAAGCAATTGATGAAGGTAAGATTAAATGGGATCAAAAAGTGAAAATTAATGCGTATGTTCATGAACTATCAGGTGCGCCTGGACTTTCCAATGTTGGGTTAACTGAAGGAGAAGATTATACGGTTGAAGAGCTTTATCAAGCAATGGCCATTCATTCTGGGAATGCTGCCACTGTCGCATTAGCAGAACTAATGGCCGGATCTGAAACAAATTTCATCACACTTATGAATAAAAAGGCTGAAGAACTACAACTAGGGGATTATAAGTTTGTTAATTCAAGCGGACTTAATAACAGCAGTTTATTAGGGAATCACCCAGCTGGTGGGGCTGATGAGGAAAATGTGATGTCAGCTAGAGCAACAGCTAAGCTTGCTTACCATTTAATAAATGATTATCCTGAAGTCATTGAAACGGCAAAAATGCCTGAACTTCAATTCAGAGATGGTCGAACATATAAGAATTTTAACTGGATGCTACCAGGTCTTATTTTCGAATATGCGGGTGTAGATGGATTAAAAACAGGCTCAACTGATTTTGCAGGAGCTGGGTTTACAGCAACCGCTGAAAAAGACGGACAACGTGTGATTGCGGTTGTGATGAAAGCTGCTACAAAGGACGAACGTTTTACAGAAATGAGAAAAATATTAGATTATGCTTTCGGTAACTTTACGGAAGAAGAAATCGTTGAAAAAGGGTATCAAGTAAAGGGACAAAAGACGTTATCAGTAACAAAAGGGAAAGAAGACGAAGTATCCATTGAGTCAAAGGAAAGCATCTCCATGGTCGTTAAAAATGGGGAAAAGGATCAGTACAAAACGTTATTAAAATTAGATGAAGATAAGCTGAATAAAGACGGAGAGCTAACGGCTCCAGTAAAAAAAGGTGATAAGGTGGGAACGCTCACGATTGAGCCCATCGAAGGTGAAGGATTAGGGTTCCTTACTGAATCTGGCCAAAAGCAAATTACTGTTGACGTTATCGCTACAGAAGATGTAGAAAAAGCTAACTGGTTTGTTTTAATGATGCGCGGAATTGGAGGCTTTTTTGGAAACCTATGGGACAGTGCCTCTTCAGCTGTTAAAGGAATATTTTAAATAAAGAGATTATTTCCTTGTAAATAAGGGCTTCCTGTCTTGACAGGAAGCTCTTTTTATTGTTTATTAACGAATAGGGAAAAAGATTAATTTCGATTGAATTCGTTATGCTTTCCTTTTTTTAGTAGCTACATATGGAGACATAATTTACCCATCTAATGTAGATGGTAATAATGAAAGGGGATCAAGTATGAAAACAGGTACAGATCGAGTTAAACGTGGTATGGCAGAAATGCAAAAAGGCGGCGTCATTATGGACGTTGTTAACGCAGAGCAGGCAAAAATTGCTGAAGAAGCTGGTGCTGTTGCAGTTATGGCGCTTGAAAGAGTGCCTTCAGATATTCGTGCGGCTGGTGGAGTAGCTCGTATGGCTGATCCACGTATTATGGAAGAAGTAATGAATGCTGTTTCTATTCCTGTAATGGCTAAAGCACGTATAGGACATATTGTAGAGGCTCGTATTTTAGAAGCAATGGGTGTTGACTACATCGATGAGAGCGAAGTATTAACTCCAGCTGATGAAGAATATCATCTGTACAAGAGTGACTTTACAGTTCCTTTTGTTTGTGGATGTCGTGATCTAGGGGAAGCAGCACGTCGTATTGGTGAAGGTGCATCTATGCTTCGTACGAAAGGTGAGCCTGGAACTGGAAATATCGTAGAGGCTGTTCGACATATGCGTCAAGTAAATGCTCAAGTACGTAAAGTTGTAGGAATGAATGTGGACGAGCTTATGACAGAAGCTAAGCTTCTAGGAGCGCCATTTGAGCTTCTTCTTCAAATTAAGGAGTTAGGCCGTTTACCGGTTGTTAACTTCGCAGCTGGTGGGGTTGCAACGCCTGCAGATGCTGCCTTAATGATGGAGCTAGGTGCTGATGGAGTTTTCGTAGGATCAGGAATCTTTAAATCAGATAATCCAGCTAAGTTTGCTCGTGCGATTGTAGAAGCAACAACACATTACCAAGACTACAAATTAATTGCTGAGCTTTCAAAAGAGCTTGGAACGCCAATGAAGGGTATTGAAATCTCTTCTTTAGCTCCAGAAGCTCGTATGCAAGACCGTGGATGGTAAGGTGAACAAAATGGTTAAAGTAGGAGTACTAGGCCTTCAAGGAGCTGTACGTGAGCATGTACGCTCCATTGAAGAGAGTGGGGCAGAAGCTGTTGTAATCAAAACAAAAGAGCAGCTAGAAGAAGTAGATGGGTTGATTATGCCTGGTGGAGAAAGTACAACGATGCGCCGCTTAATCGATAAGTACGATTTTATGGGGAGCCTTAAGGAGTTTGCGCAATCAGGAAAACCAATGTTCGGAACTTGTGCAGGACTTATCTTAATGGCTAAGGAGCTTGTTGGTTACGATCAACCTCATATTGGTGCGATGGATGTAAAAGTGGAGCGAAATTCATTTGGACGCCAACGTGAAAGCTTTGAAGCAGAGTTGGATATTGCTGGTGTTGGTGGAAACTACCCAGCGGTCTTTATTCGTGCCCCACATATTGTTGCTGCAGGTGAGAATGTTGAAATCCTTGCGAAACATGAAAATCGCATTGTTTTTGCTAGAGAGGGACAATTCCTTGGTTGCTCCTTTCACCCAGAATTAACAGAGGATCACCGTATCACACAGTATTTTATCAATATGGTAAAAGAAGCGAAAAAATAAATATAATCCGGTTGCATCTTGGAAATAATTGTAGTAAAGTACTATGAAAATAAATAATTGTAATACATTGAGAGGAACTAGTAGCAGGAGAGCTATTTTTTAGAGAGCCGATGGTTGGTGGAAATCGGTAAATGGTGCTTGTGAATCCATCCTTGAGTGAAGTATGGAAAGCTTATCTTGTGAGTAAGTACTTCCGGTTAAAAACCGTTATTTATTTAAGGTGGAAGGGGAATGATCCCTTCAACTAGGGTGGCAACGCGGGTAACTCTCGTCCCTTTTATAGGGACGGGAGTTTTTTGTTTGCTGAAAATAATAAAGGAGGAAGCAATATGTTAGATTTAAAATTTTTACGTGCAAATTTTGAAGAAGTGAAGGCAAAGCTTCAGCATCGTGGAGAAGATTTAACTGATTTAGGAAAATTTGAAGAGTTGGATCGTACGCGTAGAGAGTTAATTTTAGAAGTAGAACAACTGAAAAGTAAGCGTAACGAAGTTTCTCAACAAGTGGCGGTGCTTAAGAGAGAAAAGCAGGATGCAGACCAATTAATTGCTGAGATGAAAGAAGTAGGAGATAAAATTAAAGGATTAGATGATCAGTTACGTGATGTTGAGGAAACATTGGAGAAGCTTCTACTAAGCATTCCAAATATCCCGCATGAAAGTGTCCCTGTTGGTGAAACAGAGGATGATAATGTTGAAATTCGTAAATGGGGAGAGATTCCAAGTTTTGATTTTGAGCCAAAGCCGCATTGGGATGTAGCAGATGGTCTAGGAATTGTAGACTTTGAACGAGCGGGCAAAGTTACGGGAAGCCGTTTCGTCTTTTATAAGGGGTTAGGTGCCAAATTAGAGCGTGCCTTGTTTAATTTTATGCTAGATTTGCATACTGAAGAGCATGGTTATGAAGAGGTTCTACCTCCATACATCGTTAACCGTGCTAGCATGACCGGAACAGGACAGCTTCCGAAATTTGAAGAAGATGCCTTCCGAATTGAAAGTGAGGATTTTTTCTTAATACCAACAGCAGAAGTTCCTGTAACGAATTTACATCGTGATGAAATTTTAAGTGGTGAGGATTTACCAATTAACTATGCAGCCTTTAGTGCTTGCTTCCGCTCTGAGGCAGGATCTGCTGGTAGAGATACAAGAGGATTGATTCGCCAACATCAGTTTAACAAAGTGGAGCTTGTAAAGTTTGTTAAGCCTGAGGATTCATACGAAGAGCTTGAAAAATTAACAGGACATGCAGAAAAGGTATTACAGCTTTTGGGACTTCCATATCGAGTATTAAGTATGTGTACAGGAGATCTTGGCTTTACGGCAGCGAAAAAATACGATATTGAAGTTTGGATTCCGAGTTATGAAACGTATCGTGAGATTTCTTCTTGTAGTAATTTTGAGAGCTTCCAAGCACGTCGAGCTAATATTCGTTTTAGACGTGAAGCGAAAGGAAAACCAGAGGCTGTGCATACACTGAATGGTTCAGGTCTAGCGATTGGTCGTACGGTGGCGGCAATCCTAGAAAACTTCCAGCAAGCGGATGGTAGTGTGGTCATTCCGGAAGTGTTACGTCCGTATATGGGGAACCGTGAAGTGATAAAATAAGGCTAACGGCTATATGTTAAGCGGGTGGAAACATCCGCTTGATATTTTTTTAAAAAAAGTTGACTTCGTTTTTTGTACATGCTATATTATAACTTGTCGATGAGATACGGAGGTATACCCAAGTCCGGCTGAAGGGATCGGTCTTGAAAACCGACAGGCGGGTCAAACCGCGCGGGGGTTCGAATCCCTCTACCTCCTCCATCTAATTGAAATGAACCATTGCGCATAAAATGGAGATTGAAAACCGCTTGTGATTACACAGCGGTTTTTTTGCGTATAAAAATAGTTATAAAAAAAACCGCTGAAAATTCAGCGATTATCTTTTTAGTAATTGTGATTGCTTTATATGATTGGAAATACGTTCAATCACTGGTTCAATAGAGGACTCATCACCCCTGATGTCGTAATCATTTATATTAATACGTAACACTGGACATGCCGAGAATGAGTTAATCCAATCTTCGTAACGTTGATGCATTTCATTCCAATAATCAATCGGAGTTTGTTGTTCCATTGGACGTCCACGCTCTTTAATTCTACCAATGATGTCATCAATGGATCCTTCTAGGTAAATAAGTAGATCTGGATGAGGGAAATAAGGTGTCATGACCATGGCCTCGAAAAGGCTCGTATAGGTTTCGTAATCTACCTTAGACATCGTCCCTTTTTCAAAATGCATTTTTGCAAAAATTCCTGTATCTTCATAAATCGAACGGTCTTGAATAAATCCCCCACCATATTCGAAGATACGCTTTTGTTCTTTAAATCGCTCTGCAAGGAAGTATACTTGCAAGTGAAAGCTCCATCTATTAAAGTCAGCATAAAATTTATCCAAGTAAGGATTCGTATCTACTTTTTCAAAGGAGGTACGAAAATCAAGCGCATTAGCAAGAGCGTTCGTCATCGTAGACTTCCCAACTCCCACTGTCCCTGCAATCGTAATAACTGAGTTAGCAGGTATTCCGTATTTAGTTCGAAGGTTCATGATTACATACTCCTTTTTCTAACGATGTTGTTAATTGGTTGATAATCCTGTCTAGGTCATTCTTGTTTTTTACAAAGTCTAGCTCGTCTCCGCTAAATCGTAAAACAGGTATTTCAGGATGCAATTTTTCAAACTCACTTATCGCATGATCATAATCAATAGATAGTTGCTCAAGATAAAGAGGGCTTATGTTCTTCTCAATTTCCCGACCGCGCATTTTGATCCGAGATAAAAGAGTATCTAAACTTGCATGTAAATAAATGATGACGTTTGGCTTTGGCATATCTCTAGTTAATATTTGATAAATATTAAAATATTTATCATACTCTTCGGTACTTAATGTACGCTGTGCAAAAATAAGGTTTTTAAATATATGATAATCGGCTACGACCGGTTCGTTTTTGGTTAGATATAATTTCTGAATGTCTCCGAGTTGCTTGTATCGGTTACATAAGAAAAACATCTCTGTTTGAAAGCTCCACTCTTCAATATTTTCATAAAATTTCCCTAAAAACGGATTTTCATCAACGATCTCACGAAGTAATGCAAATTGGAAGTGATCAGAAATCACCTTGGCTAATGATGTTTTGCCCACACCAATTGGTCCCTCTACCGTGATAAAAGGCGTTTCCCCCATGGCTTGTCCTCCTTACTGCTTATCTCCTAAGGTGGTATTTCCGTCTATATTAAAATAATTATTTTTATGAGACAAAGTACATTTTATCACAGATAGGTCTGATAGGAATATGGAATTATTTCTTGTTTTCCATATTGAAAATATTAGTAAAAAAATAGCAGCTATAATAGCTGCTATCGTTACGCCTTATCTTTTTACAACGTTAAAATTCTCTACAATGAGTAACCAGTTTTGTGGAAATGCGAGTCCGAGCTTCCAATAACTCATTCCACGAAGGTTTAACTCTGTAATCAAGTCGAATTTTGCTTGAATCGAACGGGCGTCTTCAAACCAAACTTCGTGTTGCTTACCTTCTTGGTCCCTGTATCTAAAAAAAGGTGCTTGAGCGGTTGTATCATACTGAATGGCAACATTATTCGTTGCGGCAAGTTGGATCGCTTGCTGAGGACTTATAGCTTTTGCTACCGTTCCTTGGACGAATGGAAGCGTCCAATCATAACCATATAAATTTTGTCCCATCATGATTTTGGAAGCTGGCATTTCTGTTAAAGCATATTCAATTACCTTTCTTACAGGTCCAATAGGGGAAACAGCCATTGCTGGACCACCGCTATAGCCCCATTCATAGGTCATTATAACAACAAAGTCAACAATTTCTCCATGGGCTCGGTAATCATGAGCCTCATACCATTCGCCTTTTTGTTCACGGCTAGTTTTTGGAGCTAAGGCCGTTGAAAGCAGCCACCCCTCAGCTTGGAAACGTGCCTTTGCTTTCCGTAAAAAACGATTGTATGCCTCGCGGTCTGCTGGTCGCAAGAATTCAAAATCAAAATGTATGTCTCTGAAATTATACTTTTTAGCGGTTGCTACAATATTATTTAAAAACCGATCCTGAATAGGGATGTCATTTAACAGGATTCTACCTAGTTCTGCATTAAATTGGTCATTTTCCTGATTTGTTATGACCATCATGAGTACATTGTTATTGGCCCTTGCAATGGCAGGAAAGTTATTTAACAGGGGTTCTTTGAGAGAGCCGTCTCTTAAAGCTTGAAAGCTGAAAGGAGCTAAGTAAGTTAAATAAGGTGCTGCTTCTCGTGCACTTTCCTCAAGGACTGGTGCAACTGTCGTTCCTCTAGGCTCTACATAGGCATTAAATTCTGCATTCCTTCTTGTTCTTCGCGGGATATATAATCTGAGACCAATACGTAATGGCTGAGTGGGAGAAAGGCGGTTTACTTGTGCGAGTTGTTGATAAGAGATTCCAAATTTCTGTGCTATGGACCAGAGGCTGTCACCAGATTGTACCCAATAGAAGCTGCCGACGATTGGTATAACTAACGTTTGCCCAATAACCAAGTCATTGGGGTTAGGAATTTCATTTGCCTCAATTAAATCATTTACCGTTGTGGAATATGCTTGAGCAATTCCGTAAAGCGATTGGTTTGGCTGCACGACATGAATTTGCATGTTTTTCCCTCCTAGATGAATCGAGCAAACCATAAGAATAATGGTGTTCACTCCAAATAGTGATATTGAACGCTATCACCATCTTATGAGGGAAAGAAATCATTCATGTTACATAATTCTTAAATAGGATCAATCTTGCCTTTTAAAACATTTTTGACCATTTTTAAGGAGTACTCATTGTCTTGGTCGTCAGCAGAAGCGATTGCATTGTGAGGAATATGTATGGAATATTCCCTCATATATGCATCATTTGCGGTAAAAAGTACACATATGTTTCCGGCAATTCCTGTAATGACAAGAGAACGTACATTCAACTGGTACAGTAGAGTGTTAAGAGCGGTACCGAAAAAAGCGGAATGTTTCGGTTTAATAAGAAAAAGATCGTCTGGACTCGGTTGAATGATATGAATAATTTCTTTGCTTAAGGAGTTTTCACAATGGTTAATGATACGTGTAACATCCGCTTGCCAAAGATTATAATGATCATTTATATAAATAATAGGCCGCTTTTCTTTTGTAAACTGTTCCTTTAGTTTTCGAATATTTTTAGCGATGGGTAAAGTTTTCTTTGCTAGTACTTCACCGTTACTGAAGTCAAAGTTATTTATCATATCAATAATTAAAAGAGCTGTTTGACTCGTATTTTCATATATGCCCATGAACCTTCCTCACTTTCCTTTTTCATCTTTAGCGTGTGAAGGTTGTATTTTTCTATACATTTGGAGATGATGGATAAAATGAACGAAAGGATTTTATAAGTGCAAATGAATGATGAAACATATATGTTGGAAGCAATAAAGGAAGCAAAAAAGGCAGAACAGTTGCAGGAAGTACCCATAGGAGCTGTGATCGTCATCAAAGATCAAATTGTGGCAAGAGCACATAATCTGCGAGAAACAAGACAGAGTGCGGTTGCTCATGCAGAATTGCTTGCTATAGAAAAAGCTTGTGAGGAAATGGGGACATGGAGGCTTGAAGGGGCAACTCTATATGTGACGTTGGAGCCATGTCCGATGTGTGCTGGAGCAATTATTATGTCACGAGTTGAAAAGGTTGTATTTGGAGCAAGTGACCCAAAAGGCGGGTGTGCCGGAACATTTATGAACTTATTAACTGACGAAAGATTTAATCATCAAAGTGAAGTGTGCTCAGGTGTGCTAGAAAAGGAATGTGGAGAGCTATTAAGCAATTTCTTTCGAAGTATTCGGCTAAAGAAGAAAGAAGAAAAAAAGAAAAGAAATGCTGCGAAAAACGACTTACAGTAATTTACAGTTGTAAAACATTGATTTTTAGAAGGAAAGAAAGTATACTAAATTATGCGTCGTCAAAGACGCACTTTAAATTAGGTTTCAATTTTGCCGTGCTAGGTGGGGAGGTAGCGGTGTCCTGTACTCGCAATCCGCTCTAGCGAGACTGAATCCCTTCCCGAGGCTGGTTGCCTGTAGGGTCTGCCTTAAGCAAGTGGTGTTGACGCCCGGGTCCTGCGCAATGGGAATCCATGAACCATGTCAGGTCCGGAAGGAAGCAGCATTAAGTGGACGCTCCCATGTGCCGCGGGGTTGCCTGGGCCGAGCTAACTACTTAAGTAACGCTTATGGGCGCCAGTCGACGGAAGGTGCACGGCAGTTAAATCATAATAGCAAACTCATCTCTTCTACAAGAGGTGAGTTTTTTGCATATATAGGTTAAGTTTTCTTAAACAGCCTTTGTAAAAAGGATTTTCTTTACGTTATAATAGTAAAGACCATATATAGGAGGGGGCTCGTCTGTGGCTTACCAAGCTCTATATCGTGTTTGGCGTCCTCAAACATTTATTGATGTCGTTGGACAAGAACATGTAACAAAGACTTTGCAAAATGCCCTGCTTCAGCAGAAAATCTCACATGCATATTTGTTTTCTGGACCAAGAGGAACAGGGAAAACAAGTGCGGCAAAGATTTTTGCAAAAGCGGTTAACTGTGAAAATTCGCCCGCAAATGAACCATGTAATGTGTGTCCTGCTTGCTTAGGTATTACGGATGGATCGATTCCTGATGTCATTGAAATAGATGCGGCTTCTAACAATGGGGTCGAGGAAATAAGAGACATAAGAGACAAAGTGAAATTTGCTCCAAGTTCTGTGAAGTACAAGGTCTATATCGTCGATGAAGTCCATATGCTTTCTATCGGAGCGTTCAATGCATTACTTAAGACTTTGGAGGAACCGCCAAGACATGTCATCTTTATATTAGCTACAACAGAACCTCATAAAATCCCACTTACCATCATCTCAAGGTGTCAGCGGTTTGATTTTAAGAGGATATCTGCTCATTCGATTGTCAATCGAATGAAGACAATTGTAGATGAAACAGGTGTTCGTTATGAGGAAAAAGCGTTACAAGTTGTCGCAAGAGCGGCAGAAGGTGGAATGCGTGATGCACTTAGCTTACTTGATCAGGCCATTTCGTTTAGCCGTGATGAAGTAACAGTAGAAGATGCATTAACAGTTACCGGTTCTGTTTCTCAAGGGTTGTTAAACCAGTTGGCTACAGCCATAAAAGAAAGAGATGCAGCAAAAGCATTGGAAGCGCTAGAGGAGCTATTATTTTTAGGTAAGGATCCGTCAAGATTTATTGAGGACTTTATCCTTTATTACCGTGATATGCTTCTTTTCAAGGCCGCTCCAAATTTAGAGGAATCATTCGAACGAGTATTACTTGATGAAGAATTTAAGCAATTAGCCGAAGCTGTTAATCAAGAGGATATCTATCAGATTATTGAGACGTTAAATAAATCTCAGCAGGAGATGCGCTGGACAAACCATCCTCGCATATTTTTAGAAGTAGCAGTAGTGAAACTTTGCCAAATGAAAGTTAAGGATAGTGTTAAACAAATGAATTCAACTGAGATTGATTCTTTGTTGAGTAAAATATCTAGCCTTGAGGAACAACTTTCAGATCTTAGGAAAAATGGTATTGCGGTTACGAATGATCAAGCTGCTAATACGGCGAGTCAAGCAAAACCAGCTCGTACCTCACGAAGAGGGTTCCAGGCACCAACAGGGAAAATAAATGAGATCCTAAAGAGTGCCACAAAACCTGATTTAACGCTTGTAAAAAGCAAATGGGGAGAATTGTTAGGGAAACTTGTATATAATCAAATGAGATCACAAGCGGCATTACTAAACGAGGCAGAACCAGTAGCAGCTTCAACAACCGCATTGGTGATTAGTTTTAAATATGAGATTCATTGTCAAATGGCTATGGATAACGATCGATTCTTAACGGTCTTATCCGATTTAACCCAAGAATTAATAGGACGTCGTTTATCCGTTGTTGGAGTCCCTGAGGAACAATGGCAGACGATCCGTGCTGGATTTATTAAAACAAACCGTGATGGGGAATCTGATCAAGGGGATGCAGGAAAAGAGAATGAAGAAGACCCAGTTGTTTCAGAAGCTATCAAACTTTTTGGAAGCGAGCTAGTTGAAATTAAAGAATAAATGACATGGAGGATGAAAAAAAATGCGTGGAATGGGTAATATGCAAAATATGATGAAACAAATGCAAAAGATGCAAAAGAAAATGGCTCAAGCTCAAGAGGAGCTAGGAGAAAAGAGAATTGAAGGAACAGCTGGTGGGGGAATGGTAACGGTTATTGTTTCCGGACATAAAGAAGTTCTAGAAGTAAATATCAAGGAAGAAGTAGTAGATCCTGAAGATATTGATATGCTTCAAGATTTAGTACTTGCTGCTACAAACGATGCCCTAAAGAAGGCGGAAGAACTAACGAACAATACGATGGGACAATTCACTAAAGGAATGAACCTTCCTGGAATGTTCTAATTAGGGGGTTAAAAAGTGCATTATCCTGAACCAATATCAAAGCTCATAGACAGCTTTATGAAACTGCCAGGAATCGGTCCGAAAACGGCTGCTCGACTGGCGTTTTTTGTGCTTAGTATGAAGGAAGACACTGTCCTTGATTTTGCAAAGGCACTTGTAAACGCGAAAAGAAATTTAAGTTATTGTTCGGTTTGTGGACATATAACCGATCAAGATCCTTGTTATATTTGTGAGGACCAAAGACGAGATCGAAAAATCATTTGTGTTGTGCAAGATCCAAAAGATGTTATAGCAATGGAAAAAATGAAAGAATACAGCGGTTTATATCATGTCCTTCATGGAGCGATATCACCAATGGATGGTATTGGACCAGAAGATATTAATATTCCTGATTTATTAAAAAGACTACAAGATGAAGAAGTTCAGGAGATTATACTAGCTACAAACCCAAATATTGAGGGTGAAGCAACCGCAATGTATATTTCACGTCTACTTAAGCCGACTGGCATCAAGATCACTCGTATAGCTCATGGTCTACCAGTAGGTGGAGATTTGGAATATGCAGATGAGGTCACGTTATCGAAAGCACTCGAAGGAAGAAGAGAAGTATAAAGTGGGGAATGTATATGCTTTTTCGACGTAAGGGTTGGTTAAGAAAAGAATTTAATGATCAACTTATCTCTCAAATGGAGCAGCTTAAAACAAGCTGGAATAATCAGAAGACGTTGTTAAACAAAAGCTTCGATCCTTCAGAAGATATTATTTGTCAGACGAAAATTACTGAAGCTAAGTACTTTTTCCTCTTTAAAGAAGCCAAGCATAGAAATATTAAGATTGACCGGTAAGTAAATAACAAGCCACGTTCTTTTTCTTTTAGCTTGTACATATATTGTTACTACAAGTGAAAAGAGGGGGATCATACTGTGGAGCCGGTAATTGTTATTTCTGTTCTTGGTGGACTAATTGTTTTATTACTATTGATGGGCACACCGTTGAAACCAATTCGTATAATAGGACAAGGCTTAATCAAAATTTTAATAGGCGCATTATTTCTATTCTTCCTTAACGCGTTTGGTAATCAGTTTAATATACATGTGCCTATCAATTTAATGACTTCTGCTATATCAGGCTTTTTAGGTCTACCTGGGTTAGCAGCTTTAGTGGCCGTTCAATTATGGATTTTATAAGCTGATGAAATAAATCACTCTAAGGTGATTTATTTTTTTTGAAGATGAAAGTTATAAAAAATGTATTTTTGCTGTTGACCAGATAGGTGAATGGTGATATTATAGTTTAAGTCGCCACGAGGTAATGAAAAAATAGCTTAAAAAAGTTATTGACATTACAATGTGGAAGTGATATTCTAATTAAGTCGCCTACGAGCGATGGTAATTGTTCTTTGAAAACTAAACAAATCATACGTCAACAAAAAATGATTAGTGTTGAAAAATACACTAGCCAACGTTTTAACTTTAAGAGCTAATCTTACTCTTT
>NZ_JBOCCY010000032.1:0-1482 GCF_050586445.1 Bacillus coreaensis
ATACCGAACACGGAAGTTAAGCTTTTCAGCGCCAATGGTAGTTGAGGGTTTCCCTCTGTGAGAGTAGGACGTCGCCAGGCACCTGATAAAAGAGAGTAGTCAATATGACTGCTCTCTTTTTTTATATAATTTTTTTCGCGGAAGTTTACTTCTTTAGTCATTTCCTATAAGATGTAAGTAATACCAAGTCTGATTGATTGGAGTGATATAGTTGCAAGAAACTAATGTTCTAGCTCAGTTTACAGAATGGCTTAAACAAGTAGGGAAATCACCTAGTACGGTCACAACATATCAACGTGAAATTCAAAAATATCAAGACTGGCTTCAACAATATTCGATTTATTTAGAGGACATAACACAAAACGATGTACAATCATATGTTTCTTTTTTAGAGCAGCAGGGGAAAAGTCCAGTAACTATTGATAAAATACTTGGAGCGATTCGTACCTTTGCAAAATTTTTGAAGAAACCTGATATCATCATTGATATAACTGTGGTTCCCGTAGAGAAAAAAGACGAAATTGAAGTGTTAACCACTTTTGAAAGTGACCAACTTGTCCGTGAAGTAAAAAAGGATGGACATAATAGAAACATTGCTATTGTCTATTTATTGCTTCATACGGGTATTAGAGTGTCAGAATTATGTTCTCTAAATAAGTCTGATATTGATTTCGAAAGAAATCTAGTGTTAGTTAAACATAACTCTACTGGTGAAGGTAGAGTGATACCATTATCTGATGAAGCAAGAGCTTATCTGGAGAATCATATAGAATTAAATCGTATCGAAGATGCTTTGTTTGTTTCCAAGTCCAACGAACGACTTACTGAGAGATCGGTTCAGTATATGCTTAAAAAGTATCAAGTGAATCCTCACAAATTAAGGCATACCTTTTGTCAGCGACTTGTTGATAAAGGAGTTGCATTAGAAATAGTATCTGAATTAGCAGGTCACAAAGACATTAATGTAACAAAAAGGTATGCAAAATCTCGAATGAAACAACTAGAGTTAGAAAAGGCGATTCAGAATACTTTTTCTAAAGATACACTAGGTTAGGTTGTTTAAAATATCGGTTCTGTAATTAAAAGCCATGTACGAGTGTACATGGCTTTTAATAATTCTTAACAAAAAGTTGTTGTATAATGTATAGGAATTATGTAAAATATAATTCTTGGCTTCAAAACGGTGAAGCCACTTATAAAAATAATTTTAAAACAGAAGTTGACTTCTGCGAATCAAGATGATATAGTAATACATGTAGCCGACAACAACGACTTGAAAAAAACTTTCAAAAAAGTTTTTCGTAGAAGTTGACAATGGTGAAATGATATAGTAAGATAATCAAGTGCTTAATTGAACCTTGAAAACTGAACAAGACAATAACAAACGTCAACGTTTTAACTAAGTTTTAAACTTTAAGAGCTAATCTTACTCTTTATTGGAGAGTTTGATCCTGGCTCAGGACGAACGCTGGCGGCGTGCCT
>NZ_JBOCCY010000033.1:0-1177 GCF_050586445.1 Bacillus coreaensis
GCTCAGCTGGGAGAGCACCTGCCTTACAAGCAGGGGGTCGGCGGTTCGATCCCGTCATCCTCCACCAAAAATTTTTCGCGAAGCGAAAATATTTATCCTTCACGTAGTGAAAATAACTATCCATTAATTTTAATTTTTTAAGCCGGCGTAGCTCAATTGGTAGAGCAACTGACTTGTAATCAGTAGGTTGGGGGTTCAAGTCCTCTCACCGGCACCACTTATACCGAGCCATTAGCTCAGTCGGTAGAGCATCTGACTTTTAATCAGAGGGTCGAAGGTTCGAGTCCTTCATGGCTCACCATTTTTCTTCAGTAATATAACTTATCAATATGCGGGTGTGGCGGAATTGGCAGACGCACTAGACTTAGGATCTAGCGCCGCAAGGCGTGGGGGTTCGACTCCCTTCACCCGCACCATAGTTTTTTACACTAGTAAAATAACTTTCTATATGCGGAAGTAGTTCAGTGGTAGAATACAACCTTGCCAAGGTTGGGGTCGCGGGTTCGAATCCCGTCTTCCGCTCCAGAATGTACTTGCCGGGGTGGC
Organism: Bacillus coreaensis; assembly: GCF_050586445.1. Taxonomy (NCBI): domain Bacteria; kingdom Bacillati; phylum Bacillota; class Bacilli; order Caryophanales; family Bacillaceae; genus Bacillus; species Bacillus coreaensis. The sequence goes on from NZ_JBOCCY010000033.1 coordinate 547, forward strand.
GGAACTGGCAGACGCACAGGACTTAAAATCCTGCGGTAGGTGACTACCGTACCGGTTCGATTCCGGTCCTCGGCACCAAGGATTTTTACGAAGTAAAATATCCAAAGCTTTTTGCGCTTGCAAAATAGCTGTCCTTAACACACTAATATAAGTAATCTTACAATGCATGCGCCCGTAGCTCAATTGGATAGAGCGTCTGACTACGGATCAGAAGGTTATGGGTTCGACTCCTTTCGGGCGCGCCATATTTGATTTAACGGGGAGTAGCTCAGCTTGGTAGAGCACTTGGTTTGGGACCAAGGGGTCGCAGGTTCGAATCCTGTCTTCCCGACCACTAACTTTATATTTATGGGGCCTTAGCTCAGCTGGGAGAGCGCCTGCCTTGCACGCAGGAGGTCAGCGGTTCGATCCCGCTAGGCTCCACCAAAAAAACTATTGACAACACAATTGAGTGCTGTTAATATAGTAAAGTCGCTTCTAAACGAAGTGATAATTGTTCTTTGAAAACTAAACAAATCATACGTCAACAAAAAAATGATTAGTGTTGAAAATACACTAGCCAACGTTTTAACTTTAAGAGCTAATCTTACTCTTTATTGGAGAGTTTGATCCTGGCTCAGGACGAACGCTG
>NZ_JBOCCY010000037.1:0-518 GCF_050586445.1 Bacillus coreaensis
AAAGCTTACTTACAGCTCCCCGAAGCATATCGGTGTTAGTCCCGTCCTTCATCGGCTCCTAGTGCCAAGGCATCCACCGTGCGCCCTTTCTAACTTAACCTACGGTTAAAAAGTGTTTCTCTATTAATATAGAGAGAAAACTAAAATGGCGATACTCGATTTCTTTCTTGACTTTTTTACTTTATCTAGTTTTCAAAGAACAACTTGATGGATGGTTATTTTGCTGATGCAAAAAACCTTATTAAACCATCAAAACTGAACAAGAACAAATCGTCACGTCTGTATTTTATGTCTTGCTATCGCAAGCATATTTCCTTAGAAAGGAGGTGATCCAGCCGCACCTTCCGATACGGCTACCTTGTTACGACTTCACCCCAATCATCTGTCCCACCTTAGGCGGCTGGCTCTCTTGCGAGTTACCCCACCGACTTCGGGTGTTACAAACTCTCGTGGTGTGACGGGCGGTGTGTACAAGGCCCGGGAACGTATTCACCGCGGCATGCTGATCCGCGATTACT